>PABD01000023.1 GCA_002702685.1 Planctomyces sp.
CGGCGGCAACGAGCGTGGGGTGCGAATGCCCGAGGAGTAATGCTCCGTGCCCCATCCAGTAGTCGATGATGTCGTTGTTATCGAGATCAGTCTTGTGAGCGCCCAGCGCGCTCTTGATATAGACAGGGAAGGGGGCGAGGTACCGGCTGTCGTGCGTCACGCCACTCGGAAAGACGGTGCACGCTTTTTCGTAACGATTCGCCGAAGTCGGAAACTTCTCCGCGTACAACGCGTCGAGACCGGTAACATTTGCTGCCATGGGATATCTCTGGATTAAGAAAAATGATGTATCGGAATGTAACCACCAAAGGATGAAGGTCACCAGGAACTACCTGGAAATCGGGTGCCCCAGACAATCGCGCCAGGGCGTCTGGGTGGCGTCAGCAACACAAAGGCAGCGAATGCGATTTAATGTCAGAGTCGCTCGACCTTCACGTCACTTACGTCTGAAACCTTTGTGTGTCGTCGGCACCCGGACAACACTTCGTGATTGTCTGGGCCACCCATTTTTTTGAATATCCTGGCCATCCATCAGCCGGGTGGCCAGGTCAGGCCGCGGCCGCCCAACAGGTGGACGTGCAGGTGGAAGACGGTCTGGCCGGCTCCTTCACCGCAGTTGATGACGGTGCGGTAGCCGTCGGTCAGGTTTTCCTGTTTCGCAATTTTCTGCGCCACAAGGAAAAGGTGCCCCATCAAGGGTTCATCTTCGGGGGTGAGGTCATCGATCGACGCGATCTCCTTGCGGGGGATGATCAGGATGTGCGTCGGCGCCTGCGGATTCACATCGCGAAACGCAATCGCCTGTTCGTCTTCGTAGACGAGGTCGGCGGGGATCTCGCCATCAATGATTTTCTTGAAGATCGTCTTTTCAGCCATCGGTGCATTCCTTCCTGAGTGAGCGATTCCACTACCGGCAGTTCTACCAGAAGCGGTGACGGCACTCAATCGTCGTTACTTCATCAGCTTCTTCATCTGGGCCCAGGTACGGGTGTTGGCAATGTCGTCCTTCGTCAGTCCCGCCCGCCTTGCCTGGTAGATGCCATACTGGCGAACATTGAACCCTTCCGGAGAATGCGCGTCGGTATTGATCACGATCGGGATCCCTTTTTCTTTCGCCGCGGCCGCGTGAACTTCGTTGAGGTCGAGTCGGCTGAAGTGCGCGTTGATCTCGACCAGCGTACCGTGGTCGGCAGCCGCCTGCAGAAACTCGTCCATGTCAATGTCCGCACCGGGCCGTTTCAGTATCAGACGCCCGGTCGGATGTCCGATCATGTGCACGTAGGGGTTCTGTATCGCGGTCATCAGTCGTTTCATGATTTGTTTGCGAGGTTGTTTTAGACCGTAATGCAGAACGGCAATCACCCAGTCTCCTTCCTTGAGTACATCGTCTTCCAGGTCGAGCGTGCCGTCTTCGAGAATGTCGCATTCAATTCCCTTGAGAATGTCGATCCCTTTGGTTGCCTCGTTGACGCGGTCGATCTCTTCCCAATGCTTGAGTAACCGCTTCCCGTCGAGCCCGTTCGCCATCGTGACCCGTTTGCTGTGGTCAGTGATCGCAATGTACTTGAGCCCCTGTTTCTTCGCGGCCTCCGCCATCTCTTCAATACTGGCCGTTCCGTCGGAAGCGGTCGTGTGCATGTGCAGATCGCCCTTGATGTCTTCGAGTTCAACTAGCTCGGGCATCTGGCCGGCTTCCTCGAAGCCAAACTCGAGCCAGTTCTCCCTGAGCTCCGGTGGAACCCAGACGAGATCAAGCGTTTTGTAGACCTCCTCTTCGGTTTTGCCAGCGACCAGTTTGTCCCCCTGGAAGAGCCCGTATTCGTTGAGCTTGAGATCCCGGTCCTGTGCGCGACGTCGCAGGACGATGTTATGTTCCTTCGAGCCAGTGAAATACAAAAGCGCGGCGCCGTATGACTCATCAGGAACGACGCGCAGGTCGAGTTCGATTCCGTTCGTCAACCGCACACGCTGTTTGGTATCTCCCCGCGCGAGCACTTTCGTGACGAGCGAATGGTTGGCCAGCGCGTCCATCGCTTCCCCGGAGTCGGACGAGGTTACGAGAAGGTCGAGATCCCCCACTGTCTCTTTGCGACGGCGGCAACTCCCCGCAACTTCCGCCTGCTTGACGGATTTGAGTTTACGCAGGTCATCGCAGATTTCATCGGCGTACGTTTTGGCTTCGGCGAGATAGAACCGGAGATTGGTGAGGTCGAGACTGTCGATCCCCTCGATGATGGCCTGTTCGGTCTTCTTGCCGAACCCTTTGATCTTCGCCAGCTCTCCTGCTTCAGCCGCCTGCTTTAAGTGTTCAAGCGTGTCGATTTTCAGCTCATAATAAAAGGTGTGCACCTTTTTGGGGCCGATGCCCGGTATCCGCAACATGTCGACCACGCCCGTGGGGACTTTCTCACGCAGTTCGGTCAGTTGCTTGAGTTCTCCCGTCTGCACAATCGCGACGATCTTTTCCGCCAGGTCGTCGCCGATGCCGGGTAGTTCGGTCAGGTCAAAGTCCTCTTCCACCATGCGCGTCAGTTCGACCTTGGTCGATTCCAGCGTGCGGGCACCGTTGCGGTAGGCACGTATGCGGAACGGGTTCGCCCCCTGAATTTCGAGCAGGTCAGCAAGTTCGTTGAAATAGGCAGCAATTTCCGAGTTGCGCATGAGACTTATTCTTAGAGCAGGGACAGATTTGCGATCGGGTTCGAATGCTGAAGGGGAATCAGTAATCATCCTCGCCGTGTGACCGGTCTGTCAACGGAAGCGGTGCGAGGGGCCGGGGATCCCCGGCCTCATGCTGGAAAGAGGAGCCTGTTTTCGAGTACATTGAATCGCACAATCACCTCGCATCCCCACTTCTTCGCCTTCAGAGCCTGGTCCTTTCCATGACGACCTCTTCCGATCCAGCAGACACGGAGATCCGTGGTCTGTCGCCGATACCGTTACTTCTCCTCAGTCTCATTCTGTGCGGACTGGCCGGGGCGATGGCCTGGGGGATACGCGGCCAGTTCGGTCACGAGACGGGAGCGATGATCTTCGGACCCCTTGTCGGGTTCACGCTGGTCATGCTCTATTTCCCGGGAGGGAATTCGCTCAAAGGAGCTCGCGCTGTCGCCCTCCTTTCCATGGCGGTGGGGATCGGCGGTTCGATGTCCTACGGCGAGACGATCGGGCTGACGCAGGATTACGAAGTCCACCGACAATTGGTCGTCAACGAGGCCGGCGAAAAGGTCTACGAGAAACAGTGGAATGACGCCGCTTACTGGTGGGGGATGCTGGGGCTGGCCATCAAGGGGGGGCTCTGGATGGGAGTCGCCGGTCTGTTCCTCGGAATGGGCCTCGGAGATAAAGCCTACGATCCGCTGGAAATCTTCCTGATGATGATCGCGGCGGTCCTGCTGCTCATCGGTGGTATCTGGCTTCTCAATACACCCTACCAACCGGCTGAACGGATCCTTCCCTATCTCTATTTCTCCGACGACTGGCGCTGGGAACCCGCGGAATTCGTCAATCCCCGTCCCGAAAACTGGGGAGGTGTGTTGCTGCCTTATATTGCGGGTCTGCTCTATCTGCAACTGGTGCGGAAAGACCGGTTGGGAGTGCTCCTGGGGCTGTGGGGATTTGTAGCGGGTCTCGGTTTCCCGATCGGGCAATCATTGCAGGCCGCAAACGCCTTCGACCCGGATGGCTTTCGTGAGTTGCTGCCGATTTACATCGGAAAGAACAGTTGGAATCTGATGGAATGCACCTTCGGCCTGGTTGCGGGAACGGTCTTCGGATTCGCTGTCTGGTTCCATCGAAACCGCATCAGCCGTAGCGCAGGGGCGGAACCGGTCACGATGCCGCTCAACTGGGAAATCTGTCTGCTGCTCGCGTATCTGTTTGTATTTATCATCGGCTGGCGATACGAAGAGTCCGCCCTCGGACGCTTTCATGAATTCGGACTCGTGATGGCGGTCGTCCCGGCTACCGGGATTATCGGCGGTCGCTACTGGCCATTCCTGTATGCACTGCCTGTCGTAGCGATGCCGATCGCGGTCAAAGCCTTTCGCGCGGTCGGGCTCGGTTCGGAGTCGGTCCCTTCACTCATTCCAACACATGTGGCCTGGCCGCTCATCATCGCGCTGCCACTGCTGCTTTTGACCGTACTGGCGATCTACTGGGCCAGACGAAGCGAACAGGATAACTCCGCCTCCCGGATGGGAGCCTGGTTACTGCTCGCGACGACGGCCTGCTACTACGTCTTCAACTTCCTACTCGAGAGGTTTCCCTGGCACTGGTTCGCGGACTGGACCCTGCAGACACCGACCGGCATGATCTATTTTTACGCGTGGCTCATTCTGTCCATCGCGGCAATCTTAGTGCTGGTGAAGACGAAGCGATCGGTTTGAGTTGGGGCGAGTGGTCTCTTAAGCGGAATCGGGATTCAGCGCTTTGTATTGCTGCGCAACCCAGACAACCTTGGAGGGATTGTCTGGGACACGCTTTCGACGGTTTGTCTGGACCGCCCGCTGACGATCGTTACTCGGGGGTCACGTAGGCGGCGGTGATACCGCCGTCGACGACGAATTCGGTGCCGGTCATGTAGGAGGATTCATCGGAGGCGAGGAACAAGGTTGCCTGCGCCATTTCCTTGGCGAGACCGAAACGGCCCATCGGAATGTGGACGAGGCGACGCTGTTTTTTCTCTTCCGTGTTGAGGAACTTCATCAGCAGTTCCGTCTGCAGTGGACCGGGGCAGAGGGCGTTCACGCGGATGTTCTCACGGGCGTGGATCACAGCCAGTTCGCGCGTCAGCGCCACAACGCCCCCTTTACTCGCTGTATAGGCCACCTGCGGCGTCGCCGCTCCGAGCAGTGCGACGAAGGAACCCGTGTTGATGATCGAACCCCCTCCCGCGCGCTGCAGGGCAGGGATGCCGTACTTGCATCCCAAGAAGACCCCTTTCAGGTTGACGTTCATCGTCAGGTCCCAGACATCTTCGTCGGTATCCTGCGAGGTTCCGTCGCGGCTATCCATGATGCCAGCGTTGTTGAACATGATGTTGAGCTTACCGAAGGTCTTTTCTGCCTGGGTAACCATGTTCTCGCTGTCTTTGGCGCTCGAGACATCGGCTTTGACAAAGATGGCGTCGCCACCGGCTTCCTTCACCATGGCGACCGTCTCTTCACCGCCGTCCACATTCATGTCGACGCCAACGATCTTAGCCCCTTCTTTGGCAAAGAGCAGACACGACTCTCGGCCGATGCCGCTGGAAGCTCCGGTAATCAACGCTACTTTATCTGCCAACCGCATCGTAAATATCTCCTGCGCGAATGTTGCTGAAGTTTGTCAGCCGAATGTCTGAATGAGGGGGGACCACCAACTCACCCGGATGTCCGATGAGTGTGGAGGAAGAAAGCGCTCGTTAGGGGAATGTATGAAGTTTCGGGGAAAAAAGGAATTATGCCGGGATGCACTTTTCTACCCCTGGCACGCCTGCACGAACCGGTCGAACAACCGTTGCTGAATCGGATCGATGGCGGAGGTCAGTTCGGGGTGCCACTGGACGGCGTACAGCCAGTGATGTTCCGGGCATTCGAGGGCTTCGATCACTCCGTCGGCCGCCGCTCCCACGATTTTGAGGCCATCGCCCACTCTGTTCACCGACTGGTGATGCCACGACGACGACGTGAATTCATGCGTCCCGAGGATGTCGGCCAGGCTGGAATCGGGATCCAGCCGGACTTCGTGCGGCGTCGGTTCGCGGGGGGGCATCCGGTGGTGGATCGATTCCCCGTAGACATCGGGCAGGTGCGGATGAAGTGAACCTCCTCGGACAACGTTGACCATCTGCAAACCGCGACAGATGGCGAGGACTGGTTTGTTCAAGTCGAGGACGCGCACCGTCAGGGCGGCCTCGGACGAATCCCGTTCCTCATCCAGCATGTAGATCGTCTCGTGCATCGAACCTTCATACCGGCGGGGGTCGATGTCGCCACCCCCGGCGAGCACGAAGCCATCCAGCATTCCGACCAACTGTTCGAATTGTGTTTCGCCCGGCGGAATCAGGACGGGCAATCCCCCCGCCCGTCGGACGGAGTCGACATATTCACCAGGTAAATTGAACCGGTTCGATTCATCACGACCGTAGGTCGTAATCCCGATTAAAGGTGCGTTCATAAAGGTGCGAATGTTGGAGGAGAAATAGGGTCGAGGGGGACAGGTTGTCGAGTCGATCTGGCAATGCCATAGCCTCAGATCCGTTCGAAGTAGCGGCGGCGTTCCCAGTCAGTGATTTCGCGATCGTAGGCCGCCTGCTCGGTGCGGAAGAAGTGGGTGTAGTGGTGTTGCACCGCCTCGCCGAAGGCTTCGCGGACGAACTCCGAACGCTCGAAGAGATCGGTCGCTTCATGCAGAGTTTTCGGAACTTCGGGAATTTCGTCGGCGTGGTACATGTCGCCTGAGAAACATTCCGGCGGCTCGATTTTCTGTTTGATCCCTTCCATACCGGAAGCAAGTGACGCGGCAAACGCGAGATACGGGTTGCAGTCCGCGCCGGGAATGCGACATTCAATCCGCAGGCTCTGGCCACTGCCGACAATTCGGAAACCGGCGGTCCGGTTGTCGTTGCTCCAGGCGAGACGGGTCGGAGCCCAGGATCCGGACTGGAACCGTTTGTACGAATTCACGGTCGGCGCGTAGAAGGGGGCGACATCGGCGGCGTAGCAAATCCAGCCACCGAGGAAATGCCGGAATGTCTCGCTGCAGGCAATCGGACCGAACTTGTCTTTACCGCTGAAGGCGTTGGTTCCATCCTTCCACAGGCTGAGATGGATATGACTGCTCGATCCGGCCCAGTTCGTTTCGAACTTCGCCATGAAGGTGACGCTTACGCCCATCCGGTCGGCGGTCTCCTTCAGGCATTGTTTATAAATCGCATGGTTGTCGGCCATCTTGAGGATGTCGTCGTATTTGACATTCAGCTCGTGCTGTCCCGTTCCCCATTCCCCTTTGGTGCATTCGACGGTCACCCCCGACTGGCTGAGATAGCGACGCACGGCACCATTGAATGATTCCTCCCGCGCGCCTTGCAGCATGTGGTAGTCTTCGATGTACCAGCCGGCGGTCTGCAGTTTCTGGAAGTTCTTTTCGTGCGCTTGCCGGTAGCTGTCGTTGAACAGATAGTACTCGAGCTCCGACCCCGCCTTGGCCTGAAAGCCGGCTGCCTCGGCCATTGCGATCTGATGATTGAGCAGGCTTCGCGGCGCTTCATGAACCGGCGCGTGGGTGGCATCGTTCTGCAGGTTGCAGAGAATGAGCGACGTCTTGTCGAGCCAGGCCGCCCGGCGGAGCGTCGTCAGGTCAGGGAGCAAGTGGAAGTCACCGTAACCGTTTTCCCAATTGGCGAATGTGTATCCCGGAACCGGTTCCATTTCCATGTCGACGGTGAGCAGATAATTACACGCATGGGTGCCTCCCTCGGCGACGGCCTCCAGGAAGAAATGGGCATCAAAACGTTTGCCAACCATACGACCGTAAAGGTCGATAAAGACGACCGCGACGGTATCGATCTCGTCTTTTTCAACGAGGTCTTTGAGTTCAGGAACGGTCAGTAATCCGGAGGGTGTGGACATCGAGTAACTCCAACAGTGCGCGTCCCGCGCTTGCGACAGGAAATCGCAGAATCGAGAAAGGAAATCGATCAAGAGGCCGCATTCCGGGCCACTTTATTTATAAGCCGCCTTCCAGCTGTTCAGACAGAAGTGGGCTTGCCCCTGGTGATGCGCTTCGTGCCAGGAGACGATGGTGAGCAATTTTGCGATAGACCACCCTCGCTCCTGACGACCCGCTGTCAGTTGGCTGAGGTCGCTCCCCTCAAAGGAGCGGATCGACTCGAGCAGATGAGTGCGGGTGGTGATGAGAGTGTTGCGGATTTCTTCCGGTGAATGAATTTCGTCATCGGGAGTACTGTCGCGACGGAAACGGAGCACCAGATTCGTCAGCCCGGGTTCCGAGTTCTGCAGGAAAGCCGTAGCGAAGATCTCTTCCGTAATGGCGATATGCATCAATTGCCAGCAGATGTGTGCCCGTCCCGGACTGGGTCGCCAGCCCAGCACACCCAGCGGATCCGCCAGTTCGTCAATCGTGTCCAGCATCGCCAGAGTCTGTCCACGGGCAAGTTCCCAATGTTGAATGGCTTGTTCTATGGCGCTCATCAGATGATCCTTCCGTCACTTTGAGAATTTATCGAAGAGGTCAATTGTAGCGACTTTACATTCCAGGGGAACAAAACGTATTGATGATTAGTTCCAGTATTTTTTGATCATTTGTCGCGTTCTCGGGTAATGTCTTATCCCCATCTCCCGTATTCGGAAGTCCTGTGGCGAGGGATTGTACATGAGTATCCAGGTCTCACCCGCCAGCGGGGACAAAAAGGAACGCGCGCTTCGGGTGCTTTTTCACGACCTGCTGCCGCATGAACGGGCTGATCAGATTTCCGCGGTGCTGGAAGCGGAAGAGCGGGGGGAGTTGCAACTGCAGGGGCTTTACCTCGCCGAAGAAGACGGGACCGATGTCGGGGCCTGTCTGACTCTCACGCAACAGGACCGTTCCGCGTTTGTCTGGCCCCCGGTGGTGCTCGATTCCGCCAACTGGCAGCGAGTCGGCTCGGCGCTTCTGCGGGAAATCGAACAGTGGCAACGGGACGCCGGAATTGTTTATGCCCAAGCGATGCTCGATCCCGAATCGCTCGATGAGCAGAGCCTGCTCGAAAAGAATCAGTTCGAACCGCTCGCGCAGCTTTTTTTCATGGAATGCCCGCTGAACGAAGAACCGGCGCAGGAACCGCAACTCAAACGGGAGGCGGACTGCCGCGCGACGTCATTGGCCGAACTTGATGACCGGGAATTATTCGAACGGACGCTCGAGCGGACTTACGAAGAGACGTTGGATGTGCCGCAATTCAACCTCATGCGCACGGGGAAAGAGTCACTCGACAGTCACCGGCAGAATGGTCCGTTTGATCCTGAGCTCTGGTTTCTGTATTCCATTGCAGAAGAGCCTGCCGGGCTGATTCTATTGCGTGATTTTGAGATCGATAACAAGTGGGAAGTCGCTTATATGGGCGTCGTCCCAGAGCATCGTGGCAGTGGTCTGGGAAGCTACATGTTGCAGGAATCTATCAATCGATGCCGCGCCCGCGGGAGGGCGGCGATCTTTCTCGCGGTCGATTCACGAAATCATTATGCGCTGGAGATTTATCGTCGGCTCGGGTTCTCACAGACGTCGACGCGGCAAGTCATGATTCGAAAATAGACCGTTACGCGGCAACAGTTTAGGTGATCGTGATTTGATCCAAGGTCACCGGTAACGGATCCGACTTTCTGAAGTCGTGCTCGATATTTTTCTTCGAAATCCACAACTTCTCAACATGGTCTGTCTCGATTTGCGGGTGGAGAAAAAAAGTTGTGTCCGTGAAGATACATGAATTTTCGGAGAAGGAGCGTCGCCCGATCTCCGCCGAAAAAATCTCTTTCAGAATTTGCTTCCCTGAGGTTTGACAGTCAGAGCCGGGAGGATAATATCGAGCTACAGTGAACGAGTCGTCCTTTCGGCAGTCAGCATGGTGCAACGCGAACTGCCGAATTCTCCCGTCTTATCAAACCTCTCTTTGACTACAAGGATTCGTGTTCGCGTCAATTCAGTAACGGACTGCTACTTCTCTCTTCGTTCCCCTGAGTTTCTCTACTCGATGTTAACGGAGGAATTGCGCGCAATGACAGGCTACAAGACACAGCCCCAAAGGGATGCACGATGCAGGCCCAATCCTTGGCGATGGTGCAGCCGCACGATTTTTGCGAATCGACTTTTCTTGAACTTCTGCGGGAAGACATAGGGTCAAAAAATTATGAGAGTTGGTTCCTTAACAAGGTCTCCCTGACGACGGAACAGGACGAACTTTGCATTGCGGTCGGCAGCCCTTTCCTGTTGAGCTGGATGCAGAAACAATTCCGCACACCGCTGAGCAAACTCGCGCACCATTTCCTGGGTGCTTCGGCGCGCGTCAGCTTTCACGTCGACGCATCGCTGATCGAAAAGAGCCGCCCCACGGTCAAGATCCCGGCGGTGAAATCGGCCCCGGCGCCTGGACTTCCGGCGGAAGTCAGCCTCGCCGCGCTCCAGATGAAAGTGCCGGCCAAAGCGACCTCGGCAACCGCTTCCCCGGCGCCGGTGGCTCCCAAGGCATTGCCGCAACCGAGCCAGGCGCGACGGACGGGCCGCAAGTTTGCCAGCCTGAACGATTTTATCAGCGGCAAGTCGAACGAACTCGCCTACACGGCAGCCCTGCAGGCGGTGCAGTTCCCCGGAGAGCGGTTCAACCCCCTCTATCTGCACGGCAGCGTCGGCTTGGGCAAAACTCATTTGCTGGAAGGTATTTACAAGGCGATCCGGCATTTTCATCCGAATCTGAACGTGATGATGCTCAATGCCGAATCCTTCGCGAATTACTTTTCGCTCGCCCTGCGGGACCGGACCCTCGCGGCCTTCCGTCACAAGTTCCGCAATGTCGACGTGCTGCTCGTCGATGACATCGATTTTCTTGAGAACAAAAAGGTGATGCAGGAAGAATTTCTGCACACCTTCCGGCAACTTGACGCGAAAGGTTGCCAGATCGTGCTGACTTCCGACCGGCATCCCCGCCTGTTGACGAAAACTTCGACCGAGTTGACCTCGCGGTTTCTGTCGGGACTCGTCTGTAAAATTGAAGCTCCGGACAAAACGACCCGCGAGCAGATTGTCGAGCACAAAGCCCGGCAGATGGGCAGCCCCCTCAGTAGTAGCGTGCTCAAGTTCGTCGCCTCCCGGTTTCAGCAGAACGTGCGGGAACTGGAAGGGGCGCTCAACTGCCTCGAAACCCACCGCATGCTTGAAGCCAGCCAGAAACTGTCGGTGAACAGCGCGCGGAAGATTCTGTCGGACCTCGAACGGGATTGCGTGCGGATCGTGCGGATGGCCGATGTCGATTCGATCGTCGCGGAGTTCTTCGGGATCACGCCGGAAGAAATCAAATCGAAGAGCCGCAGCCGTAAAGTCAGTCTGCCGCGAATGATTGCGATCTACCTGACGCGCAAACTGACGGAGGCGGCCTACAAAGACATCGGCGAACATTTCGGTGGACGGAATCACAGCACGGTGATGTCGGCCGAAAAGAAAATTATCAAGTCGCTCGAAAAGGAAGAGGTTTTCAAACTTGCCATGCGGGAATGGCCCGCGCGGGAACTGGTCGATACGCTCGAACGGCGACTGCTTTCCGCTTGATGCGATGGCCATTTTGCCCGAGGCAAAGACGGTCTCTCCGACGAAACTGTTGCATTCTGCTCCCGAAAGGTCTACTGTGAAACGATGCCCGACCCGTTCTGCTCGCCAACAGGAACAGGCTTCGGGCAACGGCAGATTTTTCGCGTTTTTTAGACGTTAGGCTGTTGCTGATGATTCTCTCCGGAATGGAAATCAAAGCCCAGTTGGGTAAAAACATCCAGATCGAACCGTTCCGCGAATCGCAGCTCAATCCGAACAGCTACAACCTGACTCTGCACGATGAACTCCTCGTATACGAAGAGATCGTGCTCGACATGAAACGGCCCAATCGGTACCGCCGGTATGAAATCCCTGAAGAAGGGTTCGTACTCCAACCGCATAAGCTCTACCTGGGTCGGACGGTCGAACGAACCGAAACGCACAACTTCGTCCCCATGCTGGAGGGGCGTTCCTCGATCGGTCGTCTCGGGCTGATCGTCCACTGTACCGCCGGTTTCGGCGATGTCGGATTCAGTGGCTACTGGACCCTCGAGATGTTCGCCGTCCAGCCCGTCCGCATCTACCCCCACGTTCCGATCTGTCAGATCTTCTATCACACGCTGGAAGGTCCGATTCAGGAATATAAAAGCGAAAAATACCAACACAATCGCGACATCCAACCGAGCCTGCTCTACCGCGAATTCGAACAGAACACGGACCCGCAGATGCGACTCAGCTTTCACATGAATGATGAGTAGGCATTGAGCCTCCAAGGATAGCCCGGACAATCACGCAAGTGTTGTCCGGGTTGTCACGGCAATCAGCCGTATGCTTTTTCGGTTTGGAACCCCAGATGAACACAGATCGACATGGATAGGTCGAGCTGTTGATCAGCCTCGTCGTGGAGCATTCGATGCTGTCTCCCGCAAGAATCATCCACTCTCAGCCTGCTTTGTGGGTTTCGCCCGGCTGAAATCCCGGGGTTTGCCCTTGTAAACGGCATTGCGCTGAATTATCACCCACTGCAGAATTCCACCGCCCATCCTGGTAATGTCTACTGGCGGTCCTGTTCCTCCCGGTCGAGCCGCACCGGTTGCAGGAAAACGCCCGATTCCCCCTTGGTCCCAATTTCTAACCAAACGAAAATTATGTCCCAGCAATACATTATGTCGATCGAAGGCCTCACTCGTATCTACGACGAGAAAGAGGTGCTGAGCAACATTAACCTCGCCTTCTTCCCCGGAGCCAAAATCGGTGTCCTCGGGGGGAATGGTGCCGGAAAAAGTACGCTGCTGCGTATCATGGCGGGGCAGGACAACGACTACATGGGAACCGTCCGGCCCGCGAAGAACATCAAAATC
>PABD01000024.1 GCA_002702685.1 Planctomyces sp.
AGGTGCCGATCATCCGCCCGCCGATATTCGCGGCGAAGCTCTCCCCGGTTCCGCGCAGGTGCACGGGATAGACGCGGGGCAGGTAGTTTCCCCAGAAGCTGAACTGCCCGATCGTCAGCATGCCCACTGCAAAGATACCCCACTTGAGGAGATCCAGGTTGTCGCGCGCCGGGAAGAAGTAGACGAGCGGGATCAGGATCATCCCGGGGAACAGGAAAAGGCGAATGAGCTTGCGGCGGCTGACGATATAGATCGCGCAGACCGCGAGCAGGAAGCGTCCGGTCAGGCCGCCGATCTCCTGGTAGAAATTCACGCCAGCCGTGACCTGTTGTTCGATTTTTTTCTGTTCAGGAACCGGCTTGTCGGCCGTCTGAGCTTTGACCTGCGGAAGTTCAGGAACCATCTGCGGTGTCTGTTGCAGCGCGCCGAACGCGGCACCGTAACTGCAGGCAAACATGAGTGTCGTCACAATCGTGGTGCGGCGATACTGATCGGAGAACAAGGCCTTGAGGCTCGGTCGCTTCAATGTTCCGGCATCCTTCTTCGCCTGCCACTCGGGCGATTCCGGCAGGAATGGACGGATCAATAACAGAGGGAGCGCGGGGATGACACCCGATATCAATGTGTAACGCCAGGCTTCGTGGCCCCCCTGGATGGCGGGGAGCAGGTCGCCATATTGCACGGCCAGCCAGTTGGCGCCGGTGACAAGCAGCCCCCCCAGTGACGAGAACGCCTGCGTGAAACCGAGGACACCTTCTCGCTGCTTCTGATCAGGGAAGAGCTCGGCGAGCCAGGCGACGGCGGCGACGAATTCGACGCAGACCCCAATGAAGGTCGTGCATCTCAGGAAGAGCAGCATTTCGATCGAGGTCGCGAAACCCGCGGCGCAGGCTGAGAACGCATAGAGCAGAATACTGCCGACGAGAACTTTCCGGCGACCCCAGAGGTCGGTCAGGTAACCGCCGAGAAGTCCGAACACGCCCCCGACCATGGCCGGTATGAAAAAGAGCATCCCCACCCAGAACGAAAACTCCGGCGACCCGGGGCTGGCGCCGATCAGGTCCTGCAATGCCGGTCGGATGATCAACGGCAGCATCAACAGTTCGTAAATATCAAACGCGAAACCGATCGATGCGATGATACAGATCAACCAGCGGGTTAGACCGAAAGGGGAGGGGTTGCTCATACAGATTCAATTCGAAAGGCTTTAGAAGGAAGGGGAGCGAATGCGAATGACTACGCCGCCGGCTGAATCGGCCAGCGCGGTTTACCGTTCTCGACAGGTTTGGGCTTACGGGGAGAGGTCAGTGGATCGACGAAGTCACCCGGATCAAAATCGAGGGTGACCTGTTCCTCGAGGTCGAGTCCGTATTTCCACTGCAGCCATTTGGACCAGGGGAGCCGCTTAACCCATTCATCCAGCGCCCTCCGCAAACGAACGACGGACGGGTGGTCGACCTCACGCGTTTCCATAAGCGCGGCATTGGCTCCCTGCGGTAACTTGGCCAGCATGAACGCCGTGATAAGGTTGGTTCGGTAGATGAGGGGAAGATCCTGTTTGAGCCAGGTGCAGTTGTGCGGAATTACCAGAGACTTGAACAGTTCCAGAGCATCCCGGTAACGGTGGGTCCGCATCAGGCAGACCCCCCGGGCGTTGCGAATCTCCGGAACGAAAGACTGTTCTGCGTCCAGCAGACGGAACGCTTCCACGTATCGTGCTTCGTCCGCCAGTTGCATGACTCGTTCCAGTAATTGCTCCAGATGGTGGGGGTGGGTTTCTGTAGTGTGAATGCGATTTGACATTTGGTTTCTCGCTGTCGATAGATCGGGAGACCCTCGCTCGCGCGTTCGCCAAGTCCGCACGTAAAGAGGGCGTGCGGATCGTGGGGGCGTTGAAAAACGGGGACTTCGCCCGGAAAGTTACGGTGAAAAGCTAAGAACAGGACGCGAATAGTCGGGTGGCTTCGCGGCGGTTCATCGCCGTAACAATATCTGCAGCAGAAACAGGGTGGGGCCACCGGAGACCGGTGTGCTGTGAGGTCCAAAGGCCGGCCAGTGGCGGACAGCAGCACTGGCGGGCAGGAATTTCCAGGGATTCAGGCCAGCGGCCGGTTGCCTCGCGGGAGTCAGAGACTCTGACCACCGAACGGCATCGCTCTCATCGGCCGGCAGCGACTGAAAGCAGACAGGCGGCGACGGGGTGGGATTGATCTGGGAGACTGGCTCGACCAGGTGTTTCGTCAGGGGGGCCGCCACCCCCATCGAGGTCGACAGGCCAAGCAGCCAACCGCTGACGGCGAACCAGAGCAGGATCGCTTTGAGTACGACAGACCGCTTCGATCCCTGCAAATAGCAGTTGCGTTTCGGGGAGAACAGGTCTGGTGGGCGGTTTGGCAAGGGAGGGGGATCACAGAAGAACGGGGAGCTGAATTCCGGTGGCCAGCATCAGGAGGCCGCGGCAGCTCGATCTCGCAAATTATAATTTCGAGTGCGCGTCTTCGACAAGAGGACCTCCTTCCCCATTGACGAGGAATCGTGCGAAATTTTCCAGACGGGCCATCCCTGCCGGAAAGCAAAGGTCGGCTTGAAGTAGAGCGTCGAGTGGATCGTGCGGTCCCGTATTAGTCGGTGGGAGGCCATGCTCGGACGGCGAACTTAATGAGCTGCAGAACGTCTTTCAGAAATTCTAAAACAGCGCGCTGCTGTTTTGTTTGTCGAAAAAAAACGTGGTGGATTCACATTGCGCTAAGTTGAGTTGTACGAATCCAATCAGCGTATTCCATCGTGACACTTTCTTCGACTTTACGATAAGTTCATCGCAAAAACGGCGAAAAATGTACGAAGGATGATACGCCCATCCGTTCTATAGATAGAAGGCACTCATCACGAAGATGTGCCAGACAAAACGAATTTGTCGTCGCTCGTTGAAACAATGGAATGTGCCGAAGAATGAAGCGTGTCGCGCAGTAAGCGCGCAAGCTCGCAGAAATTGATGACGTTGTGCTTCGTCATTGAGCAAGACTGCCTGATTTCGTTCGCCTGACTCTCTTAGAGAGTCGCGTTACAGAGCAGCGTTTACCAAGTGTTAAGAAAATATAAGGATCAATATGCGCTTCGATCGAGCTTGTATGAAGATGCAGGTTTTTAAAATTAATCCGTTGAATCGCTTGTGACCCTGCGTATTTCTCCGAAGTGCTTCACTGGCGCTTGCCAACCTACCCAGGCTTTTCCCACCTGAGCCGCTCCTGCCTCCCGGCGGGATGAACAACCTCGATTTAGCTCCAAAAGGACATCCCCATGGCCTTCATCCAAACATTTGCGATGGCGGTGCGCGCACTGTTTCCCCGCCCGTCGAAACAATTTCGATCAACAGTTCGGCGTCAAACACAACGACCGACTCTCTGTCAGGGTGGACTGGAGAAACTCGAAGACCGACAGATGCTGTCGGGCACCAGCGCGATCGCGACAGTTGGTGGAGATGTGCTTTTTGAACAGAACTTCGAAGACAACGCCGACGGCCTTACCCTCCATCATCCGTCGACGACCTCTATCGTCGACCAGTTCAACAATGCCGAACAGGCCAACAATCAGTATCTGCAGTTCGATAATTCGGTCGATCTGGGTTTCAGCATCGCGACGATCGATCTTGTGGAACCGCTTCCGGAACGTTTCGACCTGGGCGCTGAATTCCATTCAAAGCAGGCGCCCCGCTCATGGAATGATGCGTTTCTGATCTTCGACTATCAGAGCCCCACGGACTTTAAGTACGCTGGCACATTTGTCGGACACAACAAGTGGGTCATCGGCCAATACGATGGCAATCAGTTGGGAAGACGGTTCGCCTCCATCGACTGGGACGATGAGGGCCGAACGGTTCAAGTAAACAGGGACTATCTGATGCATCTGGAAATTGATGGATCCGCGGTCCAGCTGTTTGTGGACGGAGAGGCGATCGTCGGCTACGACTTTGGTGACGACGTCACCGGCGGGGATCTGGGTGTTGCTTCCTACAACGCTAAGACCTGGTTCGACAATGTCACCGTTCGAACGCCCGCATCGCCGGACTTTCCGCATTTTGAAGGATTCGACAGCGGCGAACTGACGTCCTTCTCGACACAGTCACCAGAAAAAGTCTCGGTGTTGACCGACGATTCCGAGGGTTATCTGCAGATTAATTCCACAATCGGGGGCGGCCTTGGCACCGCGACACTGACGACGGATTCTATGCTGCCGGCGAATCTTGACATCGCCACAGAAATCACCTCAATATACGAGGCAGGCAAATGGCACGATGGCTTCGTGGTGTTTGACTATGTCAGTGACTCCGACTTCAAATACGCGGGAATGTTTACGGGGCAGAACCAGTGGGTCATTGGACACTTCGAAGGGAACTGGGGCAATCGGTTGTTTCAGGTCGACTGGGACGACACGGGCCGCACCATTGACCTGTTCACGCCCTATGTCATCCATCTGGATATCAACGACAGCAGTGTCAGCATGAAGGTCGATTCGGAACTCATCGGCACCGTGGACTTTGGCGAGAGTCTCAACGACGGTAAAACCGGCCTCGCGTCTTACAACGCCAAAACCAGGTTCAACTGGTTTGAAGTCGACGATGTGATAACGATCGGTGGTTACGAGCACATCCCCTATACCGAAGACTTCGAGTCGGGAACGACCGGCCTCCTGGAATACCAGGGCACGACTACGGGATCGGTCATCACCAGTGGTGGCAGCAAGGTGTTGAAGTTCGATAAGAACAGCGGACCTGATCGCGAAATTGCCATCCTTCCTGACTCCTACCCGCTTCCGCATCACTTCAATGTTGGTGTCGACGTCGTGTTCGAAACGGGTTCCGGGCTCAGTGCAGACGGTTACATCGTATTCGATTATGTCGATGATCAGAACTTCAAATACGCGGGGGTCACAGAAGCCCAATTGTGGACCATCGGAAAAGTCGTGGATGGCGTCAACTCGACTGTCGCCAATAAATCCTTCGCCTCGATCGGACGATTCCTGGCGACGAACCAGAACTATCGATTCCATCTCGCAGTCGAGGGAAATACTGCGGAAATCTCTCTGAATGGCGAATCGATCCTGTCAGCCAATTTCGGAGCCAAGGCTTATGGCGGATCAGTTGGCCTGATGGTTCGGACAGGCAGCACGCTCTTCGATAACTTTGAACTCGATGAGACAGTCGATAACCCGGTCGATTTCTCGCCGGACTACATCGAAGACTTCCGGTCAGTCGCTGGAGGCCAGTTCGAATACTTCAATGAAGCGCAATGGGATAAACGGCGCACCCAAGGTGACTACTCGGACACATTCGATGGCACGGAAACCGGGGATCTCGGGGTGTTGACTCTGCCGACGCCGTATCAACTCCCGGAAAACTTCTATGTCCGTACGACCCTCGAATTACTTTCTCCATCCGGACTGGAATCGACCGATCGCGACTACAACGGGTTCATCATTTTCGACTACGTTAACGAGAACGATTTCAAATATGCCGGTATCCTGCAGAACGAAAACAAGTGGGTCATCGGCCATTACCAGGGCGATTTTGCGAGTCCCCTCGCCGAGACCACCGACTTTGTGGACTTGGACGAACAGATTCAATTCGACATCCGGGTCTATGGAAGCACCGTTCACCTGTATGTCGACTTCGCTCCCGTTCTCACCGCAGAATTCGGATCGCTGGTGAATACCGGCGATGTCGGGCTGGGCGCGAAATTCGCGGAAACGAGCTTCTACGAATTCTATCTCGATGAGATTGACGCTCCCGCACCGGCACCGCTCGCTGATTCCGTCTTTTCGGATTCAGTGGACGACATCGTCAGTTAATAAAGATCGGGCACTCGCGAGAGGGAGTCGACCCGTTTGATTTCCGGTTGTGCTGAGGAACTGGTCTGTCGAAACCCGTCGACACAATTCCCTGAGCCGCACCTTTGATGGTGCGGCTTTTTTTATACGCGCTCCGTCAACATCGGCATTTCAGATTTTCTGAAAATGGTGTCAGGAAAGTCTGAACCTTATTCGCAGGACGCGGGTCTTGTCGTCAGGTTTGATGAAATCTCTGATCAGTTCAACAACACCTGCCGTGAAAACAGGCAGGTGGTTTCCTACATGATCGACTGCCGAGTCGGAGTACATGGTTAAGGGACCCGCTGGTTGCAGGTTCGAATCCTGCTTGCACCCCCTTTCGTAAATGGGTGCAGTAGCTCAATCGGATAGAGCAGCGTATTCTCTGGTTCATCACTTCGTCGGTCATTTTATTCTGCATAACGGAGTCATTCCCAACTGCCTTGATGGAATACATGAGAAGAATGTGGTCGGAGACGATCGTGCAGGTTCGAATCCTGTCTGCGCAGAAGCGATAGTAAACCGCGCAGTGGCGGAACGGGCAGTCGCGCATTCTAAAAACCTTCTGTCAGCTCTCTCGTTGGGAACAATTCAAATTCGACTGATCGTCTGGAATACATGGTTAGAGACCTTGCGAGGTTGGCGGGTTCAATTCCCGCCCCGTCCGCTTCGTAGTTACAGGGACGGGATGTTCTGGGCACCTCTTCGTCGAGTTCTTTCTGAAGGAGGCCGAAATGGCCAATAAGTCTTTGTTCAATTCTGTTCGTCATCGTCTGGGACGCGCAAGTGTGCGGAACGAAGCCGGCGGCAGCGCGTATCAGTTGTCGCCGCGACATCAGTTGGCGCAGCTGGCGGCCACGGGATGTTTCAACAACACCTTCTACGCGGACGCTCGGGCTCAGCTCGATACGCTGCGCAAACTCGTCGATCAGGTGGACGACAATGTTTTCCTCGCCAAGCTGGCTGTCTACGCGCGCGAACGCGCGTTCATGAAAGACATGCCGGCGGCGCTCGTCGTGCTGCTGTCGACGCGTGATCCCCGGTTGCTGCACCGGGTCTTTAATCGGGTCGTCGACAATGGTCGCGTATTGCGTACGCTCTTTCAGATGGTTCGCTCAGGACAGTTCGGTCGGACGAGTCTGTCGTCCAGCCTGCAGCGGGCTTTCCAGCGCTGGTTGAACCAGGCCTCAGTCGACCGTTTGCTTTCAGCGTCCATCGGTAACGATCCGCAGTTGCGGGATGTCCTTCGCCTGGCGCGACCGACGCCGCCGGACAACTCGCGCCGCGCGCTGTATGGCTGGTTGACGCACAAAGACGTGGAAAAGTGGGCTCCCGCCGCACCGGCGGACCTTCCGCTCGAAGTGCGTTCTCTGGATCGGTTCCGTACAGCGACCTCTCCGCAGACACAGGTGGAAATCGTACGTGATCTTTCCGTCCGGTGGGACCTGCTGGCCGATGCCGCGCAGGGTGTTTCAGTCTGGAAGGCGATTGCCCGTCAGATGGGGCCGCAGGCGCTGCGGATGAACTTGAACACGCTGAAGCGTCAGGGTGTCCTCGATGATCCGGAAATGGTGGAGTACATCGCGCAGCGGTTACAGGACCGCAAGGAAATCATCCGTGCGCGGCAATTCCCGTATCAGTATCTGTCGGCTTACCTCAACATCGACCCGGAAATGCCGTACCAGATTTCGCGGGCGCTGCATGAGGCGGCCGAGATCGCGTGCGGTAACGTGCCGGTCCTGTCCGGCCCGGTCGTCATCGGTCTCGACACCTCGGGATCGATGAACTCACCCGTTACCGGGTATCGAGGTCACGGCGGAACGACGCGGATGCGGTGTGTGGATGTTGCGGCATTGTTCGCGGCGGCCGTGTTGCGCCGGAATCCGGACAGCGTTGTCATTCCGTTCGATACGCGGGCGTACCACGCCAACGTCGATCCGGGAGATACGATTCTGTCCCTCTCGCAGCGATTGAGTCAGTTCGGCGGTGGCGGAACCAACTGCGCGCTGCCGTTGCAGGACGTCAACACGCGGTTACGCGATCGTAAGTTCGCTGGCTGTGTGTTGATCAGTGACAACGAAAGCTGGATTGGCCACGGTCGCTGGGGATCGACGGGCGTCATGACCGAATGGGAGACGTTCGTCAAGAACCAGTACCGGATGCGCGGTCACAACATCGCATCTCCGAAACTCGTTTGTATTGACATTCAGCCGTATGGCACGACGCAGGCTCCCGAGCGAGCCGACATTCTGAACATCGGTGGCTTCAGTGACGCCGTGTTCCAGGTGGTCTCCAGTTTTCTGTCGGGCGATGCCTCAGGTTTCGTCCGCGAGGTGGAGTCCGTCGTTCTGTAACCGCGGAATGTCAACGTAGTCCGCTGTCAGTGACAGTCGCCATTCCCCCGATTCGCCCGCAGGAAACTTCGGCGCGGATCGGGGATTTTTTATGCGTTATGAATTACCGTTCTCATCAATGACGACGTTGAAAAATATCCACGGATTTATTCGGTTTTCCCGTTGTACACGCCCTGTTTCGCGGGCGGAGGAAGATGATCTTTGAGCCGGAAGACGGGGCGGTCGTGCTGATTGACGAACGCGGCGAGGTCGTATGCTTCCTGAGCCGTGAGGGTCGCGTCGTCCAGCGGCATGGCGACTTTTATCCAGTTCGCGAGTTTGTCGTTCCGGCTGAGTCCCGCACCGTTGTTAAAAGAGTCGTTTCCCCAGACAGGAGGCCCGAGGTCAGTTCCTGTACCCTCTGTGCCATGGCAATCCGCGCATTTCTCGACGTAAAGACGCTCACCACGATCGGCATCCGGGGAGAGGTCGGTCAGATCCAGATCCGGCACATGCCTCGGCCCCAGGGGTTTGTCGGGATTCTGGTGAATC
>PABD01000025.1 GCA_002702685.1 Planctomyces sp.
GAGTTTTGATGATGCTTCAGATCGTTTGGCTGGGTGGGGTTTCGTTTTGCTTTTTTCTTCCCAGCGGCTTCTCCGTTCTGGGTGATGTCAGAATAAGCACACTCTGTGCCAAAGGTTGTTGTCAAAACAGTTGCGCCGCCCGATCCGTTGAATACACAACTATATAACAAATTCCAAAAATCATGAGCTCGCTCACCATCCATGTTTATCGTGGTGATTCAAAGTGATAATTTTGTAAATCCGACTGGTAACATCTGCAATGCTTAACGGGTTGAGTATCTTGCAGAATCGACAAGGTTTGACACCTGCCTCCTTGCAAAAAGTACCAATATGATTTGTGGTGTTTCTAAATGAAAAAATTTTAAAACGTTAACTGGAAGTTGTTTACAGTTGTTTCGGTTGGTGTTTTCTTTGGTCTCAAAATGGGACTGGCACGCTGTTGGCTAATGTCTCTTCCATCGAGTCGAAATGATTCGATGACGCAACAAGTCGAATACTTAACCAACAATCCAATCCTCATCAATGAGTTCAAAGGAGATGAAATCATGTTAGTTCTCACCCGCAAAAAATCGGAAATGATCCAGATCGGTGAAAACATAGTTGTCAAAGTGATCAGAACTGGCAAGGGGCATGTGAAGCTGGGAATTGAAGCCCCGGCGGATGTCCGAGTCCTGAGAGCGGAACTTTGCGACGAAGCGTGCGAGCTCGAAAACGCGGAAGCGGAGCTCGAAAGCGAAGAGAAAACTCAGCTCACTCTTTCGGTCGCCTGAGTAGCCATAGAACCGGAAAACTCAACCAACCTGCTGCTCCCTGACTGACCCACAGAAAAGAACTACTCCAACAATCAATCAAACCAAAGGACGGAATCATGACGACTCAACTCAAAACTCAGGCTGACCAGAAACAGACTCAAACCTTCGGATGGTCGGCGAAACAGCGGGTGACCCGCGCAATGGGCGCTTGCCTCCTCTCGGTGATGTTCCTCTTCGGAGCGACGGTCCAGGGAGCCGAACCTCGGGACCTGCAGGAATGGTTAAACCAGCCGTTGTCTTCCGGCAGAAGCTATGACTACCTCGAAGATCATTCTCGCTACAACGACGGCATTGTTGATCCCTTCGCTTCTGATTCTCAAAACCGCGTTGGCAGTAACGAGGGTCGGAGCCGGGCTCCGGACGACTGGCGGCAGCGTTACCACTCTGATTCGATCGAGCAGGTTGATTACAACCGGCCTCAGTCGGATCGCCGCAATCGACGCCCGGACTACGAACGGTCTTACTATGTGCCGAGTGACGCGGGAACGACCCGTACTCGGGACGAAGAATTCCAGCTGAACATCGAGAAATTGCGTGAGCTTCTGAATCAGTATCAGTCGACTCCCGCGACGACTCCGGCTCAGCCGACAACCCCTTCGCAGCCTGCGGCCGAACCGGCCAGCACTTTGAGCCCGCGTGAAGAGCGCGAACAGAAACTGGCTGCTCGTTATGGCGATCCTGTGGTTGGAAGGTACATCATGGGAATCAGCACTCAGCAAGCCCTTTCCGTCTACAACGAAACGGCGAAATTGATTGATACCCGCCACATCCAGCCGACGACCTACAAGGAGCGAGTGGAATATGGCCTCGGGAACCTCGACATCGCGATTCAGAATCAGTACTTCCTGTCCGCGAACCAGATCAATCCTTCGAGCCAGCAGGTGACGAACTTCCGTAACGGCCTTCGTCAGGTTTACCAGAACTACCCCGTAACGAATTCGAGCGACGCCCTCAACGCGATCTACCAGACCATCAATATGGCTCAGCAGACTGTCGGTCTGCGGGGATCGGCTGTGGTGACCGAGTTCATCTTCGCCGCGACGGAAACTCTGGATAAGTACTCGGCCTTCGTGCCGGAAGATGGATACCGGAAACCGAGTGCGACCCTGGAAGATTCGATCGTCGGAATCGGCGTCGAAATCAAACCGGAAGCAGACAGCGTCCTCATCGTGAAAGCCCTGCCGAATGGTCCTGCCGCGAGTGCGGGTCTTCGTTCGGGGGACCTGATCATGAGCATTGACGGACAGTCGGTGACCGGTAAGACCCTCGACTGGGTTGCGGATCGAATCACCGGAGCGGAAGGCAGCCGAGTGGTGCTGGCTGTGAAACGGGATTCAAAAACGGCGAATGTGACCCTGGTTCGTGCCCGAGTCAAAATCGAATCGGTTTCGGAGTTCAAAATGGTGAGTTCGGACGTCGGTTACATCAAAGTGGACAAGTTCTCCCAATCGACGAGTGAAGAGATGGACAAAGCACTGTGGAGTCTGCACAACAGCGGGATGAAATCGCTGATCATCGATATGCGAGGTAACCCCGGCGGACTTCTGACGACCGCGATTGAAATGTCGAACAAGTTCCTTCCCTCCGGCACGATCGTGTCGACCCGGGGCCGAACAGCTGGCGACCAGTCGATGGAAACCGCAACCTACGAACAGACCTGGAAAACTCCCCTGGTGGTTCTGGTTGATAAAAACAGTGCGAGTGCCAGCGAAATCTTCGCTGCCGCGATTCAGGAAAACGGACGCGGACTGGTGGTAGGCGAACGCTCTTACGGTAAAGGAACTGTGCAAACTCACTTCCCGCTGCAGGCGGTCAATGGCAACCTGCGAATCACGACTGCGAAATTCTACTCGCCCAAAGGTCGCGAAATGGCGGGAGCCGGTGTGACCCCGGACGTGACTGTGAGCAACAGCAACGGTGGGGAAGACCTGGTCTTGATGCGGGCGACGGAAGAAGCTGGCGGCAACCGGGTTCAGGATCTGGCCCAGAGCGGTTCCCGCAACCGGAATCAGACCTACCCTGCTCTCTCGTCTTACTGATAACGGGGCGATGAGAGAAGCGGGTCCCCTCACGGGGGCGATTGAAATGAAAAGTATGAAGTAACCATTTGGAATTCAGGCTGACGAAAGTTTCTGCACCCAAGAGTCCTCTACCGCGAATCAGTCTGGACCCCGGCGAACGCCCTGCGGCACCCAACAATAACTTTCACACACGAGGCCACGGCCTGAAAGTTAAGGGGAGTCGCGGGGCGTTTTTTATTGCGCTAATTATAATTAACAGTGATTATTAATTGAATCAGCAATTGATGTGCGTGTTTTTGTGTTTAGAAAATAAGTTTTATAGTCTTTCTAAAATCACAGCAGTTTATCGAGTCGGAAAAGCGGGTGGAAAGGTGGAAGTGTCTGTATTGCAACTGGTTATGTTGTCGTTGCGGCGGTTAGATGGCGATCATTTCAGGGGACGTGGCCAGCGGGTCGCTTTAGACGTTCCGTCTATTTAAATAATTTAAATATTACGCATTAAAAGTTAATGCTGCTTCTAATTTCGTTGACAGAATGATTTTGGTTTGGCAGTTTGGATCTTACGGCAATGGTTTAGCATTAAACCTTCGCCCGGTTTCGCACCATCAGCAAAGTCGAAGACCTCTCCGGAAGTTTCTGTGTTTCAACTATCACACTTCTTTCATTTCTTCAGTTTTCGAAAGGCTTTTTTCGGATGCGTAAACACTCTCGGATTCTACAATCGGCAATTCGCCGAGGCTTTACCCTCATCGAACTGCTGGTGGTGATGGCCATCATTTCCATTCTGATTTCACTGCTGCTCCCCGCCGTGCAACAGGCGCGTGAAGCCGCTCGTCGTACTCAGTGTCGTAATAACCTGAAACAGTACGGCATCGCCGTTCACTCCTTCCACGATCTGTACACGAAGTTGCCCTACTTCGATCGGGAGATTCCCGCCGGCGACGGATTCTTCTACACCCGGACCTGGGTGGGGACAGATCTCCTCCCCTTCATGGAAGCGTCCAACGTCTATGAAACGATAAGTGACTCGAGTCACTACGTTTACCTCGACTGGTGGGCTACGGGCAACGACATCACGGGCCAGGCTTTGGCGTTTGCGAAATGTCCCTCCTCTGCGCAGCAGGATGAAGTCCTTGTTACCGCATGGTCCAGCTATGGTGAAGAGACCACTGCCGGCGGCCGGTATGGAACCATGACGTACGCGTTCAGCTGCGGCAACCACCTTGCTCCGTGGTGCGTCGACTATAACCGCATCGACATGAACGATCCGACCGATACTCCACCTGGCGGAAGTTACCGGGCTGACTGGAACGCGGTCCCTGAATCCGGTAGCAAGTCCGGTTACATTACCCCTCCCGATGAATCGATCCTCGGTCCCTTTATGCGCGGCCGTGCTGTTAATCTGGTGCAGATTAAAGATGGAACTTCGAACACCATCTGTATGGGAGAGGCCGCGGGTGGCCCGGACTGGCCGCTCTGTCGTGGTACCAACTGTGGAGACAGCGAACGATACCCCGACCCTTCGGGAGCGAATGAATATATTACGGCCGACTTCGGCTGGGCGATTGGCCAGCCAGGCGATACCGACCTGGACATTAACTACACTGTTATTGCTTCGAGCGGTCTTGCCAGTACCTTCTGGGCCTTCAACCGCAATCCCGTCATCGACAACTTCATGGCTGTTGACGTTCCAGGCGAAACCACTCGACAGTCCGGTACAATCGTCCGTGACTGCGCCGACACCGCGGGGCACATGGTTGGAAACTTCCGCAGCCCGCATACGGGCGGTGGCTTCTTCCTGATGTGCGATGGTTCCGTGCAGTGGTTCGGTGAAGGAATGCACGACATTCCGCGTCGCGCGATTGGAACGATAAACGGTGGCGAAATCTTCAATATGGGTGAGGTCGTCGATTGATCCTGTTTTGAAGTCCTCTGCTCATGCCCTGGCCGTATCAGATTGCCGCGACGAATTTTGCGATTGCAGTTGTGTGTTTCGAAAGATGAGGACCACGAACCGGGTATTACTGGTTCGTGGTTTTTTCACTGTCGTCACTGCTGCGTGCAGGACACCGTCCGTTACCTGCGAAGGTCAAGCAGGCGCGTTTCTTAATTCGGTCGGTCCGTCAGTTACGACCACCGTGTATTTCAAATGATCGTCGGGAGTAGTATGAACTTTCCGCAAGTTCCCCCCTGTGGCGTCTGGTCCAGAAAATGTCTTTTGACGATTTCAATACAGCAAATCTTTCTGAGGGAGAATAACTGGTGTCGAAAAGAGTCTTATTCAATTCAACGACTGGCTTGGGCGTGCTGGGTATCCTGCTCGTTTTCCCGATGTTAGCCGGATGCGGTGATGGACGTCCTGGAGTTCGCTTCGGCGAGGACCACGACGCGGGGCCGGAGAATATTCAGATACACGCTCCGGAGAACAGGGATAAGAAGATGGTTGCATTGATGGCTCTCGTCGCGGGGCAAGATTTCAAGAAGGGAAAAGTGGCGGCGATCAATATGGGAAAAATGGGACACTACGCCGAACCACACCTCGAGACGCTTAAGTCCTATTCCGATCACCCCGATCCTGAAGTCAGCGCCGCTATTAAAGACGCGATCACAAAAATCGAAGCCGACCTTGCCAAGCAAGCGGCTGGTGACGGAGGAAGTGAATAGCGAACTTCCATCGACTTTTGGCAGCAGCCCTGCAGCATCCATTAACCGTTCACGCCAGCGAGGCCACGGCCTGAAAGTTGGGGAGTCGCGGGGCGTTTTTTATTGCGCGGTAGGCACGCTGCATAAAGAACAACAAATTGCGTTTACTGCGCTGATGTTCCGATGATTCTTATCGAGCTTAAGCGTCATCCCGCCTGCGACGTGTGTATGTCAGCCGACCTTTTCCAGCGCGACGATGGAGACATCGTCGAAGAATCCGCCGGGATGGCACCATTGCGTCAGTTCGTTGATGAGGATGTCGATACTCGCGCCGAGCTCCTCGTCGCGAACGTCTTCGAGGACATCCACGATTCTATGTTTTCCGAATTCCTGCCGATCGGGCAATCCCGCTTCCAGGGCCCCGTCGGTGAACAGGTACAGGCGGTCCCCCGGGTGCAGGTGAACTCTGTGTTGATCGTACTCAGCGCCTTCAAAGTGTCCGATGACAAACCCCGCGGAATCAAGTAGTTCCGAGTTACCCCGGCCCCGCACGAGCAGTGGTGGCGGGTGACCTGCGGAGGAATAACAGAACTCGCCCGTTTCCAGGTCCAGAATGCCATACAGGATCGTATAAAACTGACCGCGGGATTCTTCCGCGAAGTAGCGGCGATTCAAATTCTGCAGCACCCTCGCCGGGGGGACGAATGAGCTGTGGTGATTTCGGCCGGGTTCCTCGAATAGAATCGACGGTTCTCCCTGGATGGGTGTCAGGATTCGCGAAAGGGTGACCGACTCGAGCGCCGCGCACGCCCCGTGTCCGACGACATCGAGGATGTAAACTGCGAGATGCCGTTCATCGAGGGAAACCAGGTTGAAGTTGTCACCAGCCAGCTCGTTACAGGGACGAAAAGCGCTCGCCGTTTTGAGGCCGGGCACCTCGATGACACTCGACGGAAGATGAGCCAACTGCGCGCGAGCGGCGGCTTCGAGTTCCTGGTTGATTCGCTCGTTCAGCGCCTGCAGTCTCGCATTCGCGGCCTTCAGCTTCTCCTCCGCCGCCACGCGACGCGAGATGTCGGTCTGGACGCCGACGAAATGAGTCAGCGTGTCATTCGAATCCCGGATGGGAGTAATGCTGACTCGATTCCAGAATTTCGATCCGTCCTTCCGGTAGTTGAGTATCTCAACCGTGATTTCCCACCCCTCGCGAATCGCTGCCCGCATTTCTTCAATGGTGTCGAGGTTGGTATCGGGCCCCTGCAGGAAACGGCAGTTTCTGTTGATCACCTCCGCGGTGGAATATCCTGTGATGCGATAGAAGGCTTCATTCGCGTAGATGATCGGCATCTCTGGCCGCCGCGCGTCAGCGATGGTGATCCCTTCAGCGATGCTGTCCATCGCGAGGTGCTTCAGGAACAGTTCCCCGTTGCTCTCAGGTGTAAAAGGCGAAACTTTCGCAGTCTCTGCATGTTTTCGCGACGCGTTCATGTTTCACAGACTCGCCAACTTGAGGGAAGCGGCAGCATTCGACCGTCGAAATCTGCGGCTGGTGTGGAACCGTCAAGAGTAAGAGAAAATTCATGTCGGATGAGAAAAGATGGTCAGGTTGAAGCATCCAGGGTGTCGCGATACAGCTCGTCTTACGTAATTGTATACGCGAAATGAATGTCGTCAATTGGTTTTTCGTCGGATTGTTCGCGAGGCCAGTCGCCCTGCTGTTGGCAGAGTCACTCAGTATGGATGCCACCGCCTGTTCCTTCACTTGTTTACAGTTTCCTCGTTGTTAAGCTTGTTTACATATATCCGTCCCCCCCCTGTCACGAGAATCATCATGCCCCCCGTCGACATTCCCGATCGAATTGAGTGTCCGGTTGCAGGGCCGTATTTTCATCAGACGAACCTTGAGAAGGTGCAGGGGGAAACGCGTGCGCTGTTGTGTCGGGAGCCGTATAACGAGCATGACCCGAACGCGATTGTCGTGCATGTGGATGGGAAGAAGATCGGCTATGTGCCCGCTGTGGAAGCACGCTGGATGGCGCCGATATTGGATGCCGGAGTGTGGACCTATGAGTGCACTTACCTGAGCATCTCCCGTTCGGGCGAACGGAACCTGCTGGTGGCGGAAATGGTGCTCGAGCGTCGACCGGTTTCGGGGCCGAAACAGGGTGCGCCAGGAAAGCCGGCAACAACGGAGCGAGCCGTCGTGCAACATGGCGCGAAGGTCGGATGCTTCAGCACGATTCTGTTGCTGGCCTGCGTCGTGATGATTTCCGTGTTGCTTGGTATCTGATAGTGCAACGGGAATTGGAAGGGTTTATTCGCCCCCCCTTCCTCCGCTACCGTATCGACACTGCCGGGTAAACAGAATAACGGCGCAGGAGTCGTTCCTGCGCCGTTTTCGATCAGAACAAGTTACATCCTACTCGTTGTACTTGATGTGCGTCTTATGCAGCTTGCCTGTGAAGGCGAAGGGTTTGTCGTCGAAGTACTCCGTGGAAACGGGAGAGCCCAAGTCGCTGCCCAGGTCGAGGCAATCGTTGGCTGTGAACAACAACGGAGCACAGCGAGGAACGGTTCCCCCAGCGACATTTTGACCATTGGCGGCGAGTGATATGTCGCCGACCAGATTAGGACCTTTCCGGGTGAAGTCGCTCGTTACTACCAGTTCAAGCTCTCCCGCGGGAAGCGGGGCTTTCGAACGGAACTGCGTTCGTTCGATCTCGAACAGGTTATATTCGTAGCAAAGGTGCCCGTCTTCAAGAAAGCACGTCAGACCACCGGAAAATCCACCGAGTGAGTAAAGTACCCCGTTCGCTTTTTCCGGCAATGTCGCGGTGAGAGTGACCGTGTTGTCACGATTGCCAAGTGAAGGCGCGGACGACTCGGGCATGCGGGTGATATCCCCCGTGAATGTCCATTCGGTATAAGGAGTCGCGGGTTTGTCCTCCGGATGGAGTGCGACGGTCCACAGTCCACCGCCAATCGGCAGGTTCTTGTTCTTCACCGATTCGATCAAGAACAGTTCCTTCATGTCACGCAGCTTCTCGGGCATTTCGGCGGCGAGGTCGTTGGCCTGCGACCAGTCTTCTTCCAGGTTGTACAGTTCCCAGACATCATCGCGCGGATCCCATTTTGAGAGATCAACGAGACCGGCTTTCCACGGAATGCGCGGACCGAACGTACTGGCCATCCAGCCATCGTGATAAATTGCGCGGCTCCCCATGATGTCGAAGAACTGGGTGAGTTTCTTCCCTTCGGCGGCCGCATCTCCAAAGGTGTAGGCCAGGCTGATTCCGTCGATCGGATCCTGCGGTACGCCGTTGATGTCGCGAGGAGCGGTGATGTCCAGCACTTCGTAAACTGTGGGAACGATATCAACGACGTGATGGAACTGCGAGCGCGGAGTCTTGTCCCGTTTAATTCCCTTCGGCCAACTGACGGCCATCGGTTGCCGGGTCCCGCCGAAATGCGCGCCGACGAGTTTCGTGCTTTTATAGGGAGTACTTCCGGCCCACGCCCAACCAGCGTGGTACATGTTATCCGTCTTGGGAGACCCGAGCACATCAAGTCCGCCGAGTTCATTCACCACGCGAATGTGATCTTCAATTCTGGTGGCGATCCCGTTTTGCGCGAGCAGTTCGCTGATGGTGCCGTTCTGACCTTCCGCGCTCGAACCATTGTCTCCCCAGATGTAGAAGACAAGCGTGTTATCGAGCCGTCCCTGACTTTCAAGCTCGTCCAGGACGCGACCCGCATGGTGATCGGCATGTTCGGTGAAACCGGCGTAGACTTCCATCAGCCGGCGCTGGAACGGTTTTTCGTTTTCGGGAATCGAATCCCAGGACGCGAGTGTGTCCGCGCGAGGTGTCAGCTGGGCATCTTTGGGGATCCAGCCGAGTTCCTTCTGTCGCGCGAATGCCCGTTCACGATACTTGTCCCAACCGTCATCAAAGCGTCCCTTGTATTTGTCCGCCCATTCCTGGGGCACCTGGTGCGGACCGTGGGAAGCGCCGGTGGCCCAGTACATGAAAACGGGTTTATCGGGCGCGAATGCCTGTTGTTCGCGCAGCCAGCGGATCGCGTCGTCCGCGATATCTCCCGTCAGATGATAGGGGCTGCCATCTTCCAGATGCTCGGGAGTTTCCACAACGGTAGTATTCCGCACGAGATGCGGTTCGTATTGCGACGCCTCTCCCGCCAGGAATCCGTAGAAGTATTCAAATCCGTAACCGGTTGGCCAGAAGTCGAAGGGGCCCTTGGAAGTAGTCTGTTCCGCGGGCGTATTATGCCATTTGCCCCAGGCGGCGGTGTTGTACCCGTAATCTTTCAAGACTTCGGCAAGCGTGCCGCTCGACTTGGGAATCGTGCCGCTGAATCCGTCCCAGTCGTTTGAGAGTTCAGCGATCTGACCGTTGCCAACGCGGGTGTGGTTGCGGCCTGTTAACAACGAGGCCCGCGTGGGGGAGCACATGGCGGTCGAGTGAAAGCGGTTATAGGTAATACCCATATTCGCGACACGCGCCAGGTTAGGCGTGTCAATTTCACCTCCAAAAGTAGCCGGTGTGGCCGGCCCGACATCATCGATCAGGATGATAAGAATGTTGGGCGCATCCGCCGGCAGTCGATCTGGATCGACCCGTTTTTTGTGGATCGATTCCTGCATCGTCGGACCGGCCGTGGATGCGGAAGGAGTGGGCGGAAACGGGAGCGTCTCCTGGGCGGAAATGGAGAGAGGTAGCGAAACGACGACGGAAGCGAGTAAGCCATAGAGCAATCGCATAGCGGAGGGGCCATTCTATTTTCGGTCAGCAGTACATGAAGAAATGCGTTCGAAGGGAGTAACTGTTCCCCTTCTACTATATTGCTGCCAGAATAGAAATTCACCAACTGAAAAAGGTCAAAAATCCCAGTTGGAGTATTCTTTTTTCGGTCATTTCGCAGAATGCGCCTCAGCAACCGGGGCACCGAATCACGTAGACGTCGCAGTGGGCTTCGCGGATGACGCGCTCGGTGACGGAGCCGAGGAGCAGTTTCGGAAGGCCGTGGTGCCCGTGGGAAGCGATGACGATCAGGCGGGCGTTGATCTCTTCGGCGTAATCGGCGATGGCGAAACCGGCGGAGCCGAGGCGCACTTCGAATTGACTCGGACTGATGTTGTATTCCTGGTAGTGTTCTTTGAAATACTTTTTGACGGCGTCGATGCGTTTGCTGTTGTCGACTTTCCCCCAGATCGCACCCGGAGAGTTGCCCGCCTGATTGGGCAGGATATGAATACAGCGGAGGTCGTCTGGGGAACCGGCGAGAAGGAGTGCTTTTTCCAGAACGGCCGGTGTGTTGTCGGAGAAGTCGATCGGGACGACAACTAACGATGATTTGTTACCAGCCATGGCGGCGTTCCTTTATACGGTGAGTAGTAAAAAAAGGCGAAAGGGTCGCTCTTTTATTTTAACAGATTCAGACGGCTTGTTGATGGAAGATTCGAGTCCAGGCGAGGGGCGAGTTCCCAGTGCTGATGCGGAATGCCTTCCAACGCACACTTCGGAATGAAATGCCCGTTGGTTAATTCACTTTCTTGAATTCACCCGCTTTGTAACGTCGCCAGTAATCGGTGAGATCCCGTTTGATTTTCGGAGCCAGAATCAACGCTCCCAGAATGTTCGGGAACGCCATTGAAAGAATCATCATGTCGGAAAAATCGAGCACGGCTCCGAGGTTGAACACGGCCCCAAGAAAGACGAAGCAGATCGTGAGAATCTTATAGATGAACGTGCTGCGCGGACCGAAGAGTTGTTCCCAACTCCGTTCGCCATAGTAGCTCCAGGAGATGATGGTCGAGTAAGCAAACAGGATGACAGCGACACTCAGCACCCAGGGGAAGAACCAGACTTCTGACTGGAACGCCCGGGACGTGAGGGCGGCCCCGGCCAGTTTCTCGTTGATCACCCATTGCTCGTTGTTCCAGGCTCCGGTGATCAGAATCACGAGTGCCGTCATGGAGCAGATGACGATGGTGTCGATGAAGGGCTCGAGCAGCGCGACGGCGCCTTCGCGGATCGGTTCTTCCGTCTTCGCGGCGCTGTGGGCGATCGCGGCGCTGCCTACACCGGCTTCATTACTGAAGGCGGCCCGTTGCACCCCGACCACCAGTACCCCGATGAATCCGCCGCCGATGGCGTGGGGACTGAAGGCTTCGCTGAAGATGAGCGCGATAAGCGAAGGAATCTGTCCGATATGCATCGCAATGATGTACAGGCAGGCGAGGATATAGATGCCGCACATCGTCGGAACGATTTTCTCGGCGGCGGCTCCAATCCGTTTGATCCCTCCGATGATCACGAGGGCGACGAAGGTGGCAAGAATTAAACCGTAGACGATGCGGAAATTCACATCGAAGTTATGAATTCTTTCCTGCAATGTCTGGATGGAGATGGAGAGATCGGAAACCGCCTGAGTGTTTCCAGCCGCGTTCGCCGTCTCCAGTGCCTCATTCAGTCGGACGAGTTCTTTCTTGTCTGTTTCCTGCAGTTGTTCGAGCATCACCGTTCCGGACTGGTTTGCCTGAAACATGTTGCCCCCACCGAACGAGGCGAGAATACACATGATGGTGAAGGTGATCGAAAGAATGATTCCCAGCGGGCGAAAGCCGAGTTCCGACAGGCCGACATCGAGATACCGCATGGGGCCGCCGAGGACGGTGCCGTCGGGTTTGACATGTCGATATTTCTGCCCCAGCGTACATTCAGCGAACTTGCTCGACATCCCGAAGAAACCGCAGCAGATCATCCAGAAGAAGGCGCCGGGCCCCCCCATCGTCATCGCCAGGGTCACGCCCGCAATGTTCCCGAGGCCGACCGTGGCTGAGAGTGCCGAGGAGAGAGCCTGCATATGCGTGACTTCGCCTGCTTCGTTCGGGTCGTCGTATTTACCCCGGACGACATCGATGGCATGACCGAATCCCCAGAAGTTGAAGAAGCCCATATAGAAGGTGAAGAAGAGCGAACCGCCCGCCAGCCAGAGTACGACGATCGGCGCCCCGCCCCCATGTTCAACAGAGAAATAGACTGGCGTCGTTGCTGCGGGATCCAGGTTGATGAGGTCCCCCTGCTCCGCGCGGGCTTCCGCTTCGTCCTTGGTCATTTTAAGAAGTTTGGGAAGCTTCTCTTTATAAAAGTATTCGCCGTCCGACTCCCAGACCCACTTTCCATTCATCCGGCTCTCCGCCCGGCTGGTCGCTTCGAACTGGAAGTATTCCTGTTCGCTGGTGAAAACGCGGTAGAAGAGCACCTGCTCCATCAAACCGACGATGTTTTTGAAGACACTATCGATCTTCTGAAGAGCTGTCGGCGGTTTTTCTTCAGGTTTATCCGATTCCTGTTCCTCTTCTGTTTCCGCGGTGGCCGCTTCCTCGGCGGCGACCGTCTCCGCCGCCGACTCTTCGACGGGCGCTTCCTCAACGATTGCAGCGCGTGGGGAGATCGGGGAATCCGAGAATGGGTCCGGAATAGATTCGTCCTGACCCGATGCCGGACCGGTGAGGGCGGCGATCGGAAGCATGAGGACGAAAGCGATCAGAATGGCGACGGGGAGAGGTTTACGTTTCATATGGGGTCCTCGACAGGCTTCATACCGGTGGAAGAGACTCGATCTGGTGGGATATTCATGTTCAGCAGCGGTGCGACGGTGAAACAGGGTTGTCGCGGTGGCTGATTGGTAATGCAGAGAAATGACGAATTTGTGACCGGGATTTTTCTGGCGCGAGCGGCTGGAGGGATACACCTGGAAGAGGGTGCGAAAAATCAGGCGAAATGTGAAAAATGGCCGCCTACGAATCCGAAACTGCTTATGTATTTAACTCAAAATCACGGAGTTCAGCAAGGCCGATCGGAATTAAATGCGTGTCTATAAATTTCGTATTCGGAAGGGTTTGCGTCGAGGAGCGTCATCTCGGGAGGTCGCGGTGAAATTGCGACGCGGCGCAGCCCGTAGAATTCCCGAATTGTTTTGACAATATTGGTTGTCAAAAATGGAAATATTCCTATGATGGGAGATGGCAGGGCGTTTCCAGCCTTGGATTTTCGCATCGTAACAGGTTTACGGTCAAAAATCCCTCCTCCAGCGAACGGAAATTGAGCTCCGACCAGCTGGGGCGGCGGTTCTCGCCAGTTTAGGCGTGCTTCCGACTCATCAAAACAAATCAAAACATCTCGAAGTTCCCTGTCTGAGATATTTCCGTGAAGGTGGTGAACCAGGATGAAAGTGACCCTGGATCAGAGTGATCGTCAGTTTCTCGAACAGCTCGGGCGTCAAGGTTCGGCGACCGTTCCGGAGATCTGCGATGCGCTCGGCGTCACGGCAACCGCCGTCCGGCAGCGTCTCGTTCGCCTGCGATCCGGTGGATATATCGAGCGCGAACTCGTGCGGAATGGCCGAGGTCGTCCGCATCACGCTTACCGAGTCTCGGAAGTCGGGCAGCGCGAACTGGGTGACAACTACGCGGAATTGGCGGCGATCCTCTGGCAGGAACTGCAAACGATTGAAGAACCAACCATTCGCGCTATGTTGCAGCAGCGAATTCAGGAAGCCCTGGTGAAACGGTATGGCCGGGACGTCGACGGCGAGACGGTACAGGAACGTGTCGATCAATTGAAGACGGCACTTCAGGATCGTGGATTCGACGTCGAAGTCGACCGGACTGGTCCCCTGCCCGTTCTGCGAGAGCGGAACTGTCCTTACCTCGAACTCGCGCAATCCGACCCACGCATCTGTGAGATGGAACAATTGGTATATGAAAAGATTCTCGGTAGTTCCGTCTCGCTGACGTCCTGTTGCCTTGATGGACATCACTGTTGTGAGTTCGTCACCGCGGATCACGGGGCGGTGAATGTTTCCCTGGATACAACGTCCCGATCGGATCGAGAGGATTAGCCTGAAGCACGGTTATTGGATCGCGGCGGAACTTCTGACTGAACCACACGATTTGCCGCCGACTCCTGAAGATAAAGACGGTCAACAACACGGGCGGTCTCGATCCTGACGGTCAGAGTTGCCCGACCTGATACAACGAACAGAACGAACAAAACCCTCTACTACTCAAACTTCAGAAACTCGCAAGCCTCCAAAGAACATTATGAATAGCATTCTTAAAATCGAAGACCTGCACGTCGCTGTCGAGGATACTCCCATTCTGAAGGGAGTGAATCTGGATATCCGCCAGGGAGAGATTCATGCCCTCATGGGTCCTAACGGATCCGGTAAGAGCACACTGGCTTACGCACTGGCTGGTCATCCGAAATATGAAATCACCAGCGGCAAGGTGGAGATCGATGGAACGGACATCGTGGAACTCGACCCGTGCGAACGGGCTCGCCTCGGGCTGTTCCTGGCCTTCCAGTATCCCGTGGTGATTCCGGGTGTGAAGGTCGCGGACTTCATTCGCCACGCCGTCACCAACGTCCGTAACCCGGACCGGAAAGAGGGCGAGAATCTGATGCCGATGCGTGAGTTCCGGAAAGAACTCAAGCAGAGGATGGAAGACCTCGGCATGGATACCGAATTCGCCCGACGTTACCTCAACGAAGGTTTCTCTGGTGGTGAAAAGAAACGGATGGAGATCCTGCAGATGGCGATGCTCCAGCCTAAGTTCTCGATTCTGGATGAAACAGACAGCGGCCTCGACAGTGACGCCGTCAAAGTGGTGGCCGAAGGCGTCAATCGCCTGGCCGGTCCCGGCATGGGCGTGTTGATCATTACGCACCACGACCGGTTGCTCGAATACAACATCCCGCAGTACACGCACGTGATGCTCGGCGGCAGAATTGTTGAGACGGGCGATGCGGAACTGGCTCGCGAACTCCACAACGAAGGATACCAGTCCGTTCGCGAACGTCATCCGCAGGAAGCAACCGATCAGCTGGAACCTTCCGCGTCCTGATTTAACAGGATCGCTGTCGCGAAAACGACTGACGATACATTACTGATAACGAAACACAGCGAATCGAATCCATTGAATTACTTCCCTCCTCTCGCAAGTTTCACTCTTCGCGGGTGACGGAATCAACTCCACGTTGGCAGCAACGTGCAAGGAGCATAAATCGTGGCTACAGACATCAATGAAAAAGAACAAGTCGATATCGGGGAATACCAGTACGGCTTTCATGATTCGACCGACAAGTACTTCTTCACCAGCGGGAAAGGGCTCAACGAGGAAGTGGTCGCCCAGATCTCGGAAATGAAAGGGGAGCCCGCTTGGATGCGTGACTTCCGTCTGGAGTCGCTGCGTATTTTCCACGAGAAGCCGATGCCGAACTGGGGGAGCGACCTCAACCGGATCGACTTCCAGAACATTCACTACTTCATGCGTGCGTCCGAACGTCAGGGTAAAACTTGGGATGAAGTCCCGGAAGAAATTCGCAAAACTTACGACCGACTGGGCATTCCCGAAGCGGAAAAGAAATATCTGTCCGGGGTGAAAGCGCAGTACGAATCCGAAGTGGTTTACGGTAGCCTTGATGAACAGCTGGCGGAGAAAGGGGTGATCTTCACCGACACCGACTCTGCCCTGAAGGACCATCCAGAGTTATTCAGAGAGTACTTCGGCACGATTATTCCGCCGCACGACAACAAGTTCGCCGCACTTAACTCCGCCGTCTGGTCGGGGGGATCGTTCATCTACGTGCCGCCGGGAGTCGAGATCGACTTCCCGCTGCAGGCTTACTTCCGCATAAACGCCCAGAACATGGGGCAGTTCGAGCGGACCCTGATCATCGTCGATGAAGGGGCGAAGATTCACTACGTCGAAGGTTGTACGGCACCGACGTATTCGTCGGATTCGCTGCACTCCGCCGTAGTCGAGATCATCGTTAAACGCGAAGGTCGGTGCCGTTACACGACGATCCAGAACTGGTCGAACAATGTGTACAACCTCGTCACCAAACGGGCCATGGCGTATCGCGATGCCCTGATGGAATGGGTGGACGGGAACCTCGGTTCGCAGGTCACCATGAAATATCCGGCGGTCTATCTGATGGAACCGGGCGCTCGTGGTGAGACCTTGTCGATCGCGTTCGCGAACAAAGGTCAGCACCAGGATGCTGGTGCCAAGATGGTTCACTGTGCTCCGGATACGTCCAGCCGCATCATCTCCAAGAGTATCTCCAAAGGAGGAGGTCGCTCGAGTTACCGCGGGCTGGTTCGAGTTGAAAAGAATGCCGCCCGGTGTAAGTCGAACGTGGTCTGTGACGCGCTCATTCTGGATGCCCAGAGCCGCAGCGACACGTACCCGTACATTGAAGTTGAAAACGATAACGTGGCGATCGAGCACGAAGCCTCTGTATCGAAGATCGCTGAAGAGCAGCTCTTCTACCTGATGAGCCGTGGACTGACCGAAGCGGAAGCGTCGGCGATGATCGTGACAGGCTTTATCGAACCGCTCGTGAAAGAGCTGCCGATGGAGTACGCTGTCGAAATGAACCGGTTGATCGAACTGCAGATGGAAGGTTCCGTCGGTTGATCGGCCCCAGGCTGATTCTGACGCGGAATATCCGCTGATCGGGTGTGTGTCACGTATTAATAAATTAATAAACGAGTTTTTCCCACAGACTGAATTTGTAAGCGAAATGACGAGCACGACTGTAAAAGTAACGCCCCCTGCTCCGTATGCCGAAGAGGCTTTCGAAGCGTTTCTGGCGACCCGGAACGAACCGGATTGGTTCATCGACTTGCGCCGGCAGGCGTACGAGATCTATCTCGAAAAGCTTGCTGAGGAACTCGATCCGGAAGAATGGAAACGGGTCGATATGCGTACGTTCCGCCCCGAGAATTTCCAGGTAACGAACGAAACGGCTTCTGAAGCTTCGTTTGACACGCTGCTGCAGGATCGTGCCGAGTTCGCTGGCCAGGTCACGCATGTGGATGGGACGACGCGACACGAAAGCCTGTCCGCCGATTATGCCGAAAAAGGAGTTATATTCGGCGACCTCGAGACCGTGCTCAATCAGCACGGCGATCTCGTCAAAAAATACTTTATGACGCGTGCCGTGAAACCGGAATCGGACCGGATTTCCGCATGGCATGCCGCGTTCTGCACGGGGGGAACCATTCTTTACGTGCCGCGGAACGTTGAACTCGATCGACCGCTGCACAGCTTGATCGGTCTGGCGGGGTCCGGTGCGGCTGACTTCAGTCATACGCTCGTTATTATCGAAGAAAACGCCTCCGCGACATTGCTGGAGGAGACCGCTTCAGAAACGGATGACCAGACCGGTTTGCATGTCGGTTCCGTCGAACTGCTCGTCGCCGCCAACGCTCGGCTGCGCTACGTTCAGCTGCAGAACTGGAATCAGAAAACCTGGCACCTGGCCCACCAGTGCGGCCGGGTCGGGCAGAATGGCAGCCTGCAATGGACCGTGGCGGGCCTGGGTGCTTCCACAGCCCATATCCATCAGGATGTCATGCTCGACGGGAAAGCGGCGGAAGCTCAAGTAAATGGGGTGACCTTCGCCGATCGTCGGCAGAAGATTTCCTATTACACGAAACAAGCCCATAACGCGGAATCGACTCGCTCCGACCTGTTGTATAAGCAGGTATTGCGGGACAAGTCCAAGGCGATCTGGCGCGGTATGATTCGCGTGGAACCGGAAGCACAATTGACCGACGGTTATCAGCGCTGTGACGCCCTGCTGCTCAGTTCAACCTGCCGGAACGATTCCATCCCCGGTCTCGAGATCGAAGCGGACGACGTACGTTGCACGCATGGTGCGACAGCGGGCCAGGTGGATGAAGAGCAGATCTTCTACGCGATGAGTCGCGGCATTCCCCGATTCGAGGCGATGCATATGATCGTCGAGGGGTTCTTCCAGGGGGTCTATGACCGCATCCCGGTGGAAATCGTCCGCGAGACACTCAGTCATGCGGTGATCCGCAAACTGGGAATCGAATAAACAGACTTCGCGATGGTGGAGTGTCCGTCGATTGA
>PABD01000026.1 GCA_002702685.1 Planctomyces sp.
AACCACCATAAGTGACGACGGCATACTGAATGTTACCCGAATTCGTGTCGAGAACGATGTCTTCGATTTCGCCGACACCTTCATCTTTCGAGTTCACAATGTTTTTGCCCATCAATTCGCTCACGCGGAAAGTGGGATGCCGCTCGTCTTTAACGGTCGGTTTATTCGCTGTGACAGTCTGTTCGTCATCTCGGAGTTTTTCGTCTTTTGCCTGACTGTCGACGGCAAAAGCCATCAGGAGGCCGAAAACCAAAGCTGTTGACCAGGCTACTTGAGAAATTTTTGACATGATTTGTTGTCCTTAGACAGGATAATGAACCAGGCGAAAGCTAACGTGCCCGACACTTCGAATTTGGTTGGCGAGAGGTGCAGGATAGCCTTCGGTTGCTTCATATTGGATGGCTGCGGAATTGCGGCCGTGTAACTGCCCACTCAGCAGTTGCAGGATTTTTCAAAGTCGGAAACCTGACGTTCGGCTTCGTCTTTTGCGATGCCGTATCGTTCCTGGATTTTGCCGGCGAGTTGTTCGCGACGACCGTTGATTTCATCGAGCTCATCGTCAGTCAACTTGCCCCATTTTTCACGGGCTTGACCTTTGACTTGCTTCCACTGTCCTTTAAGACGGTCACTATTCATAGCTGTTCTCCATAAGTGAGATATAGTTGTCTTCACGACCACGCGGGAAGATATGTCCCAAGTGGACGCGAGGTTGAATTCGTACACCACGGTAGCTGCCGAGGCGGTATTAGTTCTCCGTTTCCACCTCGATCGCACCGGTATCCGGATCCTGTTCAATTTCAGTCTCGCCCTCCGGTGTTTCGACTTCCATAATTTCCCGGTCGTCGTCACATCCCGAGAGAAGGACGGGGCCGGCGGCGAAAAGCATCGGAACGGCGATTGCGGCAGCGGACAGATTCTTGATAAATGGTTTCATGGTGAATCACTTTCAATTTAAAGTCGATTTGCAGCTTCGTAAGCTTAAATGGACGACAACAGTTGTTGTCGTCCGTTTCAGGCGTCATTCGTACAAACTGTACGTGCCCGCCTGCGACCAGTACGTTGGTCTTCCGTAGTAGTCGTACACCTCCGCCTCGTAATCACGATTGATTGGTGTACGTGGATCGTAGATCGGTGCGTTCTGCACATCGTCGCGCGAGAGTTCGATATAGGCGTGTTGTTCTTCCCAGGAAATCTCCGAGAGCCAATCGATGCCGATGATGACTCGCTTACCGGGGAGCCAGTTACCTGTATCTATTGCGAGGTAACGCAGGGCCCAAGTCTCGGTATCAACGATCATCTCCTCAACATGTCCCAGATCACCCTGCGGGCAATGGATGGTGTATCCTTTGACTTCTTTGAGACTGCGAAGATGCCCTTCTACCTGTCCCTCCGGGCTTTCGTGGATTTCCTGGCGGCTCGAGGGAATGCGGGACCAGAACATGGGCCAGTCGAAATAACGCGCCAACGCGGACTCATCCTGCTTCGACACAGGAGGCTTTGTGTTAATGGACGGAGCGTTCGAGATCGCATGCCTGGATAAAATTGTTGATATGGTGAAGTCCTCATGATCCGGCGTTTCGAAGGCGACCGGAGAAAGTAAGACCTCATCCTTATTGAGCCAATTGCCACAATTAATGACGAAGTAACGCACCATTTTATTCTGATCGTCGAAGAGGAGGTCGGTGATCTTACCGAACTCGCCATCGACGGCTTTGACTTTGTATCCCAGGAGGATGTTGCCACTGATTAACATTGTTGTCTTCCTTCGGTTAGGTGGAATTGAAAACAATGTCATGCAGCTCTCATGCCAAAAGGCTTGGGGGGCGATGCTGCTCGCTGGGTTTAGAGAAGCCTAAAGTGTTGGCTGATCGGAGTATACAGTCGCCCTTCACTCCTCGATCCGGAAGCTATTGCCCCTATCGCATGAGCTTACTGTCAGGTCGTTACCGGACTCCCCGGAGTCCTGTTTAAGGGATTCCACGGGTGCTGATGTTCCAGTCTGTGTGATGGTCAACCACTTAACGTTCGTGAAGGTTAAGCGAGAGCTTGCGTTTAGACTGCTGTTCCATTCTGGTCACCTTGGCAATGGTTGTCGCGGGTGTCACAACTTCCCTGTTGAGTTCAATTCTGCATTTCCGTCTGCCGATTTCGCTTTGGCACGCAACAGTTTCCAAAGCGTTTGTACTACGCGATTTGGCGAGAGTTTCATATCTGGATCGAGATAGCTATAATTAATCTGTTCTAAATGGACGAATGCCGCCGCGCGGGGTATTCTACGGGATCCATGGCGGCTCCTTGCGGATGATGGAATTTCAGCTCCCGCAATTCTCCTGCTCGCGTTTGCAGTACATACTTTTATGCGAAAACATGCGCTCGTAGCCGGCCAGGATTACCTCTGACGACCTGCCAACATCTTGAATTGACAGACCAGCAAAGTTCTTATTACCGAACGGCGTCGCCGACCGGTTAAATCTGCAGGATAAAACGAAGTATGCCCAGGACAATTGTGGTTGATGACGACCGCACGATCCGTGAAATGGTGAGTCGGTCTCTCGAGAAGATCGACGTAGAAGTAAAGGCGGTTTCGTCTTCCGAGGAATTGTTGTCGGTTATCGGCGACTATCGGCCCGATGTGGTCCTGCTCGATATTATGCTTCCCGGGACATCGGGGCTGGATGTGTTCAAGCAGATCCGGCAGGTGGATCGCCGCCTCCCCGTCGTATTCATCACCTCTTCGAGCGATTCGGAGATGGCGATCGAGGCGATGCAGTTAGGGGCTTTCGACTACCTGGCGAAACCGCTCGATCTGCCACGGTTGAATACTCTCGTGGAAAAGGCGATTGAAACCCAGCGGCTGATGAATACGCCGATTGCCCTCCCCCTCGGTGACAGCAAACCGAAAAACGGCGATCAATTTGTGGGCCGCAGTCCTCGCATGCTCGACGTATTCAAATCGATTGGGCGTGTGGCGTCAGAGAATGTGAACGTGTTGATCCGCGGCGAAAGTGGTACGGGTAAGGAACTTGTTGCCCGTGCGATTTACCAGCACAGCCTCCGAAATACCGAATGTTTCATGGCGGTCAACTGCGCCGCGCTCACGGATACCTTGCTCGAAAGCGAGCTGTTCGGTCATGAAAAGGGCGCCTTCACCGGCGCCGAGCGTCAGCGCATTGGTCGATTCGAGCAATGCAACGGGGGGACCATTTTTCTCGACGAAGTCGGCGATATGTCGCAGTTGACTCAGGGGAAAGTGTTGCGGTTGCTGCAGGAACAGAAGTTTGAACGGGTGGGCGGTAACAAAACGATTGAGACCGACGTCCGGATTATCGCGGCTACCAACCGCGATCTGGAAGAGATGGTCAAGCAGGGAACCTTCCGTCAGGACCTGTTCTATCGTTTGAACGGCATGACCATCAACCTTCCCCCCTTACGCGAGCGAGGCGACGATGTCGCCCTGCTGGTAGAGCATTATCTCGTCAATGCATGCCACGAGATGGGGCGCACCGAGATGGAAGGGGTTTCGTCCGAAGCGCTCCGGATGCTGGTCAACTACAAATGGCCGGGAAACGTGCGTGAATTGCAGAGTGTGATTCGTCATTCTCTGCTGAATTGCACGGGGCCCGTTATTGTGCCTTCCTGTCTGCCGGCGGAACTTCAAAACCAGACGGCGGAACCTGCTGTGGCGACGTCCACCGAAACAGCGGAAGAGACTCCGCGCGTCGAATCGAATGGAACTTCCCCACTTCAGGCGGATCTCAGTTCGTTCGTCAACGATCGACTTACCGGGGGCTCGACCGATCTTTACAGCGAAACCGTCGAGATGATGGAAAAATATCTTTTCACCCGCGTGCTGAAAGAGACGGGTGGGAACCAGACGCGCGCCGCCGAGATTCTCGGCATCACTCGCGGCAAGATTCGCGACCGCATCGCGCAATTCAATATTTCGGTCGATAAGACGATCAACATCGACGAGTAGCTTCCGCGCAGAGGCTCAAACCGCGCGGCTCTCCGTCGTACCTCAACCGCTTTGCATCTCTTGAATCTTCCCTGTTGCGATGGTTTGAGAAGCCCCTTCCGCGCGGCCCCATGATTAGCCGTTTTCACTTCGCGAGAAGTGCGCGCGCCAGGTTTGCTGAAATCGCTGGCCGGTTTCGACTTAGAGCGATCTGTGAGCGACCAGTTAGACCCGAAATTTGGTCGATTATCGATCAACTGGAGAGGCCGGAATATGGGGGGCAAAATCGCGACAGGAAAAAATCGCTCTAAAACGCTGCTTTCAGCGTGTTCTGTGAATTGTTTAGAAAAACATTCCCGTCTGGCACGCCGCCTGCTAAGTATCTCAATCATGATGAGCGACGTCGGAGCAGTTCGACTCAAGCTCGTCTCTCTGATGTCGATTCGGCATCAGTAATCTTGTAATGAAAGGGTACGGACATGTTGAACCTGGCAGTGATTTTCCTGGTGATCGCATTGATTGCAGGACTGTTTGGTTTTGGGCTGGTTGGAGGCATGGCTTACACAGCCGCCAAGATCTGCTTCTTTATCTTTCTGGTGCTGGCGGTCATTGCACTGCTCACGGGAAGACGTACTCTACCTTAATATATCAGGTAGCAAGCATAGACGGGTAACTCCGTCGGACTGATCAGGAGACCTTTACATCTAAGTCTGAAGATTACCGAGGACAATCGAACGATCAGTTCAATCTTGATTAGGGGGCCGGTGGATTCTGGAGGGGTGTTCACCGGCCCTCTGTCAAGAGTGCTTTTGCGATGATCCTTAATCAAGTCTGGGTGAAAGGCTGCAGTCCATGAAACGATTTATCTTGATCCTTGTGGTCATTCTTGCTGTCTGTGCGGTGGTGTTCGGTTGGATTTCATTCGACGCTGATGAAGACAGTGCCTCGATGACTCTTGATACCGAACGCGTGAAGGAAGATACCAAAGCCGCGGTTGATACAACAAACCGGGCGGTGCAAGAGGCCGTAGAAGAGGTGCGAGAGACACCGAAGGTCGACGCGGATGTCGACGTTGATGTGCAGGAGTAAGATACCGGGCAATTTAATTTACGACGGTATCTGCGTGTGACAGCTTCAAGGTAGTGTGTTAAGATCGGAAGCCAGTCACGAGCATTGATTTAAAAATCAAACGATAAATCAAGTGCAGTTTTCATTTCGATCTCTGTTGCAGAAGGTTCCATGGCGGCACTTTCCAGTTATTGTCCTGCAGGGCAACAGCAGTGGGTTAGCAATGAAAACTGCACTTCTTTTTTGCAGCGTCGTCGACCAGACCACGTGTGCTGTCAGACGACGTTACCATTCGAGGATAGCGATATCGCAATATAACTTGCGGGCGAATTCGCCACCGTTTGCGGTGAGGGATTCATTTCCGGGCCAACCTGCAGTATTGTGATGAGTGAGCCGCCAAAAAATTTGTCAGAGAAGTTTTATGGTGCGCCCCGTGCAATAACGACCTCTCCTTACCCCGCCCCCTTCCTTTGAATCTCTCCTTTCACAGAACTGTCGAGCGTCGATCAAATCGATTTATGTTCGATCTCCGCAAACATTCGCAAACATCCTCCGGCTTCTCCCTTACCGGATCGCGTTGCGACGACGCCTGGTTTGGTGAAGGTACGGTAATTCGGAATGGACAATCTTCGCGACAACCTCTTCCACGCACCTGGATCTGACAGATCGTTCTGGGCCGCCGATGATCGGTTACAGCGCATTGCTCAATCGGCGATGGACGCGGTGCTCACCGTGACAACAGAAGGTGAAATTCTCGACTGGAATAAACAGGCCGAGATCATTTTCGGTTGGAGTCGAGACGAAGCGATCAACAAGAACCTCCAGGATTTGATCGTTCCCGCCCAGTATCGGTCAAACAACAGCGGCGAAGGCATTGCATTCCTCCAGGACCGCCCCGGCCGCGACTGTTCCGAAAGTTATCGCATGCTGGCCGTTCGACGGAACGGACAGGAATTCCCGGTCGAGTATACTTTCACGCATCTTGAATGGTCGGGACAGCAGATTCTCAATGTCTTCCTGTACGATGTGACCACTCATCGTGAGGTGGAACGTCAGAATATTCGCAAGCGGCTGGAGAACGCCCTGCTCCAGCATCTCAGTCAAACATCTTTAACCACGGATACACTCCGCGAATCGCTTTCCATCGCAGTTCCACTCTTGACGGAGAGCCTCGGCTGGCTGATCGGGCATGCCTGGATTTTCGATTCCACTCGCAGCCGGTTAGTCTCCTCGCGCATCTGGCACTTTGAAGACGAAAAGCGGCATGATAGCTTCAAGATTTCGACGCTGGAAAATGAGTTCAACGAAGGAGAAGGGCTGCCGGGCCTTGTCTGCGAGAAGGCGAAACCGATCTGGATCCAGCACTTTAATCAGAATGAACATGTCCGGCGCAAGTTGACAGAGGATGACTCCGACATCCGGACTGCGATCGCGTTTCCTGTCGTCCACAACAATCAGATCGTTGCCGTGATCGAGCTTTTCCGCAGCGGTGAGCTCTCTCCGGATCTGAGCCTGCTCAAACTTCTCCGTGGTATCGGGGAACTCCTCGGCCAGTCGATTGAGCGAATGGACCTGCTGGCGGAACGGATGAGATTCGCCGCGATCGTGAAGTCGTCCGGTGATGCAATCATCGGTAAGGCGATGGATGGAACGATCACATCCTGGAATCAGGGAGCTCAGAAAACATACGGATGGGAGCCGTCCGAAGTGATCGGTAAGACGGTCTCTGTCCTGCTCCTGCCCGGAATGGCACATGAAGAGTCCGAGATTCTGGAAGCGATGAAAACGGGCAAACTGCTCGATCAGTTTCAGACCCGTCGCTTGCGCAAAGATGGCCGGATGATCGATGTGTCGATCACGGTTTCTCCGATTCGCGGAATCGACGGTTCGGTGATCGGAACTTCGACGATTGAACGCGACATTACCGCGCAGCGGAATCGCGAACTTGAACTGCTGAAAGCCCGCGACGCGGCGGAACAGGCGAATCGCGTACGCGGCGAGTTCCTCGCCAGTGTCAGTCATGAATTGCGAACGCCGATGAATGCGATTCTGGGGATGTTGGAACTGTCGCTGCAGGAAGATCTTCCGGATTATATCCAGGATTATCTCGAAACAGCCAAAGATTCGGCCGATTCGCTCCTGCTGTTGGTGAACGATATTCTCGACCTGTCCCGCCTGGAGTCGGGCCGCTTCGAATTGGAACCGGTTGCCTACAACATTCGGCAATGTCTCGACGACGCGATGAAAACGTTATCATTGCGAGCCCACGAAAAGGGTGTGGAACTCGTCTGTCACATTCACGCCGGGGTTCCTGAATATGTCATTGGCGATCCTACACGCGTGCGACAGATTCTGCTGAATCTGGTTGGTAATGCGCTCAAGTTTACCCAGCAGGGTGAAGTTGTCGTCGAAGTGCAATTCATAGGGGTTGTTGATGCGGACGATGCGCTTCGTAAAACAAAAGCTCGAACGCGGCTGCGGGATACGGAAAACAATCCCGTCCCGCTGGAAGATTCAAAATACTACCGACTCGAGTTCTCGGTCAAAGATACGGGTATCGGTATTGCCCCGCAGGATCAGCGACGTATCTTCCAACCGTTCACGCAGGTGGATTCATCGACTACCCGGAAGTATTCGGGAACAGGTCTGGGTCTCGCGATCTGTCAGGAATTGATTGGCATGATGCACGGGAAGCTGACCCTGGAAAGTGTCGTCGGTGAAGGCAGCAAGTTCTCATTCGATCTCTTGCAGGCAATCCCGGACGAATCGGATCCGGTCCTCAAGAATGCCAAGGTGAGGGTATCGGAACTGGAAAATCTCCCTGTCTTGATTATCGACGACAATCGGTCGAATCAGATTATCCTGAAAGAGATGCTGACTAACTGGTCGATGAAACCGGAGCTGGTCAGTTCGGCTCAGGAGGCCCTTGAAGTTCTCGAGGGTGCCCGTGATCAGAACACGCCGTATCCGCTGTTGCTGGTCGACGCGATGATGCCCGAGGTGGATGGGTTCATGTTTCTGGAACAGGCCAAACAGAAAAGCCTGCTGAATTCCGCGACGATCGTGATGCTCTCCTCTGCCGACCAACGCGTTTTCGGAGAACGTGCCGCCAAGATGGAGATCGCGGCATTTCTCGAAAAACCTGTTTCCCAGTCCGATCTGTTGAATGCGATCATGACCGTACTCAAGGGACCGGCGCTTAAAGCGAACGGACTCCAGAAATACGAGAAGGCGCCGCATTCGCTCAATATCCTGGTGGCAGAAGATACACCGGCTAACCAGAAGGTCATCAAGGCAATTCTGAACAAGCGAGGACACAACTCGACCATTGCCAACAATGGTCGCGAGGCGGTGGATTATATTATTAACCGTCATGGTGATTTTGATATCGTATTGATGGACGTTCAAATGCCCACGATGGACGGTCTTCAAGCGACGCAGGTCATTCGCGAACACGAAGAGGAACTCGGTAGATCCATTCCCATCGTGGCAATGACCGCGTTTGCCATGAAAGACGATAAAGAGAAATGCCTTCGCTCGGGAATGGACGATTATATTTCCAAACCGATCGACGCCATGAAGTTGATCCGCCTGGTCGAGAAACATACGAGTCCCGTACGAAAGATCCAGCGCGGAACAATACGAGACTCAGCAGATAATAGCAAGACAGTGGTGGGAAGCGATAGCTCCCGGATTCCAGCACCAGAAAGTCGGAAGCCAAAGAATATGATTGATATGGAGAAAGCGCAGGCCCGCGTAGGAGGAGATATCCATCTACTGAACAGCATGGTTATGTTTTTCCTCGAGGACAGCCCCGAATTGATTGAGAGCATGAAGACTTCTTACCGGAACGGGGACCAGGAAGAACTGGCGAGGTCAATTCACAGCATCAAAGGGTTGTGTTCGAACTTTGATGCACTCGAATTGACAACGTTTGCGCAGACGTTGGAAACCCGCGCGAAAGCCGGGGAAATCGACGGTTTCGAACCCGAACTGCACCAGTTGGAAGAACGAGTGGAAAAACTGAAAGCGGAACTTGAACGTTGGCAGAAATCGCACGCGGAATTTAACTGAAACGGTGCGTCCGAACCCATAGTGAAGGCGGGTCATTCAGACCTGCCTTTTTTTGCGCCCCTTCGAACCGGAAAAAAAATGGTGGTCGCTCAACAGGCAGACAGGTCGAACGTTTCACAGCAGAGTTTCAGCGAGATCGCTGAAACTAAGGGTTTTCCCGAGGGGTTCAGGAAGTTGGCAGTGGTACGGCGTTTGCGTAGATATCGTTGTGGTAAAAGAAGCTGCTGGCGCTAAAACCTTATCCGCCGGCTCCCTTCGTCTCGCATCTCCTGCTCGCTGAAAGGAACCTTCCAATGAGTCAACA
>PABD01000027.1 GCA_002702685.1 Planctomyces sp.
CAACCTCGTACGAGAGGGAGCTGACCACCGTATCCGCCTCGATTCGCCCGCCCCCGGCTTCCGCGGTCTCGTAGAGATGCTGGCGATAGTCGTCGTCGTGCACCAGTCCGATCTGTTCATGAGTCGCCCGCGAGATCTCACCTCGCGGCAGTTTTCCCAGCAGTCCGGACTCCCCCAGGCGGGCGTCAATCGCCTTCAACCGCGCGGGGCATTCCGGATGGGGACCGGTCTGGTGTTTCTGAAAAATGGCATCATGGTAGAGAATTGTCACGGGAGGCTCCCTTTCCATTCGGGGTGAAGGTCGGATCGGGGGTTTGTCTCGGAAGTCACTAAGACCGGCCGGTACCTGTTGTAGCGACCGCACGGGTGCTGAGGAAGGTATCAGAAATTGCGGCGGGAGAGGTTCCGCTGGTACAGATCGTGCTTGACACTTACGAAAAAAGGGTGATAACGTAGGCAGTATCAGGATTTATGTGGGCCAGGCGTTAACAATCAAGATATGATAGAAACGGCGTTTCCTGAACGTCAGGTCGCCGAGTTGCGACCGTTTTTTGAAGAGAAACCTGTTCAGGACGGACGCCGTTTCGGCGGCGTAAAATTGAACCGCGGGCGATATCATCCGTAGGTGGAATCAATTACCACCTCGCATTCGTCCATCATTGGTCATTTTTACGTCGTAGTAAAAGCCGTCGGGCTCAACGCCGATTCTCCTGAGATTTTCAAAATAAATCGGCTTCCATTTCCGGGGCTGCCTTCAGATCTAACCCTCAGATTTTTCTGGTTGCATTCACCGTCGCTCGAATAAAATTCGTGCCGAAGATATCTTCACCCGATCACATCGAAACAGTTACTCCTCGCAACTGTTTCTGTTCCATAGACAAGTCTTACGGGCCTTCAACGCATTTCGCCTTTATCGCAATTTGCTGTCGACCTGATACCGGTCAAGGTGTTCCTACCACTCGAGACCCGCAGACCTCACCATGAAACATGACGTTCACACTATGCCCTGTCTAAATTCGTTCTCCTTCCGCACATTTGCCGTTGTTGCCGCACTGACCTTTCTGGGAACCGTGCCGTCGTCGATCGCGGCTCAGGAGGAATCCGGCAACTTCTTCGAGGGATTCAACAGCCCATTGCGCTCCGCGACGAGCGGGGGAGGCGCGGACCAGAATGGAGCCGTTCCGGAAGAACCCGATTCGCCCCAATACGAGCAACTGGCTTCCGACGCGCTCGCGAGTGGTGAAGTCCACCCGTCGCAGCAGATCGAAACAGAACTGACGGACAACAAGGCTTACGAGCAGTTTCGCCGGACGAATACCTCCACTTTGAGTGACATTCTCAAGTCGGGCAAGGGTGACCCTGAATCGATGAAGGTGATTGACGAATCCCTCAAACAGATGCTGTATTCGCTGACGGTGAAAGAACATCAGCAGTCGGACGAAGTCAATGAGATCTTCGAACGCATTTATTACTATTTCGTCTACAAAATCGGCGAGAACATGACGCCGACTTCCGCTCAGCAATACCGGGAGCAGGTCTATTCGAGGATGCTGCCGTTGATCGAAGAGTTGCTCAAGCAGAATTATCGGGTGCGAATTCAGGCTGCCACCCTGTTGTCGGACCTCGATCTCAAACTGGGCGATGCCCGCAATAACGTTGCTCCTATCCCGTACCGTGCAGCTGTCGAACTTGCCGTCAAGCATGTCATGTCGGACGAGCAGGCAGAGGCGGTCAAAATCAGTTTGATGCGCTCCCTCCAGAAGGGCTTGAAATACGGTGGTTTCGCCAAGAATATTCGCCAGAAAATCGCACAGGTCTGCATCGATGAACTGCTGAAAAAAGCAGACTTCTGGTGGTACCAGCGCGAACTGATCAGGACCCTCACGGTCTGCGATGTCGATACGGACGAAACCGGAAAACCATTCGTCGTCCATGCTCTGGCGGTCATTCTTTCCGATCCGACCCGGCATTACATGGTTCGCTCACAGGCGGCGCATGCACTCGGTCGGGTTCCCATGACTGCCGCGATGCAGATCAACTTCGAGTTGCTGTCGTATGAGTTGCTGAACCTCTCCGTCGAAATGGCGAAGGAACGGAACAGCCGTATCGATGCCTATGCCAGCAAGAACAACCAGGTCCCCCCGCAGTTCCTGTCGCATTGGGGCATCTGCTTCGTCAACGTATACCTCGCCTACAACCCGCTCAACGCGAGGGAGAAGTCAGATGGTATCGGTCTGCTGCAGAGAACGACTCGCGCAGGGATGAACAACAACGCCGCTCAGGTCAAACAGACTTACGCACTGACACTGCCGATGGTGAGGTTCATCCTGACCGACGGGAACCTGTCGAACAAGTTCGAGGATGGCTGGATTCAATCAGGAGTGGATTACCTCAAAGACTATCCGCCGGGAGACCTGAAAGTCGCCCCGAATACTGAGCCGCTCGTGAATCTGGAGCCGAAGTCGCCCGATGCTGACAGGGCGACAGCCACAGCCTCGATAAAATAAGTGGGCCCTTGCGGCCGCTTGTTTCAGAGGCAGCGCATACAAAAAGCGTGTAATCGGTCGCAATGAATGGCGACTGAGGACACGCTTTTTTGTTTTTGTTGCAACAATGACGTTGTATCAGTGACAGGGTAGGTCCGCGTTTCGGACTGATTATCCCCTGAGAATGCTACTTCGCGTTAGCCTTGGCACTGTCGACCATCGAGGCGATGTTCTTCAGTTCGTTCTTGCTCAAGTTGCTGCTGGAGATATCCAGAAGCGCTTCGAACGCGTTTTCGGTCGAGTTGTCGAACAGCGAACTGACGACATGCTTCAGGACCGACTTACGAACCTGCTCTTTCGACTCGGTCGGACGGTACACGTATTTGGTACCGACCTGACGATGCTTGAGGTGACCTTTTTCTTCCAGCAACCGCATCATCGCTCGCACGGCAGAATAGCTGGGAGGATCAGGAAGTTGTTTTAGAACGTCCGATACGGAAGCTTCCTTCAGATTGTAGATCGCTTCCATAATCTGACGTTCACGACGAGCGAGTTGAGTGTGTGATTTTTTTTGAGCTTTCATTTGACCTTTGCAGCCTCTTTCGTCCGTGTCAAAAAAATGGATAAGTAAACTTCAAACGAAAACCACTGAACTATCAAGGTGTGTGAGATGTTGATAATTCAGCCTGTGATTGTAGACCGCTATTTTGGAAACCGCAACTACTGATTCAGCCCTGATTGAAACTCTTTTCCTAATTTGGATTATCCAAGCTGATTTTCATCAATCAGTGCATATAATGACTGATCAAATGGCATGTACTTGGCATGTGGCGTAACAAGATTCCGGAAACCTCGGGTGGAATCGAGGTTGGCCAGTTGCCAATGTCTGCTGAATTTGACATATTCGGGAAACTCTTTTTGCGCTCACCTTTCGTTATCTACATCATACAATATTCATCCGGGTGGGTTCGAACAGCGCAACGGCGGCGGAGTTCTTTTGAATGATCAATGAGTGGTATTACCAGCGGGACGGCGAGGAAATCGGCCCCGTTCCTTTCGAGCAGATCAAGGATCTGGCTCAGAGTGGCCAATTGTCACCTGAGGACCAGATTCGTGATGCTGTCTCAGGTATGCTGCTGCCGGCAAAATCGATCGGCGGGCTTTTCCCCGCAACGTCGACTGCGGGAAAAACCCGCACACCCGCATCCAACCGCCGCCGCCAGGCACGTGACTCACAAGCCGGTCCGCGAGCCAACCGCAAATCCCGATCGCCGAATCTGTACGGTGAAAGTGGAATCAGCAAAGTCGCCGAAGAGGCCATGGCCGAGTTCGACCAGCGGGCACTGCAATCGCGCCGTCTTGATGACAGCACTCGCAACGGGCACGAAGAACGGACCCGCCGCCGTCCGGCAGCCGCATCCCGTGCCGGCTCCAGCACCGATGCGGAGCGCTACAACGCTCCCAGCGCCAGCACTCGACAGGCGGCCAAGGGGATCAGCGATTTCGCCGACAAGATTGGGGACGGCGATGATGGGGAAGAAAAATTCTCGGTCCTCGCGGAACTCAAAGAGCACCCGGTCCTCGTAACCATTCTCTGCATCTGTATCGCCGCGGGTATCTTCAAGTATCTTCCCGAACGCGACTACGGACCGTCGGTTTACCGCGAATTCAACCAGATCATGATCGAGATGGATCAGCTGATCGCACTGGAAGCCACCGAAGAGGAGTGGACCCTCTTTTTTGATCAGTCGCGTGGCGAGATCGAAGCTCAAATTGAAAAGCTGAGCATGAAAGAGGAACGGTCTCCCGTCGAACGGCAGCTGATCACCATCGGCAAACAGCTCTACCGACAGCTCGATCCACTGACCGTTAATGACGAACAGTTGGAGAAGGTGCGGGGATCCCTGGAAAGCGTTCGCGAGCAGATCGAGTAAGCCGTGTGCTCCACGCAATGCAACCACGCATTATCCATCCATCAATTCTTTTGTTGATGTGACCGCAGCCGCAGATATAATTCCGCCGATTCCCCGTTGCCCCCTCTCCGCCACTCGAATCCTCGTCACCTGTTTCACATCTCTCCGCGCCAGTCGCGATCCGACAAGGAGGGCGTTCGCCATCGACGACTTGCATTCTCTCGATCAGATTCTTGCGGACGTGTTCGACGAGCTTGAACACGCCCCGTCTCAGCCCGATCATCCCTGGCGACTTCCTGTTCTCGGAACGACCGGTTCCCACGGCTGCGAGCTCCGCACCGTTGTGCTCCGAAAGTTCGCCCCCGCGCAGCTTGCGCTGTATTGCCACACAGACTTGCGGTCCCCCAAGGTAGCCCAATTGCAACAGCACCCACGCACGAGCTGGTTGTTTTATCATCCCGGCCGGCGAGTGCAGGTTCGCGTGACGGGGATAACCCAGCTCCATCAGGGGGACGCACTCGCGAATGAATTCTGGAACGCGAGTGCTCCGGCCAGCCTCAACCTTTACCGGGCTCTCCGCGCTCCCGGTACGATCGAAGCCGCACCATCCAGTAACCTGCCTCCCGAGCTTGCTGGCCGGCCCCTCACTCGCGAAGAGGTCGAACCGGGTCGCCAGCTGTTCGTGCTGATCGAAACGACGCTGCAATCGATCGACTGGCTGCGCATCGATCAGTCGGGTTCCCTTCGCGCGCTATTTAAATGGGATGCAGAAGGCAAACGGACAGCGAATTGGGTAGCTCCCTGAGGCCCTGTTTATGATCCGGCCCCCTGTCCGGAACAGGTATTCGCAAACCAGGTAAACTTTATCGGTTTTAACGTTAATAACGATTCTGCAGGTGGCCGATAAAGAGAATGATCGATCTGCCACTTTGCATGCGCGCCGCGCATCGATGAAGACGAAAGATCGATGACTACTGTCGCGAATGAGCCCGACCTTCGGTGGCGATTGAAAGCCGCAGGTCGACGGCCAACCACTTTTCCGGGGGGAAAGCAGATGCGTTTGATCTGCTGCGGAATTTTAATCTGTCTGATGGCGTCGTCGGGCTGCATGCACCGGGGGCGAGACAAAATCGTCTACCTGCGCCCGGATTACAATGGCCTGAACCGGTTTTCATTCCAGCTCGACAAGTATTCTCACCAGCCACCGCGGCCAAGGCACGTTGATTACTATCGCTGGATGTACAACAAAGGGCCGATCGACGAAACCCTGCTTCCCGAGTTGTACACGCATCAGCCAATCACCAGCCAGACGATCGTACCGGTGACATCGGAGAATGGAACGGCACGACCGACTCAGTCCATCGATGCACAGCCCTGGCAATGGTCGTCCACGGAGTCGGCTCCAGCTGAGGGAGCACCCACCAGGTTGGCCCAGCCCGAGGAGTCGACGATTCAACTGCTGGCAGGACAGGAACCGAATCGGGCCCTGCGTCTGCACGAAGGTGACACAATGCGGGCAGCAACTCCAACCGCGCGGTCCCGTTCGAGTGCGTGGATGTTTACTCCGGTACCGATGGCGCGCTGAGCGATTTCAGCACATTGCCTTCCCCGCCCAGTTCGGACTTCGTCCGCGGTTCAGCAGGCTGCTTGTCATTGCCAGCCTCGATTTCCTTCAAACGTTGCCGCGTCAGTGTGCTTGTGGGTACGACCCACAGAAACGGTTTCCCCGCTTCATCCAAGCGCCGCTCCGCGCGCATCCGCAGCGGAATCAGCCCTTTGTTCAGCAACAGATTCCACGCGGTTTTGTCGGGACGAATTGTCACATTGATTTCGTCCGGATCGAGTTGAATCACGCGAAAAGCAAGTGTATCGAAGACCATTGGTATCTCCGTGTTTTCTTCGATGTATTCGATGAACTTGGTGAGCGTGAACTCCTGGATGCGAATTGTGGTCAGTCCAAAGAAGCTGGGAGCGATCTGTTTGGGGTAACCTTCCCATTCCCAACCGATGGGCCAGGGCGTCTCGGCCGATTCGAGAAGCTGAATGCTGAGGACGACCATTCCGTTCGGCAATCGCTGTGGTTCAAAACTGAGATTGAAATCGCGAAGGAAAATCGCCAGCGACGAACCCAGACTGATGCCTCGTAGATCTTCTGAGAATTTCTGTTCGCGATTTTCCGGTTCCCGCATGAGTGCCTTCGCCTCGTCAGTCAGGACAACGGGCAGGTCCTCACCCAGCGGTAATGAAACGAGCCCCTTGGTGAACGTCATCCCTTTCAGGTCGGTCGTGACTTCTTTCGCCAGCGAGGACCGGACGAAATCATATTGCGCTTGCGACAAACCCCAAAGCGGCTTCCCTTCTGGATCGCCCTGTGCTCCGTACTCGCGCAGTCCATCAATCCACGTCTTCAACTTTTCGGGTTGGCTGAGTTTGACGCGACCGGTGGGAAGCTTCAGGCTCCCGTCCGTTTCAACAATCGCCACAACATGAATCTGGCGGACTTTGTTCCGGACCTCTTCGGAGATCGACGGCTCTGTCTCACGGACCGCCTGCCGGATTTGTAAGGGAATCTGCAGCTCCTCGAAGAATTCATACCACTGCCGCGCGGTGAAGTTCTGCCCCCCGGCCCCGGTCAAGAGTTCGAACGAGATACGCGTGGAGGCGACATCACCGGGCGGAATATAGCCCGGCGTCGCTTCTGCTCCGGGCTCGACTAGGGAATCCTGCGCGACGGCGAAGCTGCCGACGAGGCTCAGCAGGGTCGTGGACAGGATGATTCGAAGGATGGTGATCGGGGTCGTGGACATCAGCAGGTCTTCCTGAGCGGTATCACTCGTCTGGAGGCGTGCAGGTTATGCGGCATAAATCACTGTTGAAGGTAATCCTAACCCGGAAGGCCTGATCGGTTAAGGGGAAAATCAAGCCAGTCCACTGCCCCGACGCCCGACACCGGCGACCGTAATCCGGGGCACCCCTTGAGTACACCCTGCCACTGTGTTGTAATGTTGTAATAATGTGTTGTAATGAACGACGTTCAGATGCACATTCACCCTGCCTCCACTCCGCCCGCCTCAAAGGACCGTCCTCGTGCCATTTTCTTCCCACCTCAGTCGCCGCGATCTCCTGAAAACAGGTGTCGCTCTTTCCGCAACCGCGCTTCCTTTCGCCCAGTCGAAAGAGGTCGTGGCCGCTGAAGACAAGAAACTGCGTACCGCTCATATCGGCGTCGGGGGAATGGGCGGGGCTGACCTCGCGCAGATTTCGTCGCATCCCCGAGTGGAAGTGGTAGCCTTGTGCGATGTCGACGCCGGACGTCTCGCCGAGGCTTCGAAGAAGCACCCCAGCGCCAAAACATACCAGGACTACCGCCAGATGTTCGCCGAGATGGCGCAGGACTTTGACGCCGTCGTCGTCTCGACTCCGGACCATACTCATGCTCCCGCCGCGATGACAGCGCTCAATCACGACAAGCCGGTTTACTGCCAGAAGCCGCTGACTCACGAAATCTACGAAGCGCGCCAATTGCGACTCGTCGCCGAGCAGAAGCAACTCGTGACGCAAATGGGGATTCAGGTTTCCTCATCGCTGCAATACCGCGGAACGACCCAGTACATCCAGGAAGGAATCATCGGCAAAGTCAGCGAAGTCTACGTCTGGTCGCAAAAGAATTGGGGATATGATGGACCCGCGTTCGAAGGAAAGGATGAGGTTCCCGCTTCTCTTGCTTGGGATCTCTGGCTCGGCACCGCGGAAGAGCGACCCTACAAGAAAGAAGTTTATCATCCGGGGCAATGGCGTCGCCTGATCGATTTCGGTACGGGAACGCTGGGCGATATGGGAGTGCATATCTGCGATACTCCCTTCCGAGCGCTCGCACTCACCGCGCCCAACTGGGTCAAGACGACCTGTCGTAAGCCGACCGGTGTCGGACATCCCGAGCAGAATATGTGCGAATACGAATTCCCCGGAACAGAATTCACCACCGACACTCTCCGTTGGACCTGGTTCGACGGTGCGCTCGTCCCTCCCGATGTCTCGAAGTTCGACTTGCCGAAAGATTACGAGCTGCCCGGCCAGGCCGCACTCTTCCTGGGAGAGCGGGGATCACTCCTCCTCCCGCACGTCGCCAATCCGGTGATGTTCGTCGGCGGACAGGAAATTCCGATCGAGATGCAACCGCTCGAGATCAAGAACCACTATCATCAGTGGGTCGATGCCTGCCTCGGCGAGAATACGACGATCTCCAGTTTCAGCTATGGCGGTCCTTTGACGGAAGCTTTATTATTGGGCGTCGTGGCGAACCGGTTCCCGACACAGAAGCTGGAGTGGGATGCCGACAAGTTGGAAGTCACCAACCTGCCCGAAGCCAACCAGCTGATCCGCCGTAATTACCGCGAAGGATTCGAAGTTAACGGACTGTAATCGTGTCAGCAAACTCCGCCGACGAGCCCCCACACGCGTCCGAAGGCTGGCGCGACAAGTGGTACACGATCATCTTCGAGGCCGACACGCTGGCGGGGAAGTTGTTTGATGTCGTACTGCTGATCGCGATCGTCCTCAGTGTGGCGGTGGTGATGCTGGAGAGTGTTCAGGAGATTTACGACCGTTATAAAATGCTTATCGACGGCACCGAGTGGTTCTTCACGATTCTGTTCACCATTGAATACATCGCGCGGATTGCCTGTGCGAAGCGTCGACTCAGTTATATCTTCAGCTTTTATGGTGCAGTCGACCTGCTGTCGATCCTGCCGACCTACCTGATGGAGATTCTGGGCGTCGATCCGCTGTCGCGCTTGACGGTCATCCGCGCCCTGCGTCTGTTGAGAGTCTTTCGTGTCTTCAAACTCGCGAACATGCTCTCCGAGGCGACGGCACTCCGGCAGGCCATCTGGACGGCGCGATCCAAGGTGGCCGTCTTTATTACGTTCGTGCTGATCGCCGTCGTGATTGTCGGTTCGGCCATGCATCTCATTGAGGGGCAGAGCAATCCGGGCTTCGATTCGATTCCACAGAGCATGTACTGGGCGATCGTGACGATGACCACCGTTGGTTACGGCGACGTCGCGCCGCAATCCATTATCGGCAAGGTCCTGGCCTCCTTCATGATGATACTCGGCTATTGCTTCATCATCATTCCCACCGGCATCGTCTCGGCGGAATTGGCGAAGGCGACTAAAAAGGGAGTCACCACACAGGTCTGCCCGGAATGCATGGCGGAGGGACACGATATCGACGCCATCCACTGCAAGTATTGCGGGGCTCGTTTATGAAACGGGCGAATCAGGCGTCCGCCAGCTGAGATTCAGGCTGGTTCTCAAAACGCGATTCCTGAAGCCGTATCGAGATCGCTTCGAGCAATGCCTTGCGGTCGATCGGTTTTGTCAGGTAGCCATCACAACCCGCGTCCCGACACGCCATTTCATCCCCCTTCATCGCGTGAGCGGTGATGGCGACAATATGCCCCGGATAGTCTTTCGCCCGCAGTTCCCGACTGGCCGTGTACCCATCCATCACGGGCATCTGCATATCCATCAGGACAAGATCATAGGGCGTCGATGCCTCCCAGGCCGCCACCGTGGTCTCGACCCCTTCCTTACCATTGGCGACGATATCGACCTCGTAACCCTCTTTCCGTAACAGGAACGAGATCAGCCGCTGGTTATCGATCCCATCCTCCACAAGCAGAATCCGTCCGCCGCGCCGCGTACTGGATTTTACTTTTCCGGGTCGAGGGCTGGGGGCAGTTTCTTCGTTCTCATGGTCAAGAACCTCGGCCACCATCCAGAAATGAAACCGGGATCCGACACCGAATTCACTGCAGACGGTAATGTCACCGCCCAGCATATTGGCGATCATTTTGGTAATGGTCAGCCCGAGTCCCGTGCCGCCGTATTTGCGTGTCGTTGAAGAATCCGCCTGACCGAAGGGACGGAAGATACGTTCCACCTGCTCCGGAGTCATGCCGATCCCCGAATCGATGACTTCAAAAATCAGTTTATTGTGAACGCTCTCATAACGGAGACAGACTTCGACCCTACCATGTTCCGTAAATTTGATCGCGTTGCCGACCAGATTCACGAGTGCCTGTTTCAGCCGGGTCGGATCGGTGTTGATCAAAGCTGGAATCTTGCCTTCGTAGGAGACCACCAGTTCAAGATGACGTAAGCGGGCTCGTTCCGAGAGGAGTTCAACGACCTCTTCCACAATGTGACGCGGGTTTGTCCGACAATATTCGAGTTCCAGCTTGCCCGCTGCAACCTTGGAAAGGTCAAGGATATCGTTGATGAGCGCCAACAGGTGTGACCCGTTACGGTGAATTGTCTGAATCGCGTTCTGTTTTTCGCGCGGGCTGATATCGTTATCCTGCAGCACCTCGCTGAACCCGAGAATCGCCGTTAAGGGCGTGCGGATCTCGTGACTCATATTCGCCAGGAACTCGGACTTGGTGGCGTCCGCCTGCCGCAGCATTTCGTTTTGCGTCACCAGTCCCGGAAGCTCAAGCGCCTTGGGGATCAATTTAAAGAGCACAGCAAATGTGATCAGCGACACGATCGCGGTTGCCAGTTTCAACAGACCCGCTACTCGATAAATGGGATAGTAAAAGATGACCGCTTCCAGCAGATGACCCGTTCCGCAGAACAGAATGAAAGCGGCGAAGAGAACAAAGATCCCGTTGAAAGGAACATCGCGACGGTTTCGAATGAAATAGAGGAGCGTCATGGGAATGCCGAAGTAGGCCAGAAAAATTCCCACATCGGAGACGATATGCAGCCAGCCTTCGAGCGCTGTCCATTCTCCGCAATTCCAACGGGCCGGGTAACTGGAGGTATCGAAAAGATGCCCCATGAAACCCGCCAGCGAGTTCTCAACCGGCGCGGTTGCGGCATCGCGTTCAATCGGACAAGGAGTTCCGGGCGGGCATATGCTTCCCGGTTCCGCGTTGGTATCCGCCGGCGCGAATGTCAGTACCATCGCCACGGCCAGGAATCCAAGCGTCCCTGTCTTCAGCCTCTGGTGAGATGCAGTCATTATCTTTACCAAGCTCTCGCGTAAATGAATCGAGCGCGCAGCACTATTGGCTATGGAGCATAAATGGCTGCATCCTTCTTCCTCCCTGAAGTTCTCCTGTCATCGAACCACCCTGTACTAAAAGAATCTGCCCTTTATTCTCATACACGTCAAATTGAGGGTGAGGTACTCCTCTCCATGTGACATTTTTAGCGACTCAAAGACTCCGGTCGGACGGACTTTAACGGTGGCGCCGGCCGTAAGACTTCTCCAACGAAAACATCCGGCAGACCCATCTCCCTATGGCCCGGTCACCGTTGCAGGAATCCGCGAACCTGATCGTCGTAAGTCCCTCTTCCGGGTTGAGAAACCAGCGATCGTACGATATATTCACGACGAGAAGCCCCCGAAATGGGGAACACCGGTGCACTACCATGCCGCTGTAGCTCAGTTGGTAGAGCGACGCACTCGTAATGAAGGCAAGAGAACCGGAAAAAACGCCCCAAACCCCGGTTTTTATAGGCTCAATCGCGTCTTAGGCTCCCTGCTGAAAACCTCTAAAAAACATCGCTTTTCCCGCCTTGGTGGTGTCAGTGACACCCACGAAAAATTTCCCGAATACCGAGCGCCGACCAAGATCTCTCCTATTCGCGAGAGCGGTTTCCCGCGACGCATTGTAGCTGACATCTCAAAGGCTATTTCTGCCCATCGCTCCGAGGACTCCGGTCAAGCAGGTTGTTTCGGGCAGAGCCTCAACCTCCTCAGTCAGTTCATGAACACTCGCGAAGGACAAATGGCTTCCATCAACAACACGATTGCCCTGCTGACGCAGAAGCTCGGGGTTCTCGACACCTACCGGCAACGGCGGGACGTGGTCGGGCAGATCCAGTATTTGCAGGGGGAACTCGCCCGATTGTCACAGCCAGTCGCGCCACTGTTCACCGGCATGTCGGGCGACAGCTCCTATGTCGACCCAGCCACCCAGCAGAACAGCGGGCAGAACGGCAGCTACAGCGTGAACGCGTTCTTCCCGAATGTGGCCGGACTTAGCCAGGCCGATGTCTCTCAACTGTACGACATGTTGCAGCAGGTGGCTGCACAGCGGGGGAGGTTGGCCTACTGACCTTGCGGGCTCCGCCCGGTGCTACGCGCCCGGGCGGGGATGTTTCCGAGACTTTCCGACTCGGGGTGATGATCACGACAGCAGCAGACACAACCAGCAGTGCAGGAAGGAAGTTCGACAGATGGCGATCAACAGCGATCTCAAAGGGAAGAAGGGCGAGCGGGAACTCGCGCGGCAATTGCGGGAAATCTTCCCGATCGATGCGCGGCGACGGCGTCAGTACAGTGGCACGGAAGGCGATGACGACGTGGTGTTCATCGACGGGATTCACGTTGAGTGCAAGCGGGTCGAGGCGCTCAGCCTGTATCCGGCGATCAAGAAGGCGATGCTCCAGAAGAAGGACACCGACACGCCCATCGTCTGCCACCGGCGGAACAAGCACGAATGGCTGGCAATCGTGCGACTCGATGACCTGCCGGACCTCGTGCGGAAGCTCGGGCCGGTGGTTGCTGAGATGGACGCTAAAAAACTACAAAACCGGCCGATTACTCTCTGAGGCCACCAGATGCCCCAGGATCGACGATAACGCCGGACGACGTATGACACGTCCAGCAGTGAAACAAAGCAGCGAATCTGATTCGACCGATCTTCGACAACCAGGTAATGGAAACGGTCCCCTGCCCGCTAATGGTGCGGGGTGGGGCAGAAAAGGCGAAAATTAGGTCTGTCGTAGGAGACAATCTACCGAATATAAACTTAGAATGGCTTTTCTATTTCGTTGATTTCACCGATTTCGCTCAAAAAAATCTGGCAAATCCCTTTATTTCGACCGCCAAGGGGCGACGCTCATTGTTTTTGATCAACACACGTAAAATGGATACAGCCTCCTATCTGTCCTGCCGGGCAAAGAGATTTTTCTGATTGTAGCGGCGAGCGTTAATGCCAACTTGCATGAGAATCCTCCTGTGTCTCACAGCCCCCTTGATTCGCGAAGTTTTGAGTTCAGCTGAGTCTTTAACGTACTCCGCGACTCAACGCGGAATCCACGTCATTGTTTGACAGCGACTTAAAATAACGTTCAAATGCATCGGCGCCCGTTTCGTAGAGCCCTCCACGCTGCATGCGGGATGGAGATAATAATATCATGAAGTTCAATAAACCACCTGTTGTCGAAGTGTGGATTTCGCTCGATTTCGAGCCGAACCAGCAGAAACAGCAGTTCGATCTCGAACTCGTGAAGAAGTACCTAGAACCGTTCCGCGAAGAACTTCCCAAAGGTGAGGTTGCGCGCGAGCGAGAGTTTGAGATACATACCAGCTCACCGAATGACGAGTCGGGGACCCTGCAGATAAGGGATCGCATACAACACTTCCGACAATGGGACGAAACGCGATCGCACATACTGCAGGTGGGCGACGACAAGTTATCATTTCATGTTCTAAAATCGGCAAAAGAAACTCCGAGCTACGGCAAAGCAAGGCAGGCGGCACAGCCGAAGCTGGAAGCGTATGTAGATGTTTTTCAGCCTAGCGCGATACAGCATGCAACATTGCATTACCTCGACATCATCGATATCCCCTTGCCAGACACTGGAAAGATTGATCTGCAAGACTATTTCCCTTACGCCTCCGATTTGCCTGAGTTGCCGTTTGGCACGATTTCGGCCTTCGAGCAAAAATTTCGAATTGCTTGTCCGGTTGACGACGGTCCCTTGTTTATGCGTCTACAGACGACGCCAGCACCCGAGGAACTTTCCGTGCTTCGGTTTCGGCTCGAATGGCATAAGCAGTCGTCCGACGTGAACACACTTGTTCTTGACCAGGTATGGAAAAGAATGGACATTGCCCACGACTACATGCGTGAATGTTTTACAACGGCCCTTTCGCAAACTACCCTTGACCTATTCGATCCAATTAACGAGGAAAAGAACTCCTGAGATGCCACTTGCCGTCGCCCCGTATTTGCCCCCTCCAGCATACGTCACTGATGTAGTGAATCAGAAAAGTGAGGGATTAGGCGATATCTTCGCCACTGATGCCACTCGCTCCGTTATGTCGCGGCTAAGAGTTTCTGGACTCACGTATCCACTTCGACGCCCCTGCCAAGCGAGCTTCATCCCAAACACTGGTGAGTTTCTCGTCGAAGAATTCAGTGGATTCGTCGGTCGCGGTGAATCATTTGACGCTGCCAAAGAAGCTTGGGCTCTCAGTGTCCATGCGGCATTCCAAGATTTGCTGCACAAACGCCATTTCGAATTCACAGCCGACGAGGAAAAAGTGTGGTCAGTTTTGTCGTCAAACATCGATGTTGCGGTCTACCGCAACAATACACCATTGATGGTGACGCAATTCGGGCGAGTTAGGCAGGTACGTCCGTACCCATCTCAGATTGAATGGGATAATGGGTATCGAGAAAGCATCAATATCAGTCAAGTCGACGCTGATGATTTTATCACATATAAGTCCGGCCAGCCATTTGAAGCAGTCGTGACTCGTGACCCAGTCAGCTTTCGTTTGAAGCGAATTGTTCATATCAAACGCATCTCTGAACCGACTCAGCTTAGTGCCGAAAAAGAAGCGGAATTGCTCGATTCCATTGGTTCATCGAAGACGCTACCCGAAGGCGATTGGAAATAAATCATTAGTTCGAAGAGAGACAAATGGAAATCTTCTTTCTCGATGTGGGCCAAGGTACGTGTCAAGTCATCATGCTTGGTAATCAACGAGCGATAGTGATTGATTGTGGTCTGAAAAACGACATGTTGCTACTAAAATTTCTTAAGCTGGCAGGAATCAATTTCATAGAGCGGCTTATTATTTCTCATAGCGACGACGATCATATCGGTGGTGCTGTGTCGGTTATGGGAGAGTACCAAGGTAGAGTTGGTAAATACTGCTTTGTACAGGACAGCAAGTTCCTCAAAAGTGCGTTCTGGAAACGTTTGGCGGACCTTTACTCAAAAGAACTAATCACAGATGACCAAATGGTCAGGCTTGAAGTGACTGGAAACAAACAGATAGTATGGGAGGACAATTCTGGGGCGATTCGACTAGAGACTTACTCACCGTCCACTGCTCAGAATCTCGTTTCCCAAAGCACTCTAAACACTAACGCCACAAGCGCTGTGCTGTTCCTACATTCCAATAGTAATTGCGTCATCTTCGCCGCAGATTCTGAAGTGTCTCAGTGGAAGCAAATCTTCAAACTTATAGGAAAAAAACAGCAATGTGACGTGCTCTCTGTTCCGCATCATGCAGGCAAGATGCACAGTAAGAGGACTGAACTAAAGTGGTTATACGAAACTGTACTATCAGTCTCGACCGCAGTGGTGTCTGCTGGCACGAGCAATACACACAGCCATCCCCGCGATGAAGTCATTAAAGCTTTAAGGGTAAGCGGTGCGAATGTTCTTTGTACGCAGATCACACGTCAGTGCAATGGAGGTATTCGTGATCTCGAGCACCTGCGCCCGGGAGTACTCCGGCCTCAGAATCATGTGGGGCTTTCATCACAAACTATCGATTTGACTGGGGCTGGAAATAGCAGAAACGTCGCCTGCGCCGGGACTGTTTGCGTGAAGATGACATCAACCGAAGTGATTGTCGAACGAATGACGGATCACCAGAATGCCGTCGACCGACTGACACAAAATGCGAAAGCGTGCCCTCTTTGCCGTGTCAAAGCTTCTTCCAATTGAATCCGTATTGTAAAAATACTCAACCGACGTTGAAAACGATCGATTCCAAGTCGTTGCATTGCTGAGAAACGGCGGAATTCGGATTACTAAATACCGGGCACGCTAAGTTCTAGGTGAAGTGAGTTCTTGCGAATCAAAACGCCCCGTGCCATTCCCAAGCCGTTCCGCCATTGCCGTCTGAGTAATAACCGCCGACGCCTGACTCACTTAAGGTCTCATTCCTGCCATCGAAGTCGCCGACCTTCGAAGGTAGAGCCGCTCGCCGATTTTTCGTGTGAATGCCTTGGCGGTCGCGACTGCGAAATCGCACGCCACAACTGAGACGCTTGATCCTTTCCGCAAATTCTGCGTATCCTGTTCAAGGTGCTGTAACTATTTACCCCCACTGAACAGGACGTGGACTAGATGGGCAGTCTAACGGAAGGGGATAAAAACACGCTTCGGATTCTTTCGGAATACAAACTGGACGCCGATCTTTTCCGGACGTTCCGAGAAAAGCACGGGAGCGACGACGCTCAGGCCGCGAAACGGTTACTGGAGCCAGCTGTTCGTTTGTATGCAAGAGTCGCACCGGAATACATTAATTCACTTCCGGAACAATGTGCGAACGAGTTTATGACTCCAGCGCGGGCATTGCTGGAACTCCTTGAGGAACTTCGCCTTGCCAAGTTTGACATCGACCGTTCGGCGACTTTCATCAACAAGGTCGACCGATTCAATAAACAGCAATTTCAGGTGGCGATGCAGGCCGCTATCGCCAGTTCGCTCTTCTCGGGCGAGATTGACCGAATGCTGACGACCGCAAAGTCGGAACGCGAAGCCACGATCGAACTTGTAGACAGCCTCAAGAAAAACATCACCGATTTCACGATCCACGAACGGGCCGGGCATTTCGCCAAGGAAGCCAAGAATTCCGGTTGGCTCGCGTTCTCCTGGCTGGTTGCAACCGGTCTGAGTTGTGCCGCAGTGTTCGAGTTCGCCCTCCGGAGCTACGCGCACGAGTGGCCCTTCAACATTACCGAGGGGATTCGGGAATCGCTCGCCTCGGGAAGCAATGTGCTGCTCGTACAACTGGCTCTCAGCAAGCTGCTGATATTCGGCGTACTGTCGTACTTCGTGGTCTTCTGCGCGAGGAACTACACCGCAAGCAAGCACAACGCGACCGTCAACCGACACCGGGCGTTGTCGCTGCTGACGTACCAGAGCCTTGCCGATGCGGCGAAGCAGACGGACGTGATTCTCTCACACGCGGCATCCGCGATCTATGCCCACCAGCCAACCGGCTACACCAGTTCGAAACACGATGACGGGCCGACCGCCAAGGCGTTCGTGGACCTCGTAACGCAGACTACAAAGGGCGGCGATACATAGCCACCCTTATACCGCATCTATCGAAAGTCGTGGTAAAGAAAATGAAGCAACCACCAGCCACCCGGTCGTGCAGTGGCTGGTGGTTGCTGAAACGCTGCCGCTCATGAATCGGCAGAGGTTTCACAGACAACGTTTCGCGAACTTTCGCAGCTCCATGACTGATACCGGCATGCGGAGTTCCCGGTCAGACAGAAAGATGGACGATTCGCTCCCGGGGGGAACTACTCCGAACAGTTTGTCCTTATCGTACTTTTTCTCCAGGTCCTGTCCCTGGTCTGAAGTGAGATCCAGTCCATTGATCAGCGTGCAAGAATTAGGGCTCGGAGCCCCCAGTTTGATCGGCAGGTTGAAGGAACAGAGAAGCGGTAGCAATAAGTCCGCGCCGGGCTCTCCGGCTGAAAAGTACGTGATCATGCCCTTGATCCGCTCGGGCGTTAGCTTTTCGGCTTTGTCTTTGGACGAGTGGAGGACCGAATGCTCCTGCAGATAACGGGCTTTGATGGCCGCGATCAATTCGTTGGCCGACGGAAGCTGTAGCGCCTTGACGGCTTCCGAAGAAGGGAGGTCGATCAGGTCAAAGTCTTCCCAGAGACCTAAAGCGATCTGCGAGAGTAACCGCGCGAGTTTGATGATCGTGACTCGTTTCCGGAGCGGACTCGGTAAGTCGCTTAATTCGCTCGGGTTCTTACCCAGATACTGCAATGTCATCGTGGTATTCGTGGGAATCTTCCAGGCGGCGAGGCAGATCGAGGTAACCTGAAAAGAGGACATCCCAAAGGTTTCAAGCTCCACCGCGTCCAGTGATTTACCTGTTTCAAGCGCTTCGCGCGTGATCTTACGGTGCAGGTTCGGATAGAGCGTGGCCAGGATGATGCGGCCAAGTGGATGAAACAGGGCCGAAAGGTAATCATGCGGATTGTTGGTGCCCGCCTTTTCACCGATGATCTTTACGGCCATCGCGGCGGAAGCACTTTTTTGCCAGAGGACATCGCGATCGATCCAGGGGATGTGATGATCGGCAAGCGCCTGCCGACCGCCAGTCTTCAGGGCGATCTCTGCTATCTGTTTCTTGCCCAGCCGGACAACGGCTTTCTCCACCGTTGTGTCACCGGAACTGCCGCCGGGACTGCTGAAGGCGCTACTCGCCACTTTCAGGACCTCCGCGCTCAGCGACGCGTCCTTCATCACCAGTTCGGCGAGGTCACGGGTGTCACATTTATCCTGAATCGCGAGCGAGTAGACTTTGAAGGGTGTATCGGAGAGAGGGAATAGAGATTTGACCGAAAGGAGTCGCTGCTGGACATCCTCGGCGGAGACCGGTTCGGTGGTCATGGAAACTACTGGATGCTGCGGAGACTGATCGCTGTCAGATGCGGCCGTTTCCGAAGGGGCAGCTGTTGTCGCTCGTTCCGCCCGTTTTCGCTGCACCAGACGCAGGGCCTTGGAGGCCAAGAGTTCATAGTTCGTCGGTTTGAGAATCACATCATCTACGCCGCGGAAAATGAGATCCTTGGTGATCGCCGTCTGATCAACGCTTGTGTGAACGATAATTGAGGTTTCCACCTTCTGTTCGAGAATCGTTACGGACAGTGCGTGACCATTCTTATTCGGCATCACGAGGTCCGCGACAACAAGGTCATAATCCCTCTCAAAGACCATGCGTTCCGCGGTTGCGCCATCACGGGCTACGTCACATTTAAATCCAACCTGGCTCAGCGCGAAATTCAAGATCTGACAGACAATGGAATCATCGTCTGCGATCAATGCTGTAAACGCCTTTTCCTCACTCGAGGATTCATCACTCGTCCGCGACTCTATAGTTGTAGTAGACATTCGTTGTACTCCGGAAGAAAGTAGTTAGTCCTTCTGGTTCCTGAGCGCGCGAAAATTGACGTATGGTGCGCAGGAGGGAAATTGTCCTTTACTAACACTAAAAAACAGTTGAAAAATGGATGGTCCCGTTTCAGGTCGTTTCTTGCTTCAGTTGCTGTCTGATACGGGGAATATCGTTTAAACACAAAGATAGCTGACTCGTCGTTTGCTCGATCAGTGGTTCCAGATCGGTGACCTTGTCGGCTTTCGCTGCCTGTTCGAGTTGAGCCGCCGCTGCTGACAGTGCATGAGCGCAAAGGATCCCCGCTGCGCCTTTCAGCGAATGGGCGGCCGCCGCCAGTTCCTGCATGTCGCCCTGGCTTTCGGATCGCTGAAGCGATTCCATCCGGTCCGAGGCGGTCGCTTGTAATTCGGTCAGCAGGCGAGAGGCGAGATCAACGTTCCGCAGGCACCGCTGCAGGAGTTCCGAAGCATTAATGGAGCGTTCAGCCTGCGCGGGGAATTGCGATGGTGGGATGCTTAAATCAGCTGAACTCTTCGTTGATTCGCTTCGCGTCCACTTTTCGAACATCCGCAACAGGTCTGTCTGATCAATCGGCTTCCGGAGGTAATCATTCATGCCGGCCTGGAGACACTTATCGCGGTCTTCTTCTGACACGTTAGCGGTCAGGGCGATGATGGG
>PABD01000028.1 GCA_002702685.1 Planctomyces sp.
CGACCGCCGGTTTTCGCGATATCCTGCTGATCGGAAATCAGGATCGCCCTCGCTTGTTTGACCTTAATATCCAAAAGCCCGAACCCCTGTTTGAAACTGCGGTGGAGATCGATGAACGGATCACCATCGAGGGGGACGTACTCCGCGAACCGGATCCGGATCGCATTCGGGAGCAGTTGAGGAAACTGCGGGATTCGGGGATCGAAGCTGTCGCGATCTGTCTGCTGCATGCATTTGCAAACAGCGCGCATGAAGAGTTGGCCGAGTCGATCGCGCGCGAGGTGGGTTTCGAAAATATCTCCCGGTCGAGCCATCTTTCACCCCTGATCAAAATCATCTCCCGCGGCGACACAACCGTGGTCGACGCGTATCTGAATCCCGTCCTGCAGAACTACGTGGCGAGTCTGCGAGCGCGATTGGGGGATTCGCGAATTCAATTGATGACATCGGCAGGCGGCCTCGTCGATGCCGATCACTTCAGCGGTAAGGACAGCATTCTCTCCGGCCCGGCGGGAGGTGTTGTCGGGTTTTCGGAGGTCGGTCTGCAGGCTGGCTTCCCGAAGTCGATCGGCTTCGACATGGGAGGAACCAGCACCGATGTCTCACGCTTCGATGGTGACTTCGAACGCGAATTCGAAACACGCAAAGCAGGTGTTCGTATCTTCGCACCGATGCTCGCAATCGAAACGGTCGCCGCGGGGGGAGGTTCGATCTGTGATTTCGACGGAGTCAAATTGCATGTCGGTCCCGCGAGCGCCGGGGCGGACCCCGGCCCGGCCTGTTACGGAGCGGGAGGACCACTGACCGTCACCGATGTGAACCTGTATCTCGGTAAGATTCTGCCCGAGTATTTCCCCTTTCGTCTCAACCTGGAAATCGTTGAACGGAAGTTACAGGAGATTTGTGACCGCATCGCCTCGTCTCCTCTCGGTAAAATCTATACACCGGAAGAACTCGCGGAAGGTTTCCAGCAGATCGCCAATGCGAACATGGTCCGGGCGATTCGCAATATCTCCGTCGCGAAAGGTTATGACCCATCGGAGTATGCGCTCGTCAGTTTCGGGGGTGCGGGAGGACAACATGCCTGCGCGCTCGCTCGTTCCCTCGGCATGCGCGACATTGTCATTCATCCTTATGCCGGCATCTTGAGCGCCTACGGTATCGGGGTGTCCGATGTCCGTCAGTTCGCTGCCCGCGCGCTGCTGACGCCGTGGAGCGATGAATTCCAGTCGACGCTGGACGAACTCTTTGCCGAACTCGAACAGGAGGCCACAGCGCAGGTTCTGGCCGAAGGGGTCCGTCCGGAGCAGATACTACCCTCTACGCGTACTTTGGAACTGCGATACAAGGGAGTCGACTCCACGATCATCGTCCCGGAACCTGAAGCGGGAACAGACTATCCGACTCGCTACGGTGAATTGCATCAACAGCGGTACGGTTATCAGCACGCGGAGCGACCGATAGAAGTTGTCAACGCCCGCATCGAAGTCGTGGGACGCATGCCGCGCCCCGATTGGCCGCGCGTGGCAGAACAGGACATCGAACTGGCCTCCTCCGAATCCACGGTTGTCCTGTTTAACGGGAAATGGGAGACGACCTCCATCTATCATCGGCGGGAACTCCACCCCGGCGCCCGTATTACGGGACCGGCGATTGTTTTTGAACCCACGAGTACGGTGGTGATTGATCCCGGTTTCACCGCCAGAATCGGAACGCAGGGAGAACTGCTGATCAAAGATGTCAGTCAGGACGCCTCCCCTGAAATTTCGGCCACGGAAGTGGATCCTGTTCAACTGGAGATTTTCAATAACCTGTTCGCCTCCATCGCAGAGCAGATGGGCGTGACGTTGCAGATGACATCGTGCTCAACGAACGTGAAAGAGCGGCTCGATTTCAGCTGCGCGATCTTCACTCCCGCAGGCGACCTTGTGGTCAATGCGCCCCACATACCTGTTCACCTGGGGGCGATGGGCGAGACGGTGCGGTCTGTTCTGCGGGACAACCCCGAGATCGCGCCGGGAGACGTCTTTGTCACGAACGATCCCTATCGGGGTGGTTCTCATCTCCCGGATGTTACCGTCGTCACACCGGTTCACGATGAGAAATCGGGTGAGCTGCTATTTCTCACGGCGAGCCGCGCGCATCACGCAGAGATCGGTGGCATTGTGCCGGGCAGTATGCCCCCCTTCTCCACCAATCTCGCCGAAGAGGGAGTCGTCATCCGCAATTTCAAACTGATCGATCGGGGGACATCACGCGAAGCGGAACTCAAAGCCTTATTGTTGTCCGGGCCTTATCCATCGCGTTCGGTGGAAGACAACCTTTCCGATGTCTCCGCGCAAGTGGCGGCGAACCGGAGCGGCGCTGTGCAGTTACTCGAACTGGTAGATCGGTATACCCGCCCCGTCGTGCAGGCCTACATGCGATTCATCCAGGAAGCCGCCGCCGCGAAAATGCGGATGGCGCTGGCGCAACTTCCCGACGGTGTCTATGAACGGACCGACCATCAGGACGACGGGTCTCCCGTCTGCGTGAAAATCAGGAAGCAGGGAGAGACCGCCACTGTCGACTTCACCGGCACGGGCTCTGTCCTGCCGACAAACCTCAATGCGAACCGGGCGATTGTCACGGCGGCAGTCCTCTATGTTTTTCGCTGTATGATTAACGAGGATATCCCACTCAACAGCGGAGTGCTTGAACCGATCACCATTCAACTGCCGGAATGCATGCTCAATCCCCCCAATCAAGAACGGCCCGAAGACTGTGCCGCCATCGTGGGGGGAAATGTCGAAACGAGCCAGAAGGTGGTGGATGTTCTGCTCGGTGCGCTCGAACTGGCCGCGGCCAGCCAGGGGACGATGAACAATCTCACCTTCGGTGACGGCTCCTTTGGTTACTACGAAACGATCTGCGGCGGGAGTGGCGCGACGGGCGATGCGGCGGGAGCGGATGCCGTGCATACGCACATGACCAATACCCGCATGACCGATCCCGAAGTTTTCGAACGCCGGTATCCTGTGCGTCTGTGGGAGTTCGCGATCCGGGAAGGCTCGGGAGGTCGCGGCAAGCATAAGGGGGGAGATGGCATCATCCGCCGTATTGAATTTCTGCGCGGGTTGAAAGTGTCGATGCTCTCGGAACGGCGCGGGGAGTATCTCCCGTTTGGGCTGAAGGGAGGCGAACCAGGGGCGCGTGGTAAGAATTCACTGAAGAAGGCTAATGAGACTGAGTTTACTGACCTCGGAGGCAAGTTCGCGATCAATGTTGAACCGGGCGACCAACTCCAGATCGAAACCCCCGGCGGCGGCGGTTATGGTGCCATTTAAAAATCAGTGATCGAGGCGATAAAAAATGGGTGACCCAGACAACACTGACGTGATTGTCTGGGTCACCCTTCTTGAAGCACCAACCCTAAGCCAGAATGTCGTGTAGCACGTTGCCATGCACGTCGGTCAAGCGGACGTCGCGACCGCTGTAGCGGTAGGTCAGTTTTTCGTGATCAAGTCCCAGTTGATGTAGGACGGTCGCCCAGAGGTCGTAGATGGTGCATTTATTTTCGGCGACGTGGTAGCCGAATTCATCGGTGGCGCCATACGCCGTTCCTCCTTTGAATCCTCCCCCAGCCATCCAGACGGTGAATCCAAAGTGATTGTGGTCGCGGCCATCGGAGCCTTGCGAGAAAGGCGTGCGTCCAAACTCGCCCGCCCAGATCACGATTGTCTCTTTGAGCAGTCCCCGCGCTTTCAAATCCTTGAGCAGCGCGCCGATCGGTTGGTCGACCTGTGTTGCCATGTTCTTGTGCCCCTTTTCGAGGGCCCCGTGTTGATCCCACGGGTTCGCGACCTGCCCGTCGCTGTCGTTCTGGCGGAGACAGGTCAATTCAATAAATCGTACCCCCTCCTCGACAAGTTTTCGGGCAAGCAGACATTGCCGCCCGTAATGCCGTGTCATTGGATCGGCTGCGTTGAAACCATACATATCCAGCGTAGCCGCCGTTTCGCCATCGAGGTTACAAATCTCGGGGACAGCAGACTGCATGCGATAGGCTGTCTCGTAGTTGCGGACGGCCGCTTCGACTTGTGCGTCCTGGCTCGCGTCGGCGAGAAACTGCTGGTCAAGCTCGGCAATGAAATCGAGTCGCTTGCGCTGCATATCGTCGCGTTCGTGAGCGCGAATATTCCGCACAGGCTCGGGTTGATCGATCACCATCTGAGAGGCCTGATGCTGTGCGGGCAGATAGCCGCTGCTCCAGAGCCCGACTCCCCCATGTGGCGTTCCGGACGGACCGCTCTTGAGAACAACGTACCCGGGCAGGTTTTCGTTTTCCGTCCCGAGGCCGTAGTTGATCCATGCCCCGGCACTGGCGTGACCGATGAACGGGAAACCGGTGTGAAAGAAAAAGTTGCCTTGCGCGTGTTCGTTGACGGAACTGGTCATGGAGCGGACGACGGCGATGTCGTCGATACTTTCCGCCACGTGGGGAAAGAGAGAACTGACAGGCAAGCCACTCTCCCCGTACTGTTTGAACTCAAACGGCGATCCGAAGATATTTCCATTGTTGTTGAACTGCGTCCGCTCCACCTTCACCGGCATCGGTTCCCCGTGCATTTTGTTGAGCAGCGGTTTCGGATCGAACGTATCGAGGTGCGACGCCCCGCCCGACATGTAACAGAGAATCACATGCTTTGCTTTCGGCGGAAAATGCGGCTGCGGAAGGACAGTTCCTGCGTAAGCGCGACTGCTCATCAGACCGGATAATGCCAGCATCCCGAATCCGGAAGAGGCAGTTTGCAGCATATGACGGCGTGAGAAAATAGGTTCATTCATGGGATGACTCTTTGTATTTCATATGAGCGGGAAGCAATGGGAACGCGATTCGGTTTGCCGGGGTAAACGCGGGAGCGTTGTATTCGCGCAAAACAGAAAGTACTTCCTCGATTCAATCAATTTATGCAGGCCGTTAGTTGTTCAATGCCAGAGTTATTCGTAGTAGATAAAGTTCTTCAAGTTGAAGATGGCGTGTCCGAGGTCGATCCATGCTTGCGCTTCGGCGGGCTCATTGCCCAGGGCTTTTCGCGCGGCTCTAATCTCTTGGATCCGACCTTCCAGCTGTTCCACTTCAGGTCGTTGTTCCTCTGTCAGTTCGGCGCGAAGTTTCGCGGGAGAGATGTACTGTCCGAGCGAACGGGATGACACCTCGATTTCGGATGGTGACAGGACGCGGTCATAAAACCGGGCTTCGTAGATACGACCTTGAAGGTATCGGTTTCCGGCGGCCGGTGAATGCCGGAGACCGAAGAGGAAATTCGATTCGTCTGCGGCATAAGGCATTAAGGGGCCCTTCTGGATCGGCTGGCCGTAAGGCGCCCCGTTCCGATAAGCTCGAATCGTCCCGTCTTCTTCGTAGGTCAGCGCAATGTGTACCGGTTCCGTCAGGGCGACGGTTTCTTCCTCGCCGCCGAACGGGAGCGAGCGGTGATGATTGTTGGAACCCGCCAACCAGTGCCGTGGTTTGATCTCGCCGATAACAATGGAATCAAACAGGATTCCATCTTGCCGTTGCAAGGTGATGGCCCCACCTCCCTGCTGTTCCAGGTTGGCGAGCTGTACCCAGACTTCGAACGTTCTCGCTCGTGAACGTTCCGTGATCGTTTCCGTCGAAACGTATCCCTTACCATCAAGGACAAGTGCGCCGTCTTCGATTCGGGCGGAACCCTGGAGCGTTCCCTCGAGTCCGCTGATTTCATCGTGAGGGTTTTCATCGAATTTCCACAGCGCGACCGGCTGCGGCAGATCGTCCGCGCCGAAGCTTTCCCCAGGGACCAATCGTTCCCGAATGGGAGCAAAGATCGCTTCGACCTGCTGTTCGAGTTCTGTTTGTTCCGCATCGAGCCGGGCAAATTCGGTGCGCTGCGACTGGTAGTCCGATTGGATTGCATTAAGAAACGATAAAGATCGTGTTTTTTCCAGATCGGTCGGAGGCCGACCCAGCGCCTGCTCGAACATCAGGTCGATCCGTTTCTCAGCTGGAAGATCCGGATACTCCTCTTCGATCATGCGGATCCATTTCTTCGCGCTCTCGATGACAAAAGGATCGTTCAGCATCGTGAGTGATTGTCCAGGGACATTCGTCACATCACGGTTTCCTTTGGTGGCGAATGGTGTCGGCGCGTCGAAGGTGGCCAGGAAGCTATCGAGGTCGTTGCGTTTGATTAGACCATAGACAGATCGCTTTGTTTCACTTTGATTCGGTTTGTATCCGGGGCCGAACATGGAGAGATCGAGTTGCCCCGAGACGGCGAGAATCGTGTCGCGAATCGCTTCGGCTTCCAGCCGACGGAGCATGGCATGTGACCAGAAGTGGTTCTCCGGATCCAGCTCTAACGCCATCTCGGAGGGAGTGGCGGCCCGTTTGAAGGTATCGGACGTGACCATCAGTCGAATCATCTTCTTCATCGACCAGCCGTCGTTGACGAAGCGGGTCGCGAGGAAATCGAGTAGTTCCGGGTGAGTTGGTTGTTCTCCCAACTGACCGAAGTTATCCGGAGTCCGGACGAGCCCGGCTCCGAAGACATAATGCCAGAGCCGATTCACAATCACGCGCGAAGTGAACGGGTTGTCGGCCCGGACGGTATCCTCAGCCAGTTCGAGGCGGCCGCTGTCGTTGTCGTCGTACGGCGAGGCATCGACTGCGTCGAGAAACCGGCGCGGGACTTCCTCGTTCAGTTGTTTGTGATTGCCGCGAACCATCAGGGGCTGGTTGACCACGTCTGTTTCCAGCAGGCCCGGCACCCGAGTCGGCGTGGGAACCTGTTGTTCCAAGTCACGATATTCGGTCAGCAGTTGCTTCAGTCGTTCGTTTTGCGGGGTATTCGACAACAGCTTCGCGTCGAGCAGGTGATCGAGAAAAAAGGCCTGGGCGTCCGTCAGTTTGTCCTCCTGCCAGGAAGTTACAGCAGATTCCGCCGCAGTCTGGATCGCGCGGGCGACATCCGCCGACGAGTTCAGCGGTTGGCCGTTCAGGGCCGCGAAAATGGGTTGCAGATATTCCAGGTCGTAGGCCGGCGGCGCCTCCGTTCCCTGTTCGACAACCACAACTTCGCGGAGCCCGAACCAGGATCGTTCGTTACCCGTGGTCAAGATCGGCTGATCCTCCGCAGTTGTCACTTCGAGATGGATATCGTCTCCCGTCCAGTAGTCGACGGCGAACTTGCTCCAATGCCACTCTCCCTTGTTCATGCGATGCACGGGGTAGACCGTACCCGATCGGGGATAATGTTGAACCGCGTATCGGTTGAGCGCGTTCTGATCACCCACTGTTCGGAAATAGATGTCGTACTTCTGATCGAGATGGAACCGGGGTGAGGAGAGCACTCCGCGATGCTTTTCGGAGAGCCGATTGGAATAAACGCCCGCCGGTTGAATGCCGGTGATGATCTTCTCTCCGGCGGAGGTCACGGCGAATTCACCGGGGGGAGAGGGATGGGCCGCCAATCCATTTCCATCGCGATGCCAGGCATGGTAATCCCCGGTGTCGGCAAACTTCCAGCGGCGATAATAATCGCGGTCTTCATGCCGCTGAATATGATTCTGTTCAGAGCGATAACCGACTTCGACGATATTCCATGCCGTGTCGAAGTCCGTCTTGTCCGTGTGTGGTGCCAACTGTTTCCAGACATGCAGCAGTTCGCGGCGATCGTTGGTATTGATCGTCGACAGATCCAGCGTCTCTAGACGTTCGGCAATCGATTCCACCTCTGATTGCCATAAGGTGACGAGTTCTGTTTTGAGTTCGGACTTCAGCTTCGTCAGTTCGGGCTGATAGTGTTGCTGGAACTCCGGAGTGTTGATGTCAATGGTCGCCGGTCGGGTCGAGTCGAGAATCCCGTAGAGAGCGTAAAAGTCCGCCTGGCTGATCGCGTCGAACTTGTGGTTGTGACATCGCGCGCACGAGACCGTCAGACCGAGAAAGGCCTTGGAGTAGACATTAATCTGATCATCGGTGAAGCGAACTTTTTCCTCGAGGGCGTCGGTGGGGGCGAACCCGTGGAAAACCATGCGCCAATGGGCGGTGCCAATGGCGGATTCGTTGATACCCAGTTCCGCGTTGGTGCGCGGGTCGGGCAACAGGTCACCCGCGATGTGTTCCCGGACGAGCTGATCGTATGGTATGTCTGCATTGATCGCCCGGATCAGGTAGTCACGGTACCGGTAGGCGTACGGAATCGGCGGATCTCCCTCGGAACCGTGGGTGTCGGTGTAGCGGACCCAGTCCATCCAGTGCCGCGCCCAGCGTTCGCCGAAACGCTTCGAGTTCAGATACCCATCGACCAGCCGCTCATAGGCGTCGGGGGATTCATCCGCGAGAAAGTAGTCGATCTCTTCGGGCGTCGGGGGAAGACCGGTCAACACCAGCGAAAGGCGGCGAATGAGTGTCCGCTGGTCAGCTGGAGAGGCGGCGGCGAGATCCTGCTCCTCCAGTTTCTGCTGAATAAAACGATCGATCGGGTGATCGGAGACCGCTCCATTGAGCTCCGGAACAACGGGGGCGGTGACGGGCTGGAAGCTCCACCACTGCTGGCGTTCTTTGAACGTATTCTCCCAGGGACTGACGGGGGAGGCGGCTCCGGTGGGGGCTTCGCGAGGATCGGGAGCGCCCATTTTGATCCAGGAAACGAAGTGAGCGATCGTCTCGTCGTCGAGCTGATCCTCTCCCTGCGGCATCTCGAGTCCCTCGACCTCATGTTTGAGAACTTTGACGAGCAGGCTCTGTGCGGGCTCTTTGAAGTTAAACAGCGCTCCGGAATCACCCCCCTTCTGGACGGCTTGGCGATAGTCGAGTTGTAGCCCTCCTTCCGCGTTTCCACTTTCGTGGCAGACATAACATCGATCGACCAGGACGGGCCGGATATGTGTTTCGAAGAATTCAACCTGCGCGGACGGCAGCTTCTGCGGTTGCTGTTCGGCGGGCTGCTCTTCTTCAGCGACGAGGGAAGTCAGCAGCGTCCACATCAGGCCGATAGCGCCAAAGAGGAGCGTCAACGAAACTCGTCTGGTCAGGGTTTCCGGGAGGAGTCGGGGCATGGCCGGATCCTTTGGGCTCAAGTTACCAATGAAGTAACAAGAAACCGATGGGGGAACAAGGAGGGAATGATAGAGGACTGATAATTAAGGATGTCAGGATTGCTGTTTGAATTCTTCGGTGGCGACACGCGCGCCTTCTTTTACGATCTGCGCGGTGACTTCCCACTCGTCTTCGGGAATGCGGGATGAGGGGCCAGCGATGGTGATCGCCGCGACGGGATAGTGATGGCGATCAAAAATCGGCGCGGCAATGCAATGAATCCCTTCCAACCCCTCTGCCCGGTCGACGGCATAACCCTGCTTGCGAATCGAGGCGAGTTCTTTGTGGAAGTCGTGCTTGTTCGTGATGGTGTTCGCCGTGAACTTTTTGAATCTGATCTTATTGACAAGCGACTCCCGCTCCGGTTCTTCAAGGAAAGCCATGATCGCCTTGCCGGGGGCCGTGCTGTAACTGGGGCAGCGGGCGCCGATATCAACCGAATATTTGAACGGATGCGTAGAGAGTAACTGCTCGATCATCACCATTTCGGTTCCGATGATACAGCAGAGCTGCGTGGTTTCCGCAGTTGCGTCGCGAATCGTCCGCATGGGACCAATCGCACATTCATGCAGGCTCCGTCCGTTGGATTGAGGCTGGCCAAGCATCAGGAACCGGTTCGTGAGAAAGAACTTCTTGGAACTGGCCTCCCGGCTGAGGTAGCCGAGATCGACAAGCACGTTCGCGATTCGAAAAACGGAGGCCGTTGGGAAGTTCAGCTGATCGCTCAACTGGGTCACCGTGGCCCCTTCGGGTTCGCGGGCCAGGAATTCCAGAACCGCGAGTCCCCGTTGCAGGTTGGGAGCCTGCGATTTCGCTGTCAACAATTCGTCCCCGGCGGCCATGAGCGTCTCTGTTTCTCAAATGGGATTTCATGGGTGAAAAAGATTTCTAATGTGAAATCTTAAACGGAGCGGACCGATGATGTCAACAAAATCGTGGTGAGCAGCTCGACATCGGCGGGTCAGATAAACCGGGTATTCGTTTTCAGGTAGCGCGTAGAGCTGAGGAGGTGGTACTTCATCGCGGCGGCGGCGGTGTCGGGGAGTTTCTGCTCTAGCGCCGACAGAATCTCCAGATGTTCGTGGTATTCCCGCTGCAGAATTTCCGGGGCGTCGCTGGAATACGAATACGTCAGCAGTTTGAAGCTCATGCATTTGCGGAGCGATTCGCGTAACGGAAGGTTCCCGCAGGCTTCGGCGATCGTGATGTGCAGCTGGTAATCGAATCGGTTGGCGGCGTCTTTCCAGTTATTGGAATTCGAGGAATCGGCGGCGTTTGCCAGCTGGCGAAGTTCCGTCAATTGCTCTTCGGTCAAACGGCGAGCCGCTTTTTCTGTCGCGGGAGGTTCGAGCAGAATCCGCAGTTCGTGAATGTCCATCAGCCATCGTTCCGCGCCGGGCACAACGGTGGCGCGATGATTCTTCTCCTGCGTGACGATCCCGTCGTGTAACAGTCGGCTCAAGGCCTGCAGAATGGGCGTGCGGCTGAGGTCGAGTTCCCGCGCGAGACGCGTACTTTTCAGTTCGGTCCCCGCCGGCAGTTCTCCCGTGATGATCTTGTGAAGGATCTGGTAATAGGCGGTCTCCGTCAGGGTAGAATCGGAGTTCAGTTCGACGGACTGAGAAGAGCCAGTTGCAGCGTTCATAAAATATCGACAGAATCAGCAGGAAAGGAGCGGAGAGGTGGTGTTCGATCGTCGTGAGCGATGAATCGCTCTTCATCATCGACTTTCCGGTTCCCAAACGCAACCGCCAGTCCCGTAATTCGACCGGGCGGGCTTTTCCCTTTCCCCTCAAAAGATACGCTGCCTTCGATGTCGTTACCGCACTACGAATACGTGATCATCGGCCAGGGAATCGCGGGGAGTTGCGTGGCGTGGGAGTTGTGGCGTCGGCGTAAATCCTTCCTGCTGCTGGACGCGGGGGAGACGGCAACCACTTCGCGCGTCGCGGCCGGATTGATCACCCCCGTAACCGGCCAGCGCCTGGTGCCAAGTTGGCGGTTTCACGAATTTCGCGATTGCGCGCTTCCGTTTTACCGCGAGGTTGAAGCAGCAACCGGTAGTTCGTTTTACCGGGACTTCACGATGTTGCGAATCTTTCAGACCGAACGGGAAGCGCAGCTCTTTCGAAAAAAACAGGACGAATTAAAATCCTTTTTGAACGACTCGGACTCCCCGGTTATCATGGACGGTGCCAAAATTGCCGCCTCCTGGGGCTGCTTCGAGATGCCACAGGCCGGTCAGTTGCGGACAGCCGCATTTCTGGATGCAACGCGGGAGTTTTTCACGTCGGAGAATCGTTTTCTGCAGGCTTGCGTGGATATCGACTCTGAATTCGCCTGGCTGAAATCGGAAACCTGTTCGGCGGGTTGCTGGCAAAGCCAGAGATACGGTTTAACGGCGGGGAGTCTTATCTGCTGTCAGGGAATCGAGGGGAGAAAGTCGGACGGTTTGAAGTCGCTGCCGTGGAAACCGGCGAAAGGGGAGATCCTGACGGTTCGAATTCCGAACCTGAACGAATCCCGCATTCTCAATTCAGGAGTCTGGTTGATACCGGTGGGGGGCGATGATTATCGTACAGGATCGACTTACGAATGGAATGACCTCGATCAGCGACCGACGCCGACAGGACGGGATGAAATTGTGGAGCGGCTGAAAAGATTTCTGAAGCTACCTTTTGAAATCATTGATCAGCAGGCGGCAGTCAGACCGAGTATGGAAGATCAGAAACCGTTCACCGGTATTCTCTCATCCGATTCTCGTCTGGCCGTATTGAATGGACTGGGATCGAAAGGGGCGCTGATGGCTCCCCTGCTCGCCCGACAACTCATTGATCATCTGGAATACGGGGCGGATCTCGATCCAGCCATTGATGTACAGAGACGTTTTAAGCAAGACGGAAAACTGATGCGGTTGACTGAACGTGCCCACCAGATTTTATTACCGGTGCTGGAACCCGGAGATATCGTGATCGACGCCACCGCGGGAAACGGTGTTGATACCCAGTTTCTGGCCGAGCAGGTCGGGAGTGAGGGACGTGTCTTCGCTTTCGATATTCAGCAGGAAGCTATCGACCAGACCGCCCTCCGCTTGATGAACTCCGATCTCTCGCAGGTGACGCTCTTCTGCGCCTCGCATGCGGAAATGTTCGAATACATGCCTCCGGAATACCACGGTTCCATCAAAGCGGTGATGTTCAATCTCGGATACCTGCCGGGTGGTGACAAGAACTTCATCACAAAGACCGATACGACACTCATCGCCCTCGACCAGGCGTCGGAATTGCTGGCACCGGGAGGAGTGATGACCATCGTCCTCTATCCAGGACACCCCGGGGGTGACGACGAAGCCGAGGCCGTTGACTACTGGTGCCGTAAGCTTGACGACGACGAGTACGTCACCGAAACGATCACCGTCGAGTCTCCGGCAGCTCCACGTTTGCTGGTGGTACGCAGAGCGAATGAAGCCTGATCAACTTCGTAGCAGAACGCGAGTAAGTATATCTCCGCCGACTTGCTCGACCGACCATTCGCCCGTGTTCGCGAGATCACATCCTAGGTAAGTCGCCGCCCAGTGGGATTCTTCGTCGTGTCGGATTTCAATCTCCTGCGGATTGAAGCCTTCCCCGTCCCGGTTCGCGGCTTTGTAAGTCGCTTCCTTCAGCGACCAGAAGGTAATGGCCAAAGTGTGTGCCTCGTCCCCGCGGCGTGCGATCCATTCCTTTTCCGCTTCAGTCAACGCCCAGTGGAACTGATTTGGTTTGATGACGGCGGGGGTGACGAGGTCGATGCCGATCCAGGTATTCTCTTCGTTCGTCCCGGCCGCAGCGATGCGCTGTTCGGTGTGCGTCAGGCTGAAGCAGCCGGAGAGCGAGGTTCCTCGATGAGCGATCATCGGGCGGATACCCCGCCGACTGGCGTCCCGGGATAAGATTTCGACCTCCTCG
>PABD01000029.1 GCA_002702685.1 Planctomyces sp.
ATATGACAGGCGTGGAGATTTTTCGATTGTCGCACAGCTGACCAACCGCTGTCCAAACGCAAAACTGAGGTTGCCCGCGAGTTTTATGCAGAAGTGAGGAGCGTCTTCGACGCTACCCTGACTTTGCTGCCGTCTGGTCAGATGGTTGACGTATTCCAGCACCGGTTGTCCGTTGGACTCGAGATGGGTTGCAACTCACCGATTCTGCTTAGCGCGCGATCGAAAAAATCTTCACACACGGAAAGACATAATGACGTCGTATAGATCGGAACGACGTCCATCGGTAAAGCAGGGGGGCCACGGATGGAAACAGCATTCGCTGAAAGAATAGAGTCAACCGTCGTGTTGCGGGGTTGCTTGGGACTCTGCCGGTTGGGAAGGGTTGCGCGATCGCGACGACCCTGTGGAGTTCAACCATTCATCCGCGAAAATGTCGCGCAATGTACGCGACAAAAGTCAAGAAGGACGGCAAGCTGAATCAGCTCTCCGTCCTTCTGAATCTGTTCTGCAGTTTCGAATTGATGCACTGTGGTGCACACAACGATTAACGATTTGCACGAATGATCGGCATCACGAATTCGTCATCCCCCTCGACTTCGATCTGTCGCAACCGTGTTTTGATACCCGCAGGCCGCGGCGATGACCGCTTTTCCACTTCCGGTGCTCGGAGCACGTGGCCCGTCAGGGCCGGTCCCTTGAGTGCCGCGGGTTTTTCAACGGCGACCGTTTTCTGCACGGTTGTGGTCTGGATGCGCGTTGTGTCCGCAGCGGCCTGCACCGTTTTCACGCTGTCGTTCTTTTTCGCCACGGGAATCGTGCGACGCGCCTGGTAGAGAGCATCGGGATCCAGTTCTCGCGGCGCGGTGCGGTGTTGTGTCGGCTGAGTCGCAGGAGCGGGTCGACGGACAGCGGCCTCGACGCTCGAAACCATCGGATCGCTAGGTTGTGAAATGATGGCGGGCTCGTCGCGGGGATATTGTGGAATGTCGTAACGACCCAGGTAATGCGGCAGACCATGTCGGCACTGGTCGCAAATCTGGGGACCGTCGTTTCGGTCGTGATTTCCAAACAGAACGACGCTTTGATGCAGCATGCGAGAGCGGAACATCTGGTCCTGTTTGTACCAGAACATGTTCCAGCGATGCCATTTGTCGCCCAGGGAAGAGAATTTGCCGGTAGGGCGCAAACGCCATGATTTCTGGGGAGCCGCGGGCGCGTGGTAGACCCGATGTGCGTCGGGGACCGGAGTCAGCGAGAAATGTTGATAGTGATAATGCTCGTCATGCCCTACGTGCAGGTTGTTATCGTCGAAATAACCCGCCTGTTGAATTTCCCCTTGAGACGCGCGTGACAGCGGTTGATCCGTGCGGGGTTGATCCGCTCGGGGTTGGGCCGGGCGTTCCTGAGTGCGGACCTGACGAACGGGTGCCGCTGGTCGGTGCTGTGTTGTCTGTGCGGAAAGCGACTGAACTGTCAACAAGGACAGAAGACATCCGCATGCCAGTTTCACGGCGGTAGATCGATGCATAATTCGGCCCCCCACAGGCGCTACCCGACAATACGGGTGAGACGTGTCGATTCAGCGTCACGCACGGACTTCAGTCCAATCGCCGGTGGTCTTCCCGGGGAAGACCGTTGAAGTCAGTGGTCCACGCAATGTTCTGCAAACCGTCCCGCTCGCGACAAAATGTCCTCGTGCGCATCACGGAGAAGACGGTATCTGAACTATCGGTCGTATCGATTGTATGGGTTTAACCAATCATGCGTATTCTGCCGCACCGGCGGTGTGGTATCTCCCTTCGCGCGCGAACTCTGCCTGTTGTCGATTCGGCGAAGAGAATCGACTCGCACTCCCGCAAAAAAAAGTTCAGCGCCGCCAAAGACGGGAATCAATCCCTTCTCCAACGACTTCTTCCCCTCCTGATTCGCGGGCGCCAGAACCTAAGTTGTTGACCGGCGAGTCAATACGAAGGTGGGTGGTACGTGCGGGAGCGGAGTGGATGCGGACCGCATGTCGGAATGGCCAGCAATGTACATGCCCGCTGAACGTGCCTTGCATGCCACTTTAGAGAAAAATACCGCATACAGTCATTTTCCGACCTAAGTTTTAATCAGCCAGCATTCCGTAACCACAGAACCGCGTGGACTGTGAACGAATGTGACATTCAAGGTAAACAGGACGAACCGCTGTCGCTCGCCATCAGCGAGTGATGTTCGTCACCACTCGATGGAGTTTCCGTCATGTTACGGACAGTACGAAAAGCAGAGCAGTGCCAGCAGGAACGCGGAGGAGCCACTTTGGTGGAAACTGCCTTCGTGCTGCCTGTCTTCCTTATGTTCCTGTTTGCCATGTGGGAGTTCACCCATGCATACATGGTGTTGAACGCCTTGAACTCAGCCGCGGCGAAAGCAGCTCGCTTCGGAGTGGCTCAGGATGTTTCGACTCAGCAGGTGTCCGATATGGCCGCCACGCTGATCAACAATGCGTTTCCCTCGAGTAATGCCAACATCATGGTGAAAAACGCAGCCATCTTCGATGAAGCCGACGTTGATCCCGACAGCATCAGCTATGGCGATCTCCCTGATATTGAACTTTCAGGGGCGGAGCCGCAGCAGTTATTCGTCGTTCACATTGAGGTTCCTTACGACGACATCGCCATTATGCCTCCCTTCTGGGCGAAGAATATCACGCTCAAAGGTCAGGCGGTAATGCGGCACGAATAAACGCCTGAGCGTTTTAAATTGGTTCCTTCCGATCAGAACATTCAATCCCCATCCGGGTTTCCGTAAAAAATCAGTGAGTCAGTCATGAAAACGACAGTTCTCCATCGCCGACAACCCAATTCGCTCTGTCCCGAACGACGCGGCGCCGCCGTGGTCGAATTCGCCCTCACCGCGCCGATCTTCCTGATGCTCATTCTGGGCGTCGTGGAAATCGGGACGGTGCTCGACACGTCGAACAAGCTGGAAACCGCTGTCCGCACCGGCTGCCGCCTGGCCTCCACGGACTGGGTGACGGTCGTACCGGAAGGAGCGTCTCTCAACTCAAAAATTGAGTCGGACATTCTGAACTATCTGCAGGCGGTTGGGATTCCCAAAGAACACGTTGTCATCGACATTGTCGGCGCCGAAGGGGCACTCGAAGGGCAACCGTTCGATCTCAACGATCCGGACAATGAACACGGTTTATTCAAAGTAACGGCCACCATTCCTTACGAGCACGTGGGAACGTTCTCCTCGAAGTACATGACGCAGCGCGATGTCTCGGCGTCTCTTGTCTTCCGCTCGGGGCGTGTCAACCTGTTCCAGTAAGACGCAATGTCGCATATTCAATTTCGTCAGAACGAAAAATCAGCATCGGATGACAGTCAAATAATTCAATACTGAACCGAATTGATCAGCGCTTTCAGTCTTTACTTTATGCAAATAACTCGGGCTCCCCGCGGCGGAACCGTCTCGCCACGTCAGGGCAGCCAACGATACAACTTCTCTCTTTGATGGTTCTACCTGTTAGAGAAATACTCAAATGAAAACCAATAAGAACAGCATTCCGCATTCTGAAGAACGTAATGGGATCTTCCTGGCCTTTTCGCTCTTCGTCTTGATTGCTACCGCCGGCTTTCTTTCCATGAGCGTCGACCTGGGTGTGGTCTCCGTGACACGCTCGCGGATGCAGAATGCCGCGGATGCCGCCGCACTGGCCGCCGCCCAGGAAATTTCGATCGCCCTGCGCGAAGTCGCCAATTCCGTGGGGAATGGTGGTGATGTCGGCGGGGGGATCCAGGATGCGAACATTTATGCTCAGCAGCGGGCACGCGTCGTGGCGAAAGAAGTGGTCGAATTGAACGGCTTCTATCTGGACGCGGACCGCGATGTCGAATTCGGCCAGCGTGTGCTCGATGACAATACGGGCGAAGCGACAATCGTCTGGGGACAGACTCCGTTCAACGCCGTCAAGGTGACCGTACGGAAAACGAACCCGGACAAGGAAGCCCCCGATGCGAAACTTGATCTCTTCTTTGCCAAAATGCTTGATGAAGAAAACGTCGCCATACAGGTCAATGCTGTGGCGTATATCGATGCCCGCGACCTGGTGGTTGTCATGGACTTCTCGGGTTCGATGAACTACGACAGCCTGTTCCGGTCGGATTCCATTTCCAAACTGGGCCAGCCGGCGATTGAAGAAAACCTGCAGAACATCTGGAACGATCTCGGTTCGCCAACCTACGGCAATCTGGGTTTCCAGAACGATTACGTCACCATTCCGGAAGACTCCAGCAATAACCCCGACTTCACCGTGAAGTGGCGGTACAGCAAAGTGGATGTGACCAGTCAACACCCGGTGAACCGCGTTAAGCTCTTCTTCGACGGTGGCGGATCCCAGCAATTCAACTTGTCGAACGTCTATAGCTATACAGCTCAGGGAACGGGCGGCAATTCAGGCAAACTCGTACGGCAGGTTCAGGTTCGGTATCGTCCTGCAGGTACTACCGGCAACACGTCGAAAACCCTCGACATGTTTGACTACGACAACCTGAAGAACGGGTTGAAACTGAACAACGTTTCCTACCCTTATCCATCCGGTTCGTGGAACGACTTCCTGTATCACTGCCTTTACGACAGTAATATCAGGCGAGCCAATCACGAACGCCGCTTCGGCATGATGAATATGGTTCACTACTGGATGTCGCAACGGCAGTCGTACTCAGAGACGCCTGACCTGTGGAAAACCCGACACTATCCGTTCCACGCGGTTAAAGAAGGGGGCACGCTGCTCTGCAATTATCTGGACAGCCTCGACTTTGGCGACCGCTTGGGCTTGGTGACGTACGATACCTACCATCGTGTGGAATCGGTCCTGACACCCGACGCGTGGATTAACGAATCGGTTGATATCAGCTCTGAGCCGATTACCGACAACTATGCCGCGATCAACACGATTCAGCGTCATAAACAGTCGGCCCACTACTACAACACGACGAACATTGGCGGCGGTCTTTCCCGCGCCATCGACCTGCTAGACGAGCATGGTCGATATGGTGCTCAGAAAACGATTCTGCTGATGACCGACGGAAACGCCAATACCAGTGATAACAATTGGAGTTACCCGTCGGGATTCGATCTCGACGATATGGTCGACTACAATGGCGATGGGAACGCGGATTACAACACCAATAACTCGCATAATCTCTACGCATTGGCGATGACGAAAAAAGCGATCGACAAAGACTGCACCATCCACACAGTCGCCGTGGGGGCTGGAGCGGACCGTAACTTCATGAAAGCGATTGCCTTCGCTGGAAACGGTATCTATGTCGATGTCCCGGGAGGAACGACGATTGCTTCGATGGAATCGCAGATGCTCGCCGCATTCGCGCAGATCGCCGGTAATGTGCCTCCGCCAAAACTGATGAATCCGTAAGCGAAGGGCTCAACGCCCGCACTTGCGACACAATACTTGTCTGTGATGTGCACCTGTGCTTCGAAAACCCTCCGGTGGATGCCGGAGGGTTTTCTTTTTTATATGCCTCGACGTGGAACCCTACCGTTCCGACTCTTCCAGGAGTGAGCGAATCTCTTTCATCAGGAACTCTTCCACGGCCGGGGAGACCAGCGAGGCATTCTTGCTGGTTTCGTAACCTCCCTGCCAGTAGCCGATCTCCGTACCGATATACCAGCAGCCTCCCTGGCCGTAGGCCGCCATGCAGACGAAGTGATCGGGCCGCATTTCTTCCGCGGCGAGCGAATACTCCACGAACAACTCGCCCGGCATGTGCAGAATCTGCACGTCACCGAGTCGGAGCACGCTGATCTCCGCGTTCCAGTCCCGCTGAGAACGCTCCCACCAGCACAGCTTCATCGCCGCCGCGGCTTTCGCTCCCTCATTGGCCGATTCGTCGTTGAGAACTTTTTCGAGTTCACTTTTTCGCAGGTCTTCGGGAATTGGCAACAGAACCTTGTGTGCCACCCACCGACAGTCCTCTTCGCTGATCGGCTTGCGGGCTGTCCCTTTCCAGGCTGCCTCCATCCCAGTTCGCAATCGCTCCGTAAGACGCGGGCGATTTTCGACGCTGCCGTCGTTGTATTTCCCCGCGGCGATATTGCCGCCGGCACCGGTGAAGTGGACGTGCAGAGTCTCGGGGACTTCCGCGTCCCGGGCGTTACGGGCGAGTCCCACGAACTCGCAGGTGACATCCCCGTCGCCGTAATAACTTTGCGGATGTGACGCGTAGTAGGAGAGCACGGCGATCGGGGTCTCTTGATTCCAGAAACTCACCTGATGCAGGAAGGGATCAATCACCCCTTCCGGGGCGGCAATTGACTCTTCGTCCTTGCAGCTGCTGAACCGCATCATTTTGACTTTGCCATCTTCGCCCAACAGTCGCCGGTTGGATGCCACTTTTTCGACCTTCGCCTTGCCGGTGCCGACGTGCGTTACGGGTTGCGCCTGAGCAAGCCCCTCCTTAATCGCTTCGGTAGCGCGGGCGATTGTGGCCCGACAGAATTCATTGTTCATGAACTTGCCACCGAGCCCCAGTTCTTCCAGTTTGGCTTCGGCGGTGAAGTCGCACCTCGCCCCATCGTGTTGATGGAGCGCATGCACGGTGACCCGATCGGAGGTCGTACCGGCCGCTTCGGCCAGGCTTTCCTTCCAGACATCCTGGCCACCGTTGGAGATGGCAATCCAATCCACCGCGCACAGTACAACCGGCGGTTGATTGTCGAACGTCAGCACGATTCCCCGGACACTCAGTGGATCGGTGACGGAACGGACGGGGGCATACGCCACCGGCTGACCGATGGCGGGCGTGGCATCGACATTAAACCTGGCGAGCCTGATCTCCGCGTGTAAGGGATCTGTCGCAATAAGGTAAAGAAAAAAACCCGTGGCGAGTAACAACAGATGGCGTGAACAGTGTGGCTGACGCATGGTGAACCTTGAGGAAAGAGGAAGGGACACCTGCGATTCTGAGGCAGCCTGCCGTGAGAATCAAGTTTTCCCCGAAATTCTTTTGGGGAGGCGCAGCTTCCGCCAGAAGTAATAGCCACCGCCACCGACCATTGCGAGGATGATGACGATCATGGTCGTTCCCCAGATCGGCTGATAATAGATCCACGCCGCCGACATCACGAGGACCGATAACAGAACTCCCGCGAGGGCGGACATCCGCACTGGTTCGAATTGAAGTTGGAAATTGCGAATATCGAGTTGCCGGATTAAACGAGAACCGGGCAGGATCAAAAACCAGCATCCCGCCCACATGAGCCCACACCCCAGAATGCGAAACATCCACAGCACCCAGTTCACCGGTTGCTTTCCTTCCGGATACAGGTTCTGCCAACTGACGACGCCGGGGCGGATCCGTTCAATCACTTCCCCTTCGCTCGTGATGAACGGTTCCAAACGACCCTCGGCTCCCTGACGCGCGACGAGGCTGACGGTCATTTCCACGGGAACCACGTAATAGAGGACACGTACATCACCGGCCGCTGGAGGATAACCGGGTGTCCCCCACATCAGGCCCTGCGGAAGTGGCTGCCAGCGGGCAGGGGGGAGTGTCGATTCCTCATTCGAAGAATCCGTTGTCGACGAACTCGTTGACGGGAATTGCTCCACATCGAAGAAGTTCTGCAAGTCCAGCTGCCGAAACCGCGTCAGACGATCCAACAAGGTTTCACTGACGGGATGCGCTCCCAGGCGGACGTTCTCGGCGTACCAGTAGTGAGACCGCACCGTCTGCGCGGGGATTGTTTCGTTCACGGCGGGAAGCACGACCGCCGGTTGGTCTTTCCATTGGCCGGCGAGATAAGCCAGTGGCTCGTCTCTGGCTTTCGCATTCTCTTCGAATGTCTGCACACGCCGAAATAACCGCAGGCCATCGACGTTCAGCTTGAGCCAGTCCTCTTTGATTGGCGTCGTCGATTTCAGCTCGCCCGAAAGATGTACCAGCCGTCCTTCGTTGTCCCCATCAACAGGCATGTCGTCATCGATTTCGATGACGGTTGCGTCCTCTTCCGCCTGTTGCTTGAGACGCACCATATTGTTCCATTCATTGACCCACAATATCGCCCCTGCGAAGAGGACAAAGACGAGTCCGACGAACAACATCTTGAGCGCATCCGCTACCATCGCCGCCGGATAGCCGGGAAGTCGTTCCTGGTTGTTGTCAGAGAGACTCATGATGTTTCAAGAAAAGTGGGGTCGCGAAAATGACGGGACTCGTCGGATGACTGCTAATTGTGTTCGAATCTGGTTATCCTACAAACTGGTTTCGACCGACCGAAAGCATCATCAGGGCCCCGGAGGGGCATTCCGTTAAAACTCGCCGCCTATTCCGGTGAAACCCCTGTCACCACCGCTCGTTCTAAGGAACTCCTCTCTTGCGATACCTCCCCGCCCCGGAACTGACTCTCTTCTGCCAGCAACTCTTCCATGCCGCCGGACTTTCGCTGGACGACGCCCAGTTACTTGCCGATTCCGTTATCGGTTCGTCGCTCGCCGGTCACGACTCTCACGGTATCATGCTCGTTGGTCGTTATGTGAAAGAAATCCGCGGCGGCGAGATCGAAAAGGAATGCCGACTCACCTTCGATAAAGAGTTCCCCTCCACAGCGACCATCAATGCCAATAACTCGCAGGGACATGTTGCCAGCCAGCGAGTTACCCAACTCGCGATCGACAAGGCGCTGAAAAACGGCGTCTCGACCGTCACTGTTCACAACCTCGGTCATCTGGGACGACTTGGAACCTATGTCGAAATGGCCGCGATGCAGGACTGCGTGGCCATCGCAACGATCAACAACCACGGAGGGGCGACATGGATGGCTCCGTTCGGTGGAACAGAGCGTCGGCTGCCACCGAACCCGCTCGCGGTCGGGGCCCCCACCGGCGGCGAGTTCCCGCTCGTTCTGGATATGAGTGCGAGTAACGTCGCTGTGGGAAAATGTATCGTGGCTCAGGCCAAGGGAGAATCGATTCCGATCGACTGGATTCTCGACCCCGCCGGCAATCCGACCACCGACCCCTCCCTCCTGATCGGCCCCCCCGCGGGCTCGTTGATCCCCCTGGGCGGACAGGTCGCCGGTCACAAAGGGTACGCGCTTGCGTTCATGATGGACATCCTCGGCGGCGCGCTTTCCCGCGCCGGTTGCAGCCACACTACGGATTATGTCTCGCAGAACGGCTTCTTCCTGACTGTCATCAAAATTGAAAACTTCGTCGCGCTGGCGGACTTCCATAAGGAAGCACAACAATTGATCGACTGGTGCAAATCCTCCCCCAAGGTGGACGATTCGCGAGACATCCTCGCTCCCGGTGAATTCGAATACCTCACCCGCCTCGAACGCATTGCCGATGGGTTACCCGTTCCCGAATCCGTCTGCGAGTCCTACCGCCAGATGGCCGAGGAATTAGGAGTGGAGAATATTCTTGAGCTTTAAAAGTCCGGTAATACAACGGGTGTCGCGTCCAAAATAAATTGCCAGCGCTGGCATTCATCCGGCAATTTATCAATAATCGTTGATGAGTCGCCCAACATTGGGAAAGTCCTGTGACCTGCCTCGCGTTCCACGATTTGCGAACTGCCTCTACTCCTGCCTGCCTTTCAGCTCCGGGGAACATCACTCATGCAACGTGCCAGACTTTGGGATATCGATCAACTCAGCCGCCGCGAATTTCTGGGCTCGGCCCTGTTGGGCGTTGGGGCTCTCGCGGTGGGGGCTGTCTTCGATAAAGTCACCTACGCGGCGGAATTTGCGGCGGAACCGAACGGTCTGGAAATCGTCGATGTCAAACGGGTCACCGTGGAAGTTCCCTTCCGACCTGCACCGGAACGGGCGATGCGTCGCGAACTTCCCCACTGGAAATACAGCGAAATCTTCGAAGTGACCTTGGCCTCCGGTGCCAAAGGGGTCGGCGAAACATTGCTCTTCTACACCTGGGGTGTCAGCAGCGATGAAGACGTCGCCGCAGTCATGAATCAGAACGCCCTCGACGTCATGTGGGACGATGGTCTCGGGGCGGGTCTGCAGATGGCGATCTTCGATGCTGTTGCCCGAAACGCCGGAGTTCCCGTGCATCGCTTGCTGGGCAAACAGGTCAACGACAAAACACCGCTCTCCTGGTGGAACATCGACACTTCGCCGGAAGACATGGCGGCCGAATGCCGTTTGGCCTACGAAACCGGTTACATGTCGTACAAAACCAAAGGTCGTCCCTGGTGGGATCTCTGGCAGCAGGTGGAACTGTCGTGTCAGGCCGTACCACCAGAATTCAAGATCGACATGGACTACAACGACACACTCTGGGATGCCGAACACGCGATTCCTATTCTGACCGAGCTCGAAAAATATCCGCAGATCGACATCTACGAATCCCCCATCCCGCAGCGCGATATTGAGGGCAACCAGAAAATCTGTGCCGCGACACGCGTCAAGATCGCGCATCACTATGGTTCCCCGGAGCCGGTAGTTTCGATCAAAGAGAATGTCTGTGACGGTTACGTCGTCGGTGGAGGCGCCACCGGCGTGATGAAAGCGGGAGCCGTCTGTGCGATGGCCGACAAACCCTTCTGGCTGCAACTCGTCGGCACTGGTCTGACGGCGGCCTTCTCCTTGCACTTCGGGGCCGTGAATTCGCACGCCACCTGGCCGGCGGTGAACTGTCATCAGCTGTACGCACACGACTTGCTCAAGTCGACGATCAAAGTGAAGGATGGTTTCGCCGATGTCCCGATGACTCCGGGATTGGGCTATGAGGTCGATTGGGATGTCGTCGAGAAGTACAAAGTCTCCAAACCGACCGAGCGTCCCAACCCGCCGCGGATGGTGGTCTGGATTTATCCTGACGGTCGCAAACTGTACACGGCTTCCGGCAAGGAAGTGAACTTCCAGCTCGCCCCGGCGATGCGTCAGGAAACGCCTTTCTTTGAGAAGGGGGTCACGATCGAGTTCCTCCCGGACGACGGAACGCGAAAATGGCGGGAAATGTTCGACAAAGCGTCGCAGGCCCCCGTGCTGGTCAAACCCTGATGGGAACAGGACGTTACGAACGCTGTTTCTGTGGGTTCTTCACCGACTGTTCATGTCGGAGCATGGCAGGCGCGCCTTGAATTTGCTAAAAAGCGGCGAATCAGCCGTGATTCAGACCGCTGAGGGTCCGTAGAGCGGAGGCAGAACTGCCTCAGTCTCGGGGCCGACCGAGCGGCGTCTGGCCACCGACAGGGGATTCCGGCTGTTTTGCCTGTTTATTAACACGGCTGATTCGATCAGCGGTGATGAATATCGCAACCATACATGATCCTGAAACCCTCTGATGGGTTACATCGAATCTGGAATTTCAGATTCGAGCACAGCCCGAACCGGTTTTCAGGATGGGTTTTACTACCGAATCAACGAGACCGTTAGTAATTTAAGAAGGGAACGTGGAGTTATGAGCATCAGTATTACAGGAGTACACGCCCGCGAGATTCTGGACAGCCGCGGCAATCCGACGGTCGAAGTCGACATTGAACTCGAAGATGGCAGCATTGGCCGCGCCGCGGTCCCCAGCGGTGCCAGCACCGGTACCCACGAAGCCTGTGAACTCCGCGATGGCGGAGATCGCTTCATGGGCAAAGGTGTTCTTGATGCCGTCGCGAACGTCAATGAGCACCTCGTCGATGTGCTTGTCGACATGGACGCCATCGAGCAGGCTTCCATCGACCGCGCCATGATCGCGGCGGATGGAACCGAGAACAAATCGAAACTGGGTGCGAACGCGATCCTCGCCTGTTCGCTGGCTGTCGCCCACGCCGCGGCCCGCTCCAGCTTTCTTCCCCTCTTCCGCTATGTCGGTGGCGTCGGTGCCTGTCGTCTTCCCGCCCCGATGATGAACATCATCAACGGGGGTGAGCACGCCAACAACGGTATCGACTTCCAGGAATTCATGGTCATGCCGCTCGGTTTCGACAAATTCAGCGAAGCCCTCCGTGCCGGTACTGAAGTCTTCCATCACCTGAAAAAAGTGCTCGGTGGAAAAGGCCTCAGCACCGCTGTCGGTGACGAAGGTGGATTTGCTCCTGACCTGCCGAGTGGCGATGCCGCGATCGAAGTCATTCTGACCGCCATTGAGAACGCCGGATACAAAGCGGGCGACCAGATCAAAATCGCCCTCGACTGTGCTTCTTCGGAACTGTACGACGCCAAAAAAGGTGTCTACACCCTCGAAGGGAAAGAGTACGACTCCGCCGCTCTGGTGCAGATGCTCGCCGGTTGGGTCGACAAATACCCGATCTGCTCGATCGAAGACGGACTGGCCGAAGACGACTGGGATGGCTGGAAAATGCTGACCGACGCGGTCGGTACCAAATGTCAGCTCGTCGGCGACGACCTATTCGTGACCAACTCGAAACGCCTTAAACAGGGTATCGAAAAAGGTGTTGGTAACAGCATCCTCGTGAAAGTGAACCAGATCGGCTCACTGACAGAAACGATCGAAGCGGTCGAACTCGCCGGACGTAACGGCTACACCGCCGTCATGTCGCACCGCTCGGGCGAAACCGAAGACACCACCATTGCCGACCTCGCCGTCGCTCTGGGAACGGGTCAGATCAAAACCGGTTCAGCCTCCCGTACCGACCGTATCTGCAAATACAATCAGCTTCTCCGCATCGAAGAGATCCTGGGCGACAACGCGATTTATGGCGGTACAATCTGATCAGTCGGACTGATTGCTAGAAATTGCTTGTAATAATTACACGAAAAGGGGCGGGGCCGCTGATGGTTCCGTCCCTTTTTTGTTTGTATGGACATACTTGAACAGCAGGGACCCAATTACGCCCTGATCGCCGTCCGCTTTCAATCCCATCAGATAAAGGATCCGCTCGCGATGAGTCGCCAACAGGAACAGAGTCTGTTGGAATTCGACTGGATTGTCTCGTTCCTGTTCTGGATCTGCCTCTTCGCCGCGGGGCTGATCTTTGGAGCACTCGTGCTTTCCCCCAAGCTGGAAGTCTATTGGGGGTTGGAAGCCGAGCGTGACCGGAACGCGGAACGCCTGGAATCGCTGGAGCAGGAAGTCACCTATCTGGGCGATGTCGTCACCGCGCTGCAACACGACCCCACCTTTCAGGCCGAACTGGCGCGGATCGACCTTCGCCCGGCGACTCCCGTGGGAAATGAACCGACGCTGGACCTGCACCTCAGCATCGCGAGCCCCCGGCAGCATGGGGAGGAACTTGTTGACGAGTTGTCGGCGGAACCGTCCGAAGGGTGGCTGGCGCGTAAAAACCGGTCGCTGGTGGAGGATCAGATCCTGCGGAACAAGCTTTACCTCATCCTGGCCGGGATGATTCTCTTCGCCTTTGTCTTTCTGCAGGACAACCCCGACGAAGAAGCAGATTGAAACCGCTGACTGAGTGCATCAGGTCGATGTCGACGTTTGAGGCGTGGATTCCGGGGTAGCAGTGGCGATAGCTTCCGTTTTCTTTTCCGGCGCGGGCAGGAAGAGCGAGTGCAGGAACATCATCGCGGCGCCGACGACCAGAAAGGTGTCGGCGAAGTTGAAGATCGGCCACTGGTAACCTTCCTGACCGCCGAAACGGAAGAACAGAAAGTCGCGCACAGCATAGATCGTATTGCCCGCTCCATCTTCGTAGCCATGCAGACCCATGCGGTCGTACAGGTTGCCAAGTGTGCCCGCCAGGATCAGGCTGAGCGAAATCGTGAGCCAGAGACTCTCGACCCCTCGGAACCAGAATGCCCAGACGAGAATGCCGATGATCGCGACGATTCCGAACAGGGCGAAGATGAAACTGAAACCCTGTCCCATCCCCCAGAGCGCGCCAAAGTTGAAGTTCGTATAGAGCTGAAAGACCACGAAGCTGTCGAGATACAGCCGCGAGCGTCCAGTGACATCTCCGGGATTCTCAAAGACTTCGTGCATTCCATGCTGCAGCGGTTGGCCCCCGCCCGGGTAGCCGAGATCGTCAAAGACGAGATGCTTCGAATAGAGATCGAAGAGTGAAGCACCAATGACGATGGCACAAAACAGCAGGCGGTAACGTCGCGGGCGTTCCTGATTCATAGAGCAAATTCTTCGCGTTTCCGTTCGCATTCGATGCAGTACCGCGTGTAGGGAATCGCCTTCAGGCGGGTTTTGGCTATCGATGCTTTAGTGGCAGATTTTCCCTCGGAGAGACATTGCTCACACAGGCCATAGGTCCCCTGGTCGATGCGATCAAGAGCATCGTTGATCTCGTCAATCACGACCGACTCGTTCTCGGCGAACCTGAGGGTGAAGTCCTGCTCGAAGCTGTCTGTCCCCATGTCGGCCATGTGCGTGGGAGAACGGGATTCCATCCCGATATCGGATCGATCGAGTGCCTCGGAGGTCAACTGTTCCACTTCGCCGCGTAAGCGAGCGCGAATGGAGAGCAACAACTGTCGGTAAGGACCGATTTCATTCTCTTTGAGCATAATGTCCAACCTTGTGAGCGGGTCTGATTCTAGTGAACAGCGCGTTATATGCCTATTCGGATTCGGTCAGATTCAACACGAACCGGCCGAACCGGATACGGGTGGGTTGGAAGGGTGAATCAAGGTGCTGAGGCATTATGCATGTCCAGCTCCAATTTGACAAGGAGTCAGCCCGTGAAAAGGAGGCTGTATCGCGAGCGGATCTGCCAGGGTCGAAAGGTATTAAAACGTGAAATATCATCGGATTGCGACGTGACCCCGGTGACGAGGAGGTTCCACGATATGCGACTCCAAGGTTTGAAAAAAAGAGCGGTCCGACGTAGCATGGTGTCCTGATACAAATCCATTCACGCGCGGCCCGCGGAGAACCTGTACTCGCCCGCCGCTTCTGTTTTCGAGGAACTCCTCTCATGAGCGCCGACGCGATGCCCCAGGTGGGGGACAAGGCTCCGAATTTCAATCTCCCCGCTTTCCCGGAAGGACGCCACAAACTGGCCGACTACAAGGGGAAACAGAACGTGGTGCTCTATTTCTATCCCCGCGACAATACGCCGGGCTGCACTACCGAAGCCTGTGATTTCCGGGACTCGATCGGGAATTTTGAGAGCGCCGACACCGCCGTTCTCGGAGTGAGCACCGATACCGTGGCCTCCCACGAGAAATTTATCAATAAATTCGAACTCCCGTTCCCCCTTCTGGCCGATGAAGATCATACAGTCGCTGAAGCGTACGGAGTCTGGGTCGAGAAGAACATGTACGGTCGCAAAAGCATGGGGATCCAGCGGGCGACCTTTCTGATCGACAAGAAGGGCAAAATTGCCGCCGCCTGGCCCAAGGTAAAAGTGAACGGGCATGTGGACGAAGTCCGTGCCGCGCTGG
>PABD01000030.1 GCA_002702685.1 Planctomyces sp.
CGCCATGCCATACCTCCGTTACCATTGAAGATCAAGTGACTGGGCGTGAGGATATCAATTGAAGAACTGGACGAGTAGAGGGAAAATCAACGGGCTGTTAAGTGTGTCAAACATTTCTCGACCTCCAATCGGATTTAACGCCCAGCGATACGCGGGATGAACTTCCCAGTCGTAACCGTAATCAGTGAACGTGGATGACAGATATCTTTTTTCATCGAAATAGTGTCGATCGATTTCTTCGCCAACCTTTTTTCTCGCAGTGATGAAGTTAATTTTGTACATCAGAGCGAGCAATTCCCGCTCTGACATCATTTTGCCAGCGTGATTCTGTAGGACCACATTCTGCTGAATGTTCCGGATTTTGTTGAGAAGATCTGCTGTCGTGAAAGTAAACAGGTTCCCATTTTGAAATTGCCGCTTGGTAGGCCGCATGTTCAAGAGTAGAGCCTCCAGATTGGGCAACTCCGAACGGTATTCATTCACTGTGTCTTGAAGGCGACCTTGAGAGTATTCATCAAATATTCCTTTAAAATGATGGGTCGAAATAATCGACGAGCTTCGTTCAGCAGCATTTTGTGCAGCGAGGGTACACAATTTTACCAGATCCCGAGGTCTCTTTCTGATCAGTGACATCAGCATTCGATACATAGGAATTTGTGACCATTTACCTACCCCTAAAAACTGAGGTGCGAATACTTTGTCGAGCTTCTGGGCCAAGATATTCTGCTTAGTTCGAACCAATTGGGTTTCATCTGACTCTTCACCAAAATAGGTCAATACTCGCTTTACGAGCATCGCCAGAATCTCGTGATTCGTCCAGCGATACCAAACGACGGAGCCCTCGTATTTATCAGCTGACTCGTCAGATGTTCGAACCAAATAATAGACATCGGATCGGAGAGAAATACGAAACTGAAGACCTTTATGTTCTTTCGATAAGTCTCGCAAAGCGTTGAGAAGGGCCGCCAAACGACTGATACTTTCTCCGGATGCGTTCCAACCTCGATCTAGATCATCGAGATATACTCTTACCACCTTTTTCTCCAGCAAATTCGCAACTAACGCTCGTTTCCCTGAGTCGGTATCCGCGAACTTAGCAAGCATTGGCTGCAAAACTTGACTCAACGAATCAAGAAGCTGCATCCCTTTAAGATGAAGTGTTGGCTTGTCAGCTTTCTCATTGTTGACCGACAGATAAGTGACCACCCTGTCAAAGATTATTCGCAGGAGTCCATCCTTCCAGCTTTTTATACTGCTCAGCATATCGTTAGCGGTGGTAGAAATCTCGTATACGTCATCGGGGCGGAGCAAGAGCGAAGGAAAGCTAAATTCGGTATCTTCTTGCTTTGCTACAGCAAAGAGAGCAGACTTACCAATGCCTTTATGGCCAACGATGATCCGAAGAGGCAGGGGTTCCGTTGCGCGTTGAAAAACCGTCCCCTTGAAGTAATACTCCCTAAGACTTTCAATATCTTCATCCTCCGCAGCCTCATGGCCGAAAAGCTTCTGAATTGTGAGGTCATCAAAGAGCAATCCACTCATTTCACCTTCTCCTTTAGAGATAAGAGAGCCATCACACATCCTCCACATCAAACATCAACCGGCCAAATTCTTTCTCGATCATCCGGACTTTCCAAGTCTGGTCACCCAGGCGGAGGTTTTCGAGGTTGTTGTCGCCGTTGACGTAGATCAGATCGTATTCCTGATCGTGAGTGTTGTAGCCCTGTTTTTTGAACCACGCGTCCAGGGCATCGTTGTCAGTTTTGTCCAGATCCCGCCAGAGGACCAGCACGCGTTCGCCTTCCGGGTTGGTTCCGTCCAACAGACGTATATCCCGGATCACGTTGAGATGCCGCACCGTCAGGCCGAGTAACCAGTTAAATGTTTCAACCAAGTCGACGTTCACCAGTTGCGTCTCACCATTCCGTTCGACTTTGAGTTTGTATTCATCCGGTTTCCGGAATGACTCCACATTTAGTAGCGACGGGCTCCCCTCGGTTTCGGCGTCGAGCATGTAGGAAAGGACGTATTGTTCTCGGAGGGAATCGTGTTTATCAAGAAGTTCGGCTTGGTTTTTGTTCCGATTGACGTTGAGGTTGTTGAGGGCGTCTTCGTACGATTCCAGACGAATATACTTAAACACTTGCGACGTACCGTCCTCTCGCGACGCGGGGAGCCCCTTTTTCCAAGTTGAGCAATAACTTGCTTTCTTCATTCTGGCAATCAATACAGAATGAAAATAGCTACCCATTTCAACAAGCACGAATCGTCTCCTCCCATTGTCCTCCCGATTAAGTTGTATCACGGCATGACCAGTGGTTCCGGATCCGGCGTAATAATCCATTGCGACACCATTTGTTGCGTTGCGCAGGCCGCTAACTCTTAGACAATCCGAAACCGCGTGTAATGATTTCGGAAACATGAAAGAATGAGTTTCCGAAAACATTCGTGAGAGCAGGTTTGTACCATACTCCGCAGCGGAATATTCTTTCTTGTCCCACCAGGTTTGCGGCAACAGCCCCTCTGAATTTAGCCTCCACTTTCTATAAATGGCCGTGCGTCCGTTTGTATCTTTCCGAACAACCAAGTGAGTCAGATTGGCGAGGGTAGTCTTAACGTTGAAATCCCATATACGCTCGCGTCCTTGAGAGTCAATTGGAAGAAGAACCTCTTCACCCTTTTGGGGTTTCTCTTTGATATCATAGTTTCGCGTTACGTTGTTCCATTCCATGTCTGGTATGCGAATCTGATCTTGATATACGTAGATAGGGTAATATTGTCTGGGCCGCGTCGCACGATAGGTATTCACACCGCCGTGCTTGCGAAAGTTTGTCCATTCGAAATATCCTACCTCATCCTTCTCTTTATAGCGAGCTTTTTGCGCCTCGCTGTGTTCAAGTCGATTCACAATGGATTCGGTCGAGGCCCCATAAAAGTACGCATACTCGTGGCATAAAGAAAAACCCACAGTACCCGTTCGACCTGCTGGATTATTTTTGATCGGTACGATTCCCAGCAGTTGTTCCTCCGAGAAAGTCTGATCAAGGATGTAACGCAAGTGATGCGATTCAAAGTCATCGATTGTGACACAGATTATTCCTTTAGGAGAAATCAGACTTCGTGTCGGCAGAAGCCTGCTGTTAAATAACGCGATCCAAGACGAGTCCCTGTAACCATTCTTGTACGAAATTGGTCCCGCATCTGTATTATAAGGGGGATCTAGATATAACGTGGTGATGCTTTGGTGTAGCTTGCGTTGCAACAACTCAATAGCATGAAAGTTATCGGAATTTACAAGGAGGCCAGTCAGTTCTTCGTCGCCAGTAGCATTCGCAGCAGACAAGATGTCTTTGAATTCACCTTCGTAATATCTTGTATCTACTATCAGAGTCTGATTCGCTTTCAAGAACTCGACCGTCAGCGGCACGGAGTACCCGGGTTGCGTGAGGTCCTTCTTGATCTCATTGATCGCGAACAGTTTCACCCACTCTTCCCGCTGCGCGTCGTTCGCCGCGATCTCCGGGTACAGCTCCTCAGGCACCCGGTCCAGCGTGATGCAGTAGTTCGTCTCCACCACGAACTTCTTCTTCAGCCACAGCTTCTTCTGGAAGTTCTCCAGTTGTTCCAAAAACTGGATGATCTTATGCGCGATCTTCCGGAGCACCTTGATCTTGCTCAGGTACTGTTCCACTCGGGGAGCTGTCTCATGCTCGATGTCGTCCAGGTGCATCACTTCATTTTTGATGTAGAAGTCGAGCTCCCGTCGCAGGAAGCCACCCAGGTCCTTGTGGATGAAGTAGTCGAACGTGTTCCTGGCGGTGTACCCCGCCAGGTGTTTTGCCAGAAGGGTCCGCTCCTTATTTTTCTCCGTAGGCGCGAACTGGGCCAGCGCGTCGTACCACAGGCTGGAGTCGGGTAGAGCACTCCCCTTCTCTTTAAGTTGGTCGAGGACGGTCTTCACTGCCTCTGCGTTAAGTGCGTCCTGTTTGGCTTTCCCCGGGACCGGTTTGTATTCGAACCGGATCACCAGTTCTCCCTCTTCGACCAGGAGAGGGTCCTCTTCGCACAGGACGAACCGGCGTTCCTTCCCGCTCTGCTCTTTCCGGTTGTCCTGTTCGGTCGAACCAGCTACCAGTTTGAACGAGACCCGCCGTTCCTCTTTGTCGGTCTTACCGTCTTTCGTCGGTACGAAGACCGGGCACTTGAACCGGTAGTCCCGCAGGTACTCGGACGATTTCACGTAGTACTGGTCATGGTTGGCCCAGTGCAGTTTGACCTCTTCCCCCTCGTAGGGGATGGCGTATACCCCTTCCTTGTACCGACGCTGGGAGATGAAGTCCCCTTCGTGGTAATACCGGCGGAAGAAGTTGTAGAGGTGGCTGTAGACATCGGCTTCCAGGGCAGTGACATCGACACTCGCGTCATTCAGCTGTGTCTTCAGTTCCTGGACCTTGGTCGAGCTGTCAGGATCGACCCCCAGGCTCTGTGCCTGGGTGATCGCTTTGTCCAGTTCCTGCTGCAGTCCGGCTTTATCGGCGGACTGGTACTGGGCAAAGGCCGATTTGACCTGGGGGAGGAGATCCTTTTCGAGGAACCGGACGATCTCGTCCCGCTTCTGGTTCATGATCCGGTAGATCCCGAAGTCGAGATCGGCCTGATCCAGCTGGAACAGTTCTTCAAGGAGCTTCTGCAGTTTCTCGTACTGAGTCATCGTGAGGGGCGCGTTCCGGGAGTTGGCGATACTGGTCTTCAAAGTCCATGTCAAATTCCAGCTGCTGGCGGATCGCGACCAATTCGTCCGCCTGATAAGGCTTCAGCACGTGCAGCAGCTTCAGTCGCCCTTTCCTCAAGGCCAGCAAGGTCTTACGCGGCGTCAGCTCGAGGGCAGCGGCGACTTCCACCAAAGGTAACCGGACCGAACCCAGAAGTCCATAATAATGGATCAACGCATTCGCCTGACGGAACGTAAACGCCCAATGTTTGAACAGGCTCAGAACTCGGTCCTCGATCTCCAGCCATTGCTCAGCGGTCAACGAAGGGAGAATGTTCTCGGGTATGGGACTGACCTGCGATTTAGTTATTTCAGCGACTGCCGACAGGGGAGACGAGGCGGGACTCAGAATCGGAACAGTCTGCGTCGAATGAATCGCTTCCTGCTGATGTTTCTTCTCGATTTCAATGCCCGGGTTAACGAAGAGCTCGAACTCGGGTGACAGCCTCTTTTTCAGGTTCGCCAGTGCCCGCCGTTCAATTTGTCGAACCCGCTCCCGCGTGATCTTCAGATTCTTCCCGACCTGCTCCAGTGTACGAGGTTTAAATCCAGCCAGACCGTACCGGTGCTTGATGATGTAGAACTCGCGCCGATTCAAATGACGCTCAATCTCACTTAACAATAGTTCGCGATCCGGGCGTTCTTGCTCGAACGTGTCGTAATATTCCGGATGATTGAGCGGAGAGACGTCTGTGAGCGATTCCGGTTCAAACACCCTCTCCAGCCCGGCAACGTGATGATATTTGGCGGAAGTCCGGCGTTGGTGATCAACCTCGTTTAGGTAGCGAAAATAATCCTTCTTGAGATGGACGGGCATCCTTACAGAGAACCGATTATTATCAAGAAACCGCATGACATGTTGACCTACCCAATGCCACGCATAGGTTGAAAATGAATTCAGACGATCCGCTTGATACTTTTGAATCGCCCGGTGCAGGCCAAGAATGCCTTCCTGAAGAGCATCCTCCAGTAACTGGTACGGCAAATTCATTCGATTAATCGTCGAATACGCCAATCTGACGTTTTGTTCCCAGACAGATCGAAACGCTTCTACATCACCCGCTTGGGCTCGCTGGATCAGGCGTACCTCTTTCCTCCACGAGATCGGTTCAAATTGCGGATAATTGTAGAACAGGTATTCGTAATCGCCTTGCCAATGATTCCGAACCCATCTTTCACCCAACTTTTTCCGTCGCCGCTGAATGACAACAGCGGGTTGAGGCTCGGTTGGGTTCTTTTCGGTGCTGGAAACGGATTCCATCGGACTACTCCACTTCCCACTGGATGATGAAAAGGTGTTGGCTGCTGGTCTGCTGCTGAAGTCGTTTCTCGATTTCACCGATCAGTAGATCTCGCTTTTCACTGATATCATCCTCTATATCGAAGATCTCCCCTCGCTGCTTCCGCTGTCTTCTCTCCAGCTTTTTCAGTCTTTCCTGGAGTTCTTTCTGCTCTTCGAGCGTACTGGCGAGCCGCGATTCTCTCCGAACCGCCTTGATTTGTTCCTTGGTATCAAGCATCGCTTTTTCAGCGGAAAGAATGACATCCTCGGCCCATTTCTCCAGCCGTTCCCGTTCCTCATTAAAAAACTGGTTATTCGTTTCGAATGATCGAGCGATCGTCGCTTGAGCATGTCGATCCGCTTCCGCTAACAACCGGTTGTGCAGTTCATCCGAAAGGGTCTCTGCCGATACCACCCGCCCATCACAATGAAATAACTTCTCACAGACTTCTTGATCGAGTGACCGGCCCTCAGAATCGAAGGCGGAGAAAAGCAGATATTCTTCCAGATCAAGTGACTCAACCTCGAGTCGCTGCAAGATCATCCAGCCAGAGTCCCCTTTGTGTTGCTCAACCAATGACAACCTTTTCGGGTATCGAGTGACATCGAATATGACCTTCTGGATTTCCGTCGGTAAACGCTTTGATCGATCGACCGCCCATTCTCCCAACGGATGAGACAGCCGATAGAGAAACTGACTGTTGACATTTCTTTCTGATTTGGAAATTAACTGATAATAACCTGGGGCATGCTTTTCTTCGGGCGGCTGATTGAGTTGAAAGGCGAGTTTCTCATCGTCAAAGCGGGCATAGTCATGAAGCACATATTTAGTGAGTGCCCAGAAAAAACGTGACATGCGATCGAGATTGATCTTTGTGTCTTCCAGTTGCATTTTCAGACGCGAATGGACATCTTCATCAAAATGTTCCAATAACTGGGTCCGGGTCTCCTGCATTTTGGAATTGATAGCCTCCTCCATGGTGGATTGGAGTAGATTAAACGCCTCGTCGATCTCCTGCCGGGTGCGGCAAGTCTGGTAAATTTCGAAAATTCGCTTTTCAAAGTCTACGCCTGACTCGATCTGCCCGAGGACCTCATCTGATGCACCGAAGATGCCATTAAACAAATTAAACTTTTCGGACAGGAGCTCGTGAACGCGACGATCGGCTTCATTCTTTTCGTTAAGGAAATTGATCACGACTACATCGTGCTTTTGACCGTACCGGTGGCATCGCCCAATTCGCTGTTCAATACGCTGGGGGTTCCAAGGGAGGTCATAGTTGATCACAAGCGAACAGAACTGCATGTTGACCCCCTCAGCCGCTGCCTCGGTGGCGATCATGATAGAGGCTTCATGTTCGAAGTGTTCAATCAGCGCAGTTCTGCTATCGATCTGGCGAGAACCTGTCTGACGACCGGAAGTCGCGTTCTTTTCCAGCCAGTTTGTTATGACCTGCCGCGAATCGGGGTCGCTGTTCGAACCGCTGAAGAGCACGATTCTCCCCGCGTAACCGTTCGCCTCTAGAAACGTTTTGAGATATTCCTGTGTGCGACGAGATTCCGTGAAAATAAGGGCCTTTCGATTTGCCCCCATCTCGGCCATCTTATCAAAGCCTGCTTTCAAGCCATCGATCAATGACCGACTCTTGGTATCAACACCGATGCTCCTTGCCCACTGAATGAGCTGACGCAGTTCCTCTATTTCCTGTTCCAACAGACCGCGATCAATCTCGAGTTGATCATCGCCGTCCGGCTCCCCGCCAGAGTCTTCCAGCTCATCCAGGTAATCATCTTCGATCTCTTCAAGTTGAATCACCTCTTCAAGGAATCGCTGATTCTCAGTTCTTGTGTCAGCCTGCGTACTGAGAGAATCTCGCAGCACTATCAACCGTTCCCTCATCGTATCGAGCGTATTCGCGACAGCGTGGGTGGAGGAGGCGAGCAGCTTCCTCAAAATCAATGCCGTTAGATGCCGATGTCTCTTGGGAATTGAATACGTGTTCTCACGACTCAGAAAATCCGACACCGCCGAATAGAAGCTATGCTCATTATCATTCGGCTTAAAGCGAAAGGTCATCGGAAGCCGAGCCGTGTAATTGATGTATTCGACGACCTGACTTCGTAGTGTCCGGTGACAAAAACCAAGGAGTCGAGTGCGCAACTGGGCGAGATCGCCAGTCGAGTTTGCGTATTGGCTGCGAAATGAAATCGCATCGCCGAACAACTTGTTGTCAATAATGGTACTTAGTCCGTAGAGTTCCATCAGTGAATTCTGAAGAGGTGTCGCCGTCAGAAGACATTTCTTTCGGTCCTCGAGAGCCCACTTCAACCGCTGGCCCATCTTGTTGCTCGTACGATACGCATTTCGAAGTTTGTGGGCCTCATCGATAACGACCAGATCATAGCCAACAGATCGGAGTTCCTCATGGTAACGACTTGCAAAGTGATAAGAGGTAATAACGATCTTGTCAGATGAAAAAGGGGTCAGGTGGCCCGACCGGTAGGCTTGCTTATAGGTACTCGCATCGAGAATGATCGTCGGAAGGTTGAATTTCTCCTGCAGTTCCAATCCCCATTGCTTGCGCAGGCTCGCAGGACAGATCACGAGAATACGTTTCTTCCGTTCCGCCCAGAATTGGCAAAGCACCAGGCCGGCCTCAATCGTTTTTCCCAAGCCTACTTCGTCGGCCAGAATTACACCCTTTGAGAGGGGGCTTCGTAGAGCAAACAGTGCGGCTTCAATCTGATGAGGATTGAGGTCGACGCAGGCGTCAAACAACGCCATCGACAAGCGATCAACCCCGCCAGTGCGAGCCTGCCTGGTCAGTTCGTGAGCGAAATATTTGGCGTGAAACTGTGTGGACATCGCTTACGGGAAATCAATTGTCGAGGGGCTAGGGGCTAAACGGAGACACGCACGAGCCTGTGCAGACATTAGAACACGAACAGCCCTCCGTTTGAACTGATTCTCAGCAAAAACGGTGAACAACGTGACAGGGAGGGCGTCCCGGTCGGCCTAAACCGTAAAATGTAGCCCCTCGGATACGGCATTGGTTCGTTCGGCTTTGGTTCTCGCCCCGGAACTGAAATCGAACTCTCTAGGTAACTACCATCGCCTGGGTTCTTTGAAAGACAATGGAATATCCCGCGCCCGCTGCTCCAGTTGATAGACGATCTGTCCAATATCTTCCTGCGTGAGAACCACAGGGCGTTCAAGAAAGAATCCGCGGCAGTTTTTCGGGTTGATCACGTCGAGCTCGGGCGATCTCGTTTTTCCTTCCAGGAAGGAACCGGTCAGCGCCAGGACTGGTTTTACGGAAACGGGTTTGCCCACCGCACCGGTCAGCTGCGTCGCAAGCCATCTCGCTTCCGCATTCAGTTGCGGATACGGGATGTCCTTCACCCGACCATCGGCAAATCGCAATGTCCCGTCTCCGAAATCAACTCGGACTTTCGCTCGGTCTGGTCCCTCCTTCGGTTTCCACCACGACTTCGTATTAATCGAAAACACGCCTCCTGGGGCGACGACGATGTGGTCAATATTTCCATTCGCCGTCTGAATGTCGTGAAAGACGCGGCAGCCCTCCAGCATGAGGAGGTTGAGTTCTTCACCCGTTGCGAGTTCACCTTCCATGCCGAGACGTTTTCGCTGAAGGTCTTCCATTATCCGCGATAGTCTCCGACCAAGAACCACCATGCCCGCGATCGCCGAAAACGTCACGAGCACCGCTTCAAATGCGATAAGACCGCTACCTGCCCAATAGGCCCGACTGACTACGGTGGCGTAAGCGAGCACGGGCAACATAACCATCCACATCATGTAGTACATCAACTCATCATTCAGCTCGCCAATTCTTTCACGGAGTGAATATCCGGGTGATCGCAATAAATCCTGCGTGGCCGCGTTCTCGCCCTTTCTTTTCTTCTTCTTGATGTCTCCCCAGAGCCCCAGAAACAGTAGCGGCACCATTCCGACGAAAATAAGCAGTATGGGTGCGAACACAGAAAGAAGATGTAACATGAACTCGGTCTCTGTGGGGCGCTGAGAAGGCTAAGCTGGAAGAAAAACCAGCACCGACAGACTATGATCGTTTTCCTTCCGAAGTTCAAAGGATACTGACCACTTTTTAGCAGGATGCAGTTATCGCCTCTCGAAACCGAGGCGGTCATCCAAAAGATGGGAGCTTTGCCTACAGATACGACATCCCACCCCGTCGTTTCTTCTTACGCCGCACGACCAGCTTCGGCATCCCTTCCAGCGTGCAGCCGCACATCGATGCCCCTACCGCGCAACCGACGAGGCAGTCGAGCCAGTGGTTATCGGCCTGGCCGGCGCGGATTTTCCATTCGTCGACCGTGCGGCCGCGGCCTTCGGTCTGGATGCGGTACTCGGCGGTGAGGTGTTCGGACAGGAGGCGATGGCTTCGAGGCTCTTTGCCGAAGAGGGTAAGTGCTCCGCGGTCACCGTGCGCCACGGTGAAGCGGGTGTGGACGAAGCTCTTCCAGAAGTTGGTGTCGTACACCACATGCCGGACGGCGCGACGCCCTTTCGGTGCCGGAACACGCCAGTTGATCCCGATGAGATCACCCGGTTTCCTTGTATAGTCGCCGAAGGGGCGACTCGACGCACCCACAAACCGACCGTGGCTGGGGTTCAAGGCCTGGCCATGTCGGCTCTGTCGGCAGAACTGGTAAACCACATCGGTCGACGTGCCCCAGTTGGCATCGACCAGACAGCGGTCGATCTTGAGCACGCCCCCCTGCTCCGTCTGCCATTCGCGCGCGAGGAAGTCTTCGGTCAACGCCTTCAGGCCCGCGAGGATCGAGCCTTCCAATCCCGCATTCCGCGAAACCTGCGACAACGTTCGTCGCGCCGTTCGCAGCGTGAAATACGACAGCTGCTGATCCGGATAAGCGCCGTAGTCGATGATGTACCCCGTGAAATCCGGTTCCCACGCGACGACGAGGTGATAGAGCAGGTTCTGCTGCACGTCGATGAACATCGTCAGCCGCGTGCAACTGGTCGGAACGAGTCCCCGCTCGAGTCCATTGACCTTCTCCGCGATCTCCGCCGCCGACAGCTGGTAACCATCGGAGTTCTGCATCGGCATCGGTTCGTTCTGGTACTCGGCGAAGAACGCGTTCTCGTCCTGCAGCTTGAGGTTCATCGCGTGCTGGATCGCCGAGACTTCATCAGGATTGAACCGCGCCGGCCACGCGATGCGGGCTCCCGCATCCATCTCGATCTGACGCTCACGGTAGAACTCGGTCGCTTGCCTACCTCCGTCCCCATTGCGTAAACCATCGGCCCGCAGGTCGGCATACTCCTGCCACAGCTTTTCATTGGTCGGGAATGAATAGATCATGCGCGTCCGTTCGCCATTCCATTCCGGGTGCTTGTCCCGGTCGAGAATATTGTCCGCCATGTCGCCGGGATGGATCACCGTGCAGGGCATGATGCCCGAGATCTTCTTCCCCGGTCCCGCCAGTCCCAGCACCGCTCCCGCCAGGATGCTCTCCCGGTTGGCACATTGCGACGTGCTGCGGGCCGACTCATCCGTCTGCGGGTCGTCGAGCACGACGAGCGACGGACGCACCGTCTGGCCATCGGGACGCTTGAACTTCATCCCCCGGATACGACCCGTGATCCCCGCTACCCGGATCGCCGCGCCGCTGGCTTTGGAATCAGTCATGGTCGGCAGGACGATCTCCTTGGCCGTCCAACTGATGTGCGTCCGCTTCCCCTCGTACAACTGACCGCTGCAGCGGTTGGCGATCCCCTCGAGTGCGCGGATCGGATAGACGACCTCGGGATAGTCCTCCAGCAACAGGTCGTTCCCTTCGAGTTCCATCTTGATCGAATCGAGCATGTCGACGGCGTGCCCTTCGTCGGAACCGATGAGACAGACGAACTCGCGGTGCCCGTGCAGCACGGCCCAGATACAGGCGCACTCACAGATCGTGGTCTTACCGGAACCACGTGGCATGGCCATCGCGAACAGACCGCCGCGGAGCACCGCCTCTTCAATCCTGGCGATCACCTTGAGATGGTCGTCGGACCACGGCAGGTTGAATGTCTGCGGGAAGTACGCCTCGCAGAAGTAGCGGCAATCGGTCGCCGATCGGTGTTTACGATCCGGATCGACCACGGTCGGCAGTTCGCCGATGTCGCGTCCGGCGAGAGACAACGCCGCGTTTCTCGCCCGGGCCCGGTCCTTGAGTGTTTCGTAAGGATCCGCTTTCTCTTTCGCCTTCGGCGCGTGATGCCGCGCTTCGGCCAGCCACCCGGCGTACCGCAACAGGTCAATCCGTTTGCCGTTGCCGAGCCGGAACCCCGCCGCCGTCCGCTGCCGGTTCAAATGATGCAGCGGCAGGACTTCTCCCAGCGGCGTCGAGTTCATCAACTGGCAGAGCTCGGACGGACGGAGGTTCCGGATATCAATGGCCATGGGCGTTCTCCTTCAGCAGCCAGGCGGTGTAATGCACGAGATTGAGGCTCCCGTCCCGATTCACAGGCGCCCCTGCGGCGATGTCCTGCTGCAGCATGTCGGGGGTGACGGCGCGTTTCGCCCCCTGGCTCAGCAGCCGTGCAGCCAGATCAATCGGCAGGGCGACCGGATCGATGGATTCGGGAGGCTCAGACGGCATTAGAAATCTCTCCCATTCGGGGCGATTCTCGTACGGCAGCGCTGGATGTTCGTCCGAAATCATGGCTCACATGGTCTGAAACC
>PABD01000031.1 GCA_002702685.1 Planctomyces sp.
CTCGGGCGGGCAGTTGGGTATTATTCGCACCGCCAATCGGAAAAGGCCGCGTGTCTTCTGCGGCAATCGCTCCCAGGCTGGCGAGGAACTCATTCGCTTTCTGCTGCATGTCGATCACGACTTCAGGTTGCTCGTCGGCGATATTTGTGCGTTGCCCCGGATCATCGATCATGTCGAACAACTGTCCGTCCTGATCGAGTCGGAATTGCTGGCTGCGCACGCTCACATAAGGACCGAGGACTTTCCCTTTCCGAATCACCGGTGGCTTGTAGGAAATGATTTCCCGATCAAGTTCGAGCGGTTCCCCAAGCAGCAACGCTGAAAGGCTCTCCCCGTCGATGGGGTGTTTCGGTTCGAAGTCCACTCCGGTGAGCGCGGTTAATGTCGGCAACAGATCGATCGCGCCGGCGATCGGCTCGATCACGGTGCCGGCCGGGATATGGCCTTTCCAGCGGATCAGGCAGGGGACACGGACGCCTCCCTCATCAATCATCCCTTTCTTTCCCTTCATGTCCCCGTTCCACCGCCATCCGTTGGGGCCATTGTCACTGAAGTAGACGACAATCGTATCCTCGGCAAGCTTCAAGTCGTCGAGATGCTTGAGCAGACGGCCGACATTCAAGTCGATATTCTCACACATTGCGAGCGCCGCCCGGAGGTGGAGCTCATCTTCTTTCTCTGGATCGCGATGATGCATCTTGAGGTCGCGGTTTTCGACTTCGTCGTAGAATCGATCCGGCACCTGCATCGGCGAGTGGGGAATGTTGTACGGGAGATAGCAGAAGAACGGCTGCTTCGCCTTCTGTTTTTCGGAGATGAAGTCCATCGCGTGATTGGTCAGATCATCGGTCAGGTAGCCTTCACCGTGCGTCAGTTCATTATTGTGATCGAGCAGTGGGCTGAAGTAGTGCCCCCAATGTCCCGACGTGAAACCGTAATATTCGTCGAACCCACGGGCGTTAGGATGATAAGGAAACTGCGTTCCGTTATGCCATTTCCCGAAAGCACCGGTGGCGTACCCCTCCGCTTTGAATACGTCCGCGATCGTCAGTTCTTCCGGGTTCAAACGCTCTTCACCGGTGGAGACACCACGCACACCAGTGCGAGCGTAATAACGTCCGGTCATGTATTCCGCGCGGGTCGGAGCGCAAACGGGACAGACGAAAAACCGATCGAATTGAGCCCCCTCGTTAGCGAGAGAATCGATGTTTGGCGTCGACAGGTTCGTATTCCCGTGCAGACTGAGATCCCCCCAGCCCTGATCGTCGGCGAGAATCACCACGACATTCGGAGATGGAGACGGCGCCGCGGCCTCGGCGATGGCGGCGGCGGAAAAGAAGATGCAGCAAATCTGCAGATAGGGGAACCAGTTGCGGGCGCTCATGGACTTCCTTTTCTTGTTTAGATTCAGAATGATTGCGTGTGACGTCGTCCCCCCTACTCGAACACGAACTCCACGAGAATTCAAGCACTCATCGCCCAGGAAGTTATTCGAGCATCGCCGGGACCCAGAAGTGTTTCAGTTCCGCGGCGGTATCGGGGGAGAGATCCTGCCAGGAATTAATATCGAATTCGAGATGCGCAATCGCAGACGTTTTGACTTCCCGCCATTCATTGGTGAATGTATTCAGGAAATCTTCGATGATCGGATTGTGGCCAATCAGCAAAACCCGGTTGTGCTTGTCGAGTTGTTCGTTCAACACATCGATGTAGGTGACGACAGAGGAGAAATAGAGATCCGGGTTTACTTCCAGTGGCCCATCCCATTGCATCGCCTTGATCACGCGTTCCGCAGTTTTCTTCGCTCGTTTCGCACTCGATGCCACAATGATATCAGGAACTAGATCTTCCGCGGCCAGATGCTCTCCCATCACGAGTGCCTGACGTTTTCCACGCTCATTCAGCGGGCGTTCAATATCCGTGTCCTCCGGATTGTCCCAACTCGACTTCGCATGCCGCATCAATAATAAGGTTTTCATGCCCGGCTGATTTCTCGAATTAGTGAAGAAGTTATGTGGATGAATGCAGCTGAAGGATTGCTTTCCCTTGCAATGAGGCGATCAAGGTACCTCGCTCGATTCTCGTAGATCGGGCCGGGCCCTTGCAACGGATGGAACATCCTGTGCCGAATTCTTCCCATGTTCGAGTCCCTTGCTCATGAAAGAACCGGAAGAGGAACTTGAGTCCGAATCATGTGACTTTCCGAAATGTCGGCCCTTTTTTTCCGGAGATATTTCTCCTGAATGAGAGATTCCGGAGTCTGGGCGCCGCCTCTTAATGTGCTATGATGGATCAACAACCTTTGATGTGCAAAGCATTTCTGAGTGCCCCTCCCGTCAGATTTCTCCGCGATTTCGTTCGCGTCGAAACTCATCGTGTTGAGCATCAGAGTATCCACGCCTGATTGAGAATCCCGCCTTTTTTTCGTGCCCGCCTGCTATCGATCCCCGCGAAATTCCTGTTCCGCACTGATTTTCTGCCGGTCATGCCCGAATTGTGAGGATTCTGTCAACGCTTTGACATCGATCTCACATACCAACAGATAGAACCATCATCACTCTTCTGGATTTGGAGAAAACGCATGTTGAACAAAACGAATCGCCGTGATTTCTTGAAACAAGGAGCCGCGCTCAGTACGGCTTTCTGGGTGGGACACCAGATCGGATACGCGGCTCCCAAATCGCCGCTGGAAAAAATCAACTTTGCCAGCATCGGTGTTGGTGGTAAAGGGAACAGCGACTCGAACTCCGCCGCCGCGGCCGGAAACGTGGTTGCGATCTGCGATATCGATGTCCGTCAGCTGAAGAAAAAAGCGGCCGACCGTTCGTTCCGCGAAGCGGAGCAGTTCAATGACTTCCGCGAAATGCTCGACAAAATGGGCGACTCCATCGACGCCGTTACTGTCAGTACTCCCGACCATACCCACGCGGCTGCCGCGCTCAAAGCGATGAAAATGGGCAAAGCCTGCTTCTGTCAGAAGCCCCTGACCTGGTCGATCAAAGAAGCCCGCATGCTGCGTGAAATGGCGGAAGAAAAACAGGTTGCCACTCAGATGGGTAACCAGGGAACTTCCTACACCGGTCTGCGTGAAGCTGTTGAAGTCATCCGTGCGGGTGGCATTGGGGATGTCACTGAAGTCCATGTCTGGACCAACCGCCCCGTCTGGCCGAGCGGAATTTCCCGTCCGGAAGACACCGGCAACGCGCCGCCGTTCGTGAAATGGGACCTCTTCCTCGGACCGGCACCCGAGCGTCCCTACAGCGAAACCTACCACCCGTTCAAATGGCGTGGCTGGGTCGACTTCGGCACGGGGGCTCTCGGCGATATGGCCTGTCATACCGCCAACATGCCGATCATGGCACTGAACCTGTTCGAGCCGACTTCGGTGGAACTGACCACGGACGAAACGATCTACGAAGGAGAGACTTACCCGAACAAGTCGATCCTCAAGTTTGAATTCCCCGCGACCGCAGATCGTGGACCGATCACGTTCTTCTGGTACGATGGTGGACACCGTCCGGGTGGAGACATCGCGGAAGCGATCGCCAACATGAAAGTCGACGGCGAAGGCGAAGACAAATACGGCGCCAAGCCCGGCGACAAAGACGCTTCCAGCGGTTGCTGTCTTAAAGGGACGAACGGATACCTGTATTCTCCCGACGACTACGGTGCACGGTACTTCCTGCTGCCGCAGGATAAGTTCATGGATTACACCAAACCTGAACCCACCCTGCCCCGTTCTCCGGGTCACTTCGAAGAGTTCGCAGCCGCTATCGCCGGTGGCGAGCCCGCCATGTCAAACTTCAGCTACGCTGGCCGTTTGACCGAAACGATCCTGCTTGGAAACCTGGCCCTGCATGCTGGCCCGCACAACAAAGTTGAGTGGGACGCTGTTAACTTGAAAGCGACGAACAACGAGTCGCTCGATAAGTGGATCATGCGTGACTACGCCGAAGAATGGAAAACCTGGATGTAATACAGATCAGCATGAACTTGCTGAATCCGAAATAGAAAAGCGACCGGAGCGAAAGTTCCGGTCGCTTTTTTCCGTATCTGCCGCGATAACGCAATGTTCAAGCGCGGTTTCGATCAAGCAGCACGGGCCGGTTGGCAATCGTCATGACGAGTTGCCGCAAACTGATCTCGGAAGATTCAAACCCCAACTGCTGATGCAGGTGTGTCAGCCAGGCGAGAAGGCCAAGTTCGGGATGGAAATAAAGCTCGTGCAGCGCCTTGTGTGTCTTGTTGCCGACGCGACAGGTGTATTCCTTCGCGGGTAACTGAAAGAACGTATGCAACTGAAAATTTTCCGCTCCGGCGAGCATGTATTCCACCGCCCGCTTCCCGCTGTCAATGTTCCCCGTCGCCGACAGCGGCAGCATCGCAGATGAGGAGTGTGATCGATACCGGTTCAACACGAACAGGTTCCGATCGCTCAGATCAGGCCCCCCGTAGGCAATCCCTTTCTTCCCCTCGAACTCCCTTGCTGGGTCAAATAGTCGATTGCCATAAATAAAATAGTCCGGCCGGTGAGGCGAGTTGTGAATCGTATCGAGCAATTCCAACTGGAATTCATCATCGAAGAGTGTATTGAACAGCTTCAGCCCCAGCCGGATTTGTCGGGCGGGTTCAGGCAGACTCGATTTGATTAACCTGGGAACTTCCTGCAGCCATCGCAGAATCTGTTGTCGGACATCGCTCAGGCGATCTCCGGCGAGCGTAGGACTGAAATCTTTTTCGAGCGGCATCGCCTCGTCCGCGTTATCCCCGGACCATGCCCCCCACAAGTGCCGAGTCGTGTATTCGTATTCCGCCTGATTCCAGCCTTCCCCTTCGCTTGCGGGAAGATGATACTTGCACGAAGGCACGATCAGACAACCGCTCTCCGCGGCGACTTCACGTGCGTCTCGAATCAGTTGCAGGTAATCCGCAAAGGATCGATGCCAACCTCGACCCTTCCAACTGACTGTCCAACCTCGCTCGCCGCTTCTTCCGGTGATCGGTTCCACGACCATCTTTGTTTCCGGAGAAGCCCAGGCGCTCATCGACTGTTCCCCGGTTTCGTTCTGTGCGATGACGGTCTTCAGTACGACAAAGCCGAGTCCCGCATTGACATCCTCCTCCACTTGCCGTCGCGTCATCGACAACTGGCCGGAAGCCTTCCCAAAGGGAGAACGCACGGGAAATCCGGCATATTCGCTTGCGAGATCGATCTCAAACTCGTCCCGGATAAAGGTGTCGTAATGCTCAGGAAGTGGCTCGGTGGCATATCGCTCGTAAGCTTCCGTCAGTTTGCGGGCAATTGGGCCTGGCAGATTGGGGCGATCGGGGAGCTGAACAAGCATGAACCGGGAATCTGGTTTGGGGAGTGAAAGGAAGACCCCATGGGGGGCGCAATAAGCAGGGCCTCCATTTTTCGGCGGGCGTAGCGTCGATTCTACCGCATCAATTCCGCGAGGCAAGTTTGTCCGAATGGGCGACAAACGTGGGGATTTTTATTGAGGAAATGCGGTAGATCGCAAAATGCTGTTTTTATGTCGACGTCGTTCCTTGCTACAATTCTTGCAGCGGAAGCGCGCAGACGCAGGGACGCTATCTCGATCAAGAGAATACGGTCCCTGTTTTTGAATTTTCCCAAGTGCGACGTCAGCCCGCGATACTCGGCTTACGGTCGGGGTATACTTTCATTTAAGATACTTTTGTTCTTAACATAATCCTCCTCATCCATTTTTGTTGAATTTAAACCTGAGGTTCGGACCCATGGCTCTCATTCCGACTCGAGTTCGCAAGTCGTTGCCAGTTAGCGTTTTGTCGACCGCGTTTCTTTCGTGCATGCTGCTGTTTTGCATGAGTATCACCGCATCCGCTCAGGAGGCGAAACTGGCGAAAGTTCGGCCAATTCAGGCGGGCCTCGCCAAGTTCACGGGCAACAGCTGGACGGGGCTGCCGGAATGCATCAACGCTACGGACTATTACGTAACCGTGGTGGAAAGTAAACGCGATAAATTCCCGACTGCGTTCACACTGAAAGTACTGGAACCGGGATTGGTGATCATGTCCACCCCGATGACGGAGCCACCCCCCGATCCGCAGATCTCGGAAGATACCAACAATGGATTTTCATTTGTGCCCCCGTCGGAATTCGTAGACAAGGGCTGGGAGCCGGTTGGTATGGCCGTTTACGCGGGAATACCGCATGCGGTGCTGCGAAAAAATTTCGCCGCAGTGGAAGATGTTTCGATGACGGTTCAGCGCAACCGAGCGCCCTTTGTATTCGTAACGTCGAAACCGGAATATGCCACCGCGATCGCCTCGCTGCCAACTGTAAGCCTGGCAGTCGAATCCGATGAACCATCCGTTACTACGACAACTGACGTGACCTTCAACATTGCACCCAATGGTGGCGACGGCGCTCCCAATATGCAGAACGATCCCGGTCAACCCTCGGCGGGACCGCCGCAGTCATCTGGTTTTCTCGGAGCGCTGATTGGAATTGCTCAATCCCTCTCTGGTGGTGGTCCACAAGGCGCTCCGCCGGATGCTTTTCCCGCGACGCCCCCCGGAGGCGCCCCTGCTCAGGCGATTCCCCCGGCCAATCTGAAGCAACTTTTCATCGCAAGTGTACCGCTCGACAAAATGAAATGTGCGGTGACGCGGAAAGAGGTCGATCGCCAGTTCTACATGGATTATCGTGAGGGCGTCGTCTTCTTCAGTGATGCGGAAGCGATGGAAAAATTCAAAGAGAACGAGCTTCCCTATTCCCCAGTCGCCAACTATCAGCTCTTCCTGACGGGCCAGGCAACCCAGGTTCTCTGTCCGCTCTCTCGAAACAGCTTTGACGAGGAATATTCACTAGGCGTCGGCTTTGACAAAGAAGTCTACTTCAACTCGATGTCCGAATTGCGCGAACTTCAGGGGAAAGATCCCGGCTATGTGCTGACCAAAATTTTTGGGAACACGGCATTCGAACGATCCTTTGAAGTCGCTATTCCCCAAGAGATTCCCGCGGCAATTCCGGAAGCGAATCCCAATAGCGCTCCCATCCCTAATATCAATCGGGGTGGCCGCAACAGTAGAAGCGCGGAAGATGAGGCAGAGGAACGCGAGGAACGAAGTAGCAGCCGTCGCGAATCTGCTCAAGAACGCCGTCTACAGGGGCTTCCGACTAACGGCGGGCGTCCGACGAACCCCCGCCGCGACTGATAAACGGAGTTCTTTCACCTCCGTTTGAACATTCTTGATGAATTCCGCCGATGCTTGAATCGACGGAATTTTACACGGATGCGCTCTGGTCCTCCCCGGCCTGCGACCAACTCACTATACTGCTGAAACGCCTTTCGCCGGTTTTGGCAGCAAGTCGCTCATGACGTAGCCGGCTGGCGTGTCGTTCGGATATTTCGCGCATCACACGAAACGGACACCGCGTCATGGATGAGAATCAGCTCACATTGCAGGCGGCGCTGGAACTTCACCAATCGTCAGATTTCCCCCGTGCCGCGGAAGCATATCATCAACTGCTCCAGCGGGAACCGCAGAACCTGCAGATCCGTTTTCTACTCGGTACGTGCCTTCTGCAGATGGGCCGCTACCCGGAGTCGGTTCAAATGCTCGAACCACTCGTCGAACAACCTTCGGCCGGGCCGGATGTCTTCAATAACCTCGGCATTGCGTACCGCGCGACAGGAAATCTGGAAGCGGCGATCTCTTCTTTCCAGCAGGCGATCAAATCCAATCCCGAGTACAGTCAGGCCTACTTCAATCTAGGCGAGATGTTGGAATCTGGAAACGCTCCGAAAGAGGCGGCGCAATGTTATCGCAAGGCGCTTGAACTCGTGCCGACCGACCATCAGGTGGGCGCCGCCTACGCGCGGGTGCTGACCCGGCTGAAGAACTGGAAAGACGCGGAGAACATTTATCGTCAACTGCTCTCGGCAGATTCACAGAACGAAGAATATCAGGTGCAATTGGCCTTCGTGCTGGCGAGTTCGCGTCGTCTCGAAGAGGCACTGGCGATCTATCACGATATCCTGTCCCGACGTCCGAACTTCGCGGAAATTCTGAGCAGCGTCTGTTACCTGCACGAGCGGCTGGGCCAATTTGACGAAGCACGCAGATACGCGCGACAGGCGATTGAAAACAAACCGGACTACGCTGAAGGTTGGAACAACCTGGGCTCCGTCGCGCTCGCGGAACATCAGCCCGAGGAAGCGCTGGGCCATTTCGAAAAAGCGACGACCCTCGCACCGGATCTCGCCATCGCACACCTTAACATCGCAACGACCCATCTGATGCTCGAACGATACGCAGAAGGCTGGGCCGGCTATGAACAACGGTTTCGCCTGATGCCCACCCGGTTTCCTGTCTACGCGGATCATGGTTGGAAAGGCGAGGCGATTCCCGGTAAGCGGTTACTGGTGATCGCCGACCAGGGCTTTGGCGATACACTTCAATTCGTCCGCTTCATGTCATTGGCAACAGATAGATCGCAAGCCGATGTCACTCTGCTCTGCCAGCCGGAACTTGTGTCGTTGTTGACACCGTCCCTCAAAGAGATCGGATCGGTGGTCACGACGATCGAGAACCTGCCCGCCTTCGATTTTCAGGTTCCACTCTGTTCGCTTCCCGGATTGCTCGCCGTACACGACCCGCAAGGGATCAGCGCCAGCGGCTACGTCGAGGTGCCGGAATCGGCATCAGTGGAAATCACCACCTTTGCGCGGGAATTGGATTCCAATGCGAAGAAGATTGGTATCACCTGGCGCGGCAATCCAGAGCAGGATCGGGACCAGCTGCGCTCGTGTCCCCTCGAAAAATTCGCCCGACTGTTCACTCTGCCCGGCATACAGTGGGTCAATCTGCAGATCGATGAGGACTCGCGGGGCGATCTGGAAAACCTGGAGTCCTCGGCCCGTATTCTACACGCCGGGCCACTTCTGAATGATTTTCGCGATACCGCCTGGCTGATGAGCGAGCTGGATCTGGTCCTGACGGTTGATACGGCGGCCTCGCATCTTGCGGGAGCGCTGGGATTACCCGTCTGGACCCTGCTTTGTCATACGCCAGACTGGCGCTGGCAACTGCATGGAGACACGACGACCTGGTATCCCCAAATGAAATTGTTCCGTCAGCCCGCTTGGAATGACTGGGATTCCGTCATCGATGCCGTGATGCAGCGTTTGCAAGCGGATACGTAAGGGACCTTGCGGCGAAGTTTTCAGAACAGTTCGCTGATCGGAGCGCCATTCTCGACGATGAAATTAGGGCGGCCTTTTGTGTCGACATAAGTGCCGTTCACCGGCACGCCCATATGTTTGTAGATCGTCGCAGCAAGATCGCCGGGTGTCACAGGACGTTCGAGAATGTGTCCGCCGTCCTGTTCGGTGGCGCCGATCACCTGGCCATGCTTGAGACCACCTCCCGCCATCACCATCGACATGCAGTTCTGCCAGTGGTTGCGACCGTCGGTACTTCCCTGCGTGCCCATATTTGGGGTCCGACCGAATTCACCCATGCCGATAACAAGGACATCATCGAGCATGCCCCGCTCTTCGAGGTCGCTGACGAGCGTTGTAAAGAGACGGTCGAAGAGCGGTAAAAGAGGTTTCAAGCCTTTGGAAATACCTCCATACACGCCACCGGGAATGCCGTGGTTGTCCCAGGTTCCTGACGCCGTGTGGTAGCTCAAGTCGAGCGTCACAAAACTTGTGCCCGCTTCAACGAGTCGCCGCGCCAGCAGGGTCTGCTGGCACCAGAGGTGATTACCATAGCGCTCCCGCATTTCGGGAGTCTCCTGTTCGATATCAAATGCCTGTTGTGCTTTCCGACCGACAAGCATTTCAACCGCCTGCTGACGATAAGTATCGAGTGAAGCCATGGAACCCGACTGGTCGATCTCTTTCCGCAGTCGATCAAAACCCTGCACGAGTTCCTGACGGCTGCGAATTCGTTCCTGTGACAGTTCCCCGGGCAACGCGAACTTGTTGCCGGTGGTCATGTTGCCGGTGTCTTTTCCAAGCAGGTCGTAAATCGGCAGCTTGGCGGCGTCGTTGGCGATGAATGGATCGTACTTTTTACCAAGTTCGCCCCCGAAGGCGAGATGCGAACGACTGCGCATGAACGCTACATAGGGGGGCATTGCCGGATCGTTCGCCCCGCGGAATTTGGAGCATAACGCGCCGATCGCCGGGTATTTATCTCCATTGCGATTCACACGAGGAGCCGCACCGGCAAAGCCAGTCTGCATGACCATGTTGGGTTCGTGATTGCTGTGACGACAATCGACCGAACGAATGATCGTCAGTTTGTCCTGC
>PABD01000032.1 GCA_002702685.1 Planctomyces sp.
AATCCGTTCCCCATGAGATCGAGTTCCTCGATACCCGGGATCAGATCCAGATCGGCCTGCGGTCGCCCCATCACGACATGTTGCAACCCGCTCGGGAGTATGAGCGGAAGATCCTGATTACCCGTCGAAATCGGCAGCCCTACGCCTATGAGATCATCAAGATGCTGACCCAGCAGCAGATCAACGTGCTGGGCCGTGGAGACGAAAACGAGAATCCGACCCTGCCCCTGGGTCGTTTCGAGGAATACGATCTCGACGCCAACAGCGATGAGAACACAGCCATCGCGCTGAGTGGGCGGGCCTATGGCGAAAACAGTTCGGGCATCGTGTTCGGTGTGATTACGACTCCGACCGACAAGGTGCCTGAAGAAGACGCGGCCGAGACCACTCCCGCCCCAGCCTCGGCAACAGAAGCGGGGATTGCGCACCGCTCCATCACCCCCGCAGCCCCGTCGACCTCAGCAACCAATCAGGATGAGTTGCAGCAGGATCTGGATAACCTCCGCCAGGAACACAGCCAACTGAAACAGGATCTGGAAGAGCTGCGAACTCAATTCGATGACCTGCAGCAGCAGGTTTCAGAAATCCGCCGCGACCTCGGAATGTAGCAGGAAAGACAACATGCGGAATCCACTCTTTCCGCCGCGATCTATCCCGTGGTCAATCTGCCTGTCAGCCTTGTTTCTCGTCACCTCGTCCGGTCGCGCAGCCGAGCCCTCCAAGATCATCCGTTCGGAATCTCTTCATCCGCGCATTAATCTCGTCACCTGGCGCAGTGCGCGGTTGAACAAGGAAAAGCAATTCTGCATCGTGTTCCCCCGGAAGTACGTTGCCCCCGACTCAACCCCTCCGGCGAAAGAATCCCCTACCGGCTGGCCTGTCCTTTACTTTCTGCACGGTCGCGGACGCCATGAGCGCAGTCTCATCGACGACGAACAAACACGGGCACAACTGCTGAACGCGAACTTCATCGTCATCCTTCCCGATGGCGACGACAGCTGGTATATCGATTCGCCCGTAAGTGAGACCGATCAATATGAATCGTACCTGACGGAGTTGATTACGCTCACCACGGCAACTTATGACCTCAGTCCACAGCCATCCGATCGCGCGATCGGGGGCTGGTCAATGGGGGGTTACGGAGCGATGCACTACCTTGTCTCGCATCCGGAACAATTCTCAACGATCGTGACCCTCATTGGCCTCGTCGATTTTCCCCGTGACGGATTGCCTGCTGGTCAAAGCTATGACGTGCCGCTGGCACGTTTCGGTGACAACCGGGATGCCTGGCCCGCCATGAATCCATTGACGAAGGTGGCCGAACTCCGGCAGCACGCCCTCTTTCTGCTGACCGCTGCGGACGCGTTCGATCGCACGATGAATGAAAACTTCTCACGGCGACTCGACGAATTGAACATTTCCCATCGCTACGAAGAGATCGAAGGAGGCCATACCTTCGACGTCGTGCGAACAGGGGTCGCCCGGATGATCCCCTTCCTGAATGAGAATCTGTCAACGGCCGGTAACTCCGGTTCGGAATGACAACCGGCAGTCCTTTCGCTCGAACAGGCCCTGAAACTATACCTCCGTATACACCGCCCCTCACCCCCATCGGTTTTATCCAACGACGGTCGCTGGTGGGACGTACCTAGAGGAGATTGGGCGCTCTCCGACTCCCCGGGCGGTCGGACCTGTTGAAGATCGACCTCGATTTTGAGGTCGCCGATTACCGACCTCTCCGTTTTCCAACCCCTGTTCCGATTGTGGGTTGTTTCCGGTTCCCGGGTGGAGTAGAACACAGGCTTCCGGCTCACCTCCAACTTACTCTCCGGAGCCTATCTTCTTTCCAAACAAACAATTACGTCGACAACAATTGCACATCACGGGTATTCCCCGGAAGTTCTGACGAGTCACTTTCTGTGTAGAAGAACTCACTGTTTCTTCGAACCGTCAGCGATATTCCGGACAACCTCCAGACTACGGCACGCATAACAAAGGCTCTCGAAATGCATCGAGTTTTGTATCTCTCCGTCTGTTTCATTTTGCTCTTTACCCTTGCGGGTTGCGGCGACTCCGAAGTCACGTCCCTCAATCCCGGAGGAGAGGCGGACGCCCAGCCGAATCCTTTCGAACCCAAAGAGGGGGCGGCCCCGAAGGGCGATGAGGATGTTTACTCGAACGTCGATCGAAGTCGCACCACGTTCGAAGGCTCATGGATTCTGACCTCCACCATGCCCGCGCCGAAGGAGCAGTTCCTGATTGATGCCGATATTGCACTCGTCGAAATCGCAAAAGACAAAGACGGAAATTTCACTGGCAAAATCGCGGAGACAAGTAACCCGCCCGAAGGAGTTGAACTGCCTCATCTGGAAGAACTGCAAGTCGACGGAAACAATATCACCTTCACGCTGCATCAGGGCGAGCAGGTTCTTCCCTGCGATGGTCAACTCAAAGACGGTATCGTTTATGGCACTATCTTTGCCAACCAGCGGATGCTCCTCCCCCTCCGCATGTTCGCCACCGACGCGACCTCACTGTCGACCGATCAGAATGAGCGAGGCCGTCCGACGCCACGCACAGAGAAGTTCCTTGCAGCCTTGAAATCGGAACAACCCCAGAACGCACTGTATGAATTCACGGAGAAGTACCCCGACAATCCTTACTCTCTCAATGCCTTTCGCCGTGTCTTCGCGCTCGTTCCGACGAAAGATTTCAGCCAGGAATACCTCCAGAAGGCTGCCGATCGATACCTCGAAATCACGAAGTTGTACGGCGAGCGAATGGAATTCGACACCCTGCAGATGATTACCTTCAACCTGCTGGAATCCAACAAGAATCCCGAACTGGCGGAAACCTACCTCGCCAAACTGGAAGAGGCTGTTCCGGAAGACCAGCGCCAGGCACTCGCGCCAATACTCGATAACGCACGGAAGATAATCGCCGTCGACAACAAAATCGTCGCCGTGCAGGAAAATCCTTCGCAGGAAACGATCGATCAGCTCAAAGCCGTACAGGACGAATACCCGTATGACGAACGTGTTCTGTTCACGCTGGCCGAATACGCCAAAGAACAGGATCAGATGGACGAGGCACTTGCCTACTACGGCAAGCTGGCCACCATTCCCTTCCTTGAGCGTAAGCTGGTGGAACAATGGAAGGCCAAACAGGTTGATAATGTCTCTCCCTCGGTGACCTTCAAGGAACTCTGGGAAAAGAAACATGGAAACCTCGACGGGATCGAAGCGTATCAGGAAGAGATGATGCAGAAGATCGTCGAATCCCACAAAGCCGACGTGAAACCAAAGGAGGAAGTCGACGGCGCTCGTCGTATGATTCTGAGCGAGTTCTACACCAGCGCCCCCTGTGAACCCTGTGTGCTGCCGCACCTCGCGCTCGATACCATCTACCAGGCGTTGGGCGAGGATGAACTGATTCATCTTTCTTACCATACTCATTCCGCCGGTCCGGATCCGATGGCGACTCCGCAGACGCTGGAACGGCATAAAAGCCTGACCCGTCTTTTGGAAGACAAACGCCTTCGCGCTCCGATGCTGACCCTGAACGGAAGCCTGCTCCCGATCGCGGGAGGCTTCATGGAGTCGCTGCCACTTACTCAGACCATGGTCCTCAAAGAACTGGAACCGATGCGGAACCAGAAAGCGAGGGTCACGCTGAATCTGAAAGCGGAAGGCGTGGACAAACAGTTGCATGTCACCGCGTCGACCGAAGGCCTCGTCCCCCCGCTCGATGAACTCCGTCTGCGTCTTGCCCTCGCGGAAGAAAACGTGGATTACGATGCCCCGAACGGTATCCGTCATCACGAGATGGTTGTCCGCCACATGCCGACGGGCGCTGCGGGAGTTCAAGCCGAAGGAGATCAGTTCAGCTTTGACAAGAAGTTCGATCTGCAACAGATCAAGCAGGGGCTGTACGACTACCTCGAAGCATTCGAACAGCAATCGAACTATCAGTTTCCCGCCAAACCGATGCACATGAAAAAGATGTACCTCGTCGGTTGGGTGCAGAACGAAACCACCAATGAAATTCTGCAGGTCGCCAAAGTCCCCGTCACCGGTGAACTCGACTATGGCATCATGGACCAGATCACCAACTCCGTCACGGTGAAGCCGGAAGAGGCAACCACTGAAGAGTCTAAGCCGGCGGAAGAAAAACCTGCAACAGAAGAACCAACCGAAGAAGCTCCGAAAACGGAGGAATCTAAACCCGAAAAGGCCGAACCGAAGACCGAAGAACCCAAAGAAGAAGCCACACCGGAGGAATCAGCGGAACCGGCTGCCCCCGAAGCTTCTCCGGAAGAACCGGTGAAGGAAGAGCAGACCTCGGAAGAACCGGTAGTCGAAGAAGTGACTCCGGAAACGGAATCACCGCAGTAGTCCACAAGTTGCGTTCACCATAAGTTGGTACCCATCCCGATCGCATGTCCGCCCGCCTGACATGCGATCTTTTTTTGATACCGACGCGATCTCACCTGATCGAGACATTAACGTCGCGGCGGACGACTATCACCCGCGCATAAAAAAACCGGTGTCCCATTTTCCATGAGATCACCGGTCGGTGGTTTCTTTCCGCAGCGACCGTTATTTGCTTTCAGTCGCCTCGTAGAGAGAATGGACAGGAATGGAGCGGAACCGCGTCGAATAGCGAGCGGTTTTTTCATCGTTCACATAGTAGCTCATCACCGCCCGACCTTTGACGAAGATCAGACTGGGATAGGAATACGTCTCGCCTTCGCTGCTTTCGATGTTCCGCACGTACTCCCAGGTTTCCCCTTCGTTGCTGGAAATCGCAACGGTGAGGGGATTTCGTTTGCCGCTATGGTCAGCCCCTTCCTCATAAGCGTTGTTCCAGATCAACATCAGGTCTCCCGTAGCGGGAATACGACGAATGGTTGCGGGTGCCTCGGGCGAGGTCACGTTCCAGCTCTGGTGTTCGCCCCAGGTTTCGCCGCCATCCTCAGAATAGCTGATACCGATGTAGCCGAGTTGGTTCCGGATCAGCATTGCGATCTTACCACCTTTGAGCTCGATCACTTCCGGTTCCATCGCGCCCCGCTGGGGTGCATCGACCACGTTATTACTCTTCTTCCAGGTCTTGCCCGCATCGTCTGAGTAATAACAGTAGCTGACGAAATGGTTGTCCGTTTCCACATTCGGAGAAACCGCCACGGGAACCAGTATCCGTCCGGTCGACAATAACTGTACCCGGTCATTATTCAAGACATGGTACTTGTCTTCATTCGTTACGACCTGGGGTTCGCCGAAGGTCTCTCCTTCGTCGGTGGAGACCCGCAGCCACACCTTGAGGTCATCGAAGTCATTCTTGACGAGATAGAAAAAGCCAAGCGGAGCGGGTTTATCAGTGGTATGAGCCAACCGCTGCAGACTGACCGACATCACGTTCTTGCCGCCAACGTTCTCCTGCAATACGCGTCTATTGGTCCAGGTACGTCCTTCATCGCTCGATTCCATCGCCACGATCTGTGCTTTCGCGAAGTCGGACGTGTCACCGACAAACTCGGTGGTGGCGAACAGCAGATTGCCGTTGTCGAGTTGAATGATGGAACCCTCGCTGTAGCGGGGATGTTCCTCATCGGCCTGATAGACATCATTCACGATGACCTCGTCCGGATCGAGATGAGGCTGAGCCAGCACGAATAACGCCTGCGCCGCGCGAATCCGGGCATCGAGGTCGCTGTCGTCGAGCATCTTCTCCAGCGTGGGCTGAGCTTCGCTGAAGCCCCCCTCACCCGCGAAGACGGCTGCGTAACGGCGAACAAAGGGATCCGTATGTTCGAGATTCTTCAGCAGGGCCGCTTTCCCCTCCGCATCTCCCAGCATGGCGAGCGCGAATTCGAAATAACAGCGATCCTGCGGATTCGTCGCGACTGCCATCGCGCTCCGAATCGACTCGACATCTGCCGGTTCTCCGAGTCGAGCCAGTATCCATGCGGAAATACGGGCAATATTGGGATCAGAATCTTTCAGCTTGAAGCGGACAATTTCCATCGCCTGCGGATGGCCACATTTCGCGAGCGCCGCGGCAGCCATCAGTTGCTGAATCGGTTTTTCTTCATTGGCGAGTGCGTGACGAAGCATGTTACCGTAATGCACTTCGCCGATCTTATACATCGACTCGCATGCGTGAATGTGACCGTAAGGATCTTCACTGCCGAGGATATCAAACAGAATGTGGCGATAATGCCGCTCACCGGCGCGAACCAGTTCGCGGGCGACGCCGCAGCGCTGCTGGTCATCGGTAATCGTTTCCAGTCGCGGTTTCAGAAACTCCAGTACTTCGTCAGCCCGGCCGGCGCCGGTCATGGCTTCCGCCGCATGGATCGAAGGCCAGAAATCATCGGCCGACATGCCATTTCGCAGCACCTCAAGACTCTTGTTTCTTGTCTCTTCGGAAAGTTCGATCGGCTCCGCGGCCAGCCCGGTGGAACAGATGAATAATATCCCAACGAGTCCCCCCAGCCAGAGGCCGCGGTTCGCCTGTAATTTGTGCATTCTAGTCATGAATAATCCTGTTGAATTTACAATCGAACTCCATCTGTGACAGCGACCATCCCATACGAAGCGGAATGGCATAAGGGCTATACGGAAAAACGAATGAGAGATCGAACCCGAGTTCTTACCCGCATCCCGTTTCTTCCATCGCAAGCGAGCGTAACAGCATTCCGCCCCGACAGATGAGTTCTTTTCTACTCCCTTGAAAAAGTTGCCTCCGGTGCGGTTTCTTGCAGTTTCTTTACCTGTATATTGAAACCGTAGCTTGGGGGAAATGCAACTCCCGGCACCGGAACCAGAGGCCCTGAGAAGACGGCCCCAGCGGAACATCTGCATTCCGCGTTCCCATAGGATAACTACTCGAACAGGACGATGAACTGAACAAACTCACTGTAAATAAGAAATCAGTGGTTTACTGGTACCTCTGTTGATCAACCCTTGGCGCAGGGGGTTCTCTATCTTCTCAAACAGCGACGATACAAACAGAAACAGCCCTCGACATGTCACCACGTCGAGGGCTGTTTGCACGAACAAGGGGATTCTCAACTGAATCGTTGTTGTCAATGACCGCCGTTACGGGATCATCAGGGGGCCGCTGGTATCCGGAACAGAGAGCGAACTCGCCGCCGGCTCTTCCAGCGACATCTGTTTGATATTCGATTGACCATTCATCAGGCGGTGCCGGATCTCCGGTTGAATCACCGGCAGTTCGTCCGCCAGAAACGACCGAACGGAATCCGCATCGGGTTCGAACTCTTCAATCACTTCCGGCTCAGTTAGTTCGACTTTGGAAGGCCACTCTTCGACCAGTTCGCTGGCCAGCGGAGAGACCATGATCGGCTCCGGCCGCTGGGGTGTTTCCGGTTGTCGCGGCGGAATCGCCAGCAACTGCTGAGGGAACGATACATTGTTATACGCCACCGGGCTCGCCTGCTGCCAGGGAGGAATGAATTGCGATACCTGACCAGGCGCGTAGGTCTGACGTTCCTGCCAGCCGGGCGCGAACATCGACTGCTCGTAGCACGTCGGCAGATAGGGACCGGGTTGTCCCGGCATCCAACTGGTCGGCGCTGGAACCGGCCTGATGCTTCCATCGGGCGCTCCATACGGAGCGACACCCGGAACGGCGGGCGGCGCCATCGGGGGCGCATTGTGACCGGGAGGAGCAATCAATGTCGGTCGTTGTTTCGGCGTGTACATCGGGCCGAGCGCGGCAGGCTGTTGCGGGGGTTCCGACAACGGCTGCTGCACCATTGGCGTCGGCTGCGAATGCGGCATCAGCGGAACCTGCTGTACCATGTCCGACCGATGAGAATAGGGTTGGTAATAGTCCTGTTTTTCCGCGCTCTGGCAACCCAGAAACGTACCGCACAGCCCCAGGCTGGTCAGACAGGCCGTTGTTTTAATGAATTGCAACTCCATTGCCATCTCTCAACGTATCTCCGACTCCCCGGGGAGCGTCATTGCTCAGCGGGCAATCTGGGGTTTAACTCATTCCGATTCTGTAGGAAAAGTTGTCGTACTCCTGCGCGCCTGTCAGCGGGACGATCCGTCTTCCACGGCTGAACTCATACAAAAACGAAGGCGCTCCCTATCGAAAATCGGATACTTTCGACGCGTGCAAGCACTTTTTGCACGACTCCCCCCTGATTGCCCCCAGGGGGAGTCCGTCTATAATCGAGACTCGGACCAGGGAAAAACCCCTGTTAAGGCAAGTCTGCCGACGGTGACGGTCAGTCAAACCAGGTCGTCTTTGCCATCTCCCCGGCAACGGCTCTGTTGCAATTCCCTCGCAGGATGAAGTCTAATAGGGGTTTAACGCACCTGATCTCGAGACGTCGCTGCCTGATCGCTCCGTTCGCAGTTCAGCCCGGTCTTTGTTCCACAGACTCGAGTCGTCTCGCCCATGCAGGATCAGCGCTCACGGGGATCCAATCCCGCCAAGAACAGATATTGAACCGAGGATAAGAATGCATTCCGCTGGAAAAACATCGCTCCCTCTCCTGATCACACTCGCTTCCCTCCTGTGGGTCTCCGCCTCGACGCTCGACGCGGCAGATTATGAGATCGGCCTGTCCAAACTCGAGATCACCCCCACCGAACCGGTCCGTCTGTCGGGATATGGAAACCGCACCGAGCCCTTCGAGCGCGTGGAAGAACCGATCTTCGTCCGCACGATGGCGATCCGGCACGGAGAGGAACCGGTCCACATCCTCAGCGGCGTGGAAGGAATCGGTCTTTCCGGCGTGGTAACCAAGCGGATTGCCGAGCGACTCGAAGCCGAGTTTGGGATCAGTCGGGAACGATTCGCGCTTGCCAATTCACACTCCCACACGGCTCCGCACACCTCTGAAGGAATTCCGAACCTCTTCGCGGCACCACTCTCCGAAGCCGAAACTGCGGCGATGGACCGTTACACTCAATACGTTGAAGATCAGGTCGCCGCATCGGTCGATCAGGCGATTAAAGCACTGGAACCCGCCCTGCTCAGTTGGGGTGAAGGGGCCTCGCGTCTCGCGATGAACCGCCGCATCATCAAGGGGGGTGTCTGTGTCGGTATGGGACCGAACCCGGACGGCATCATTGATGAACAACTGCCGGTGCTCAAAGTCAGCTCGCCCGACGGTGAACTCCGCGGCATCATCTTCAACTACGCCTGCCATTGCACCACGCTCGTGCCGCAACACAATTTCGTCAACGGCGACTGGGCTGGATACGCGCAGAAGTTCCTCGAAGAGGAATACACCGACGCCATCGCGCTCTGCACCATCGGTTGCGGGGCCGACGCCAACCCCGAACCGCGCGGTGAATTCGAACACGCGATCAAAAACGGACGCGTCATTGCCGATGAAGTCAAGCGCGTTCTGAAAACCCAACTCGATCCCATCGACGACGCGCCGGAAGCCTCTTTTGGTTACGCCGGTCTCGAATACAATCGCCGGGACATCGAAGAGTTCCGCAGCCTCCTGAACGACCCGACTCCGCAGGTCCGCCGTCATGCCGAGAACATGGTCGAAGTCTACGAACGCAAACGCCGTCTCCCCGAAACCTACCCGATGCCCATTCAAACGTGGTCGTTCGGCGACGAAATGACCATGGTCTTTCTGGGTGGTGAAGTCGTTTCCCCCTACGCTCACCGGATCCGCCAGGAACTCGACAACAGCAAACACACCTGGGTCACCGCCTACGCGAACGACGTATTCGGTTATGTCCCGTCCGAATCGATGATTTCGCAGGGTGGATACGAAGTCGACTTCTCACAGGTCTTTTACAACCACCCCGGTCCGTGGGCCTCGGGAACAGAGGACCTCGTTCTCAAACGCGTCAAAGAAATCCGCGAAAACCCTGTCGAAGGCGCGCGTGGTCCCGCGGATGCCGTGAAAACCTGGAAGCTCCCCGAAGGCTATGAGATTGAACTCGTCGCATCGGAGCCCCTCATCGCCGACCCGGTGAACTTCAACTTCGGTCCGGACGGACGTCTGTGGGTCGCGCAGATGAGTGACTATCCCAAAGGACTGAAGAACGAAGGCATCCCCGGTGGCCAGATCCGCGTCCTCTCGGACACCGATGGTGACGGCAAAATGGACGAGGCCCAGATCTTCCTCGATGGACTCTCCTACCCGACCGGTGTAATGCCCTGGCGTAAGGGAGCGATCATCAGTTGCGCTCCGGACATCTTCTATGCGGAAGACACCGACGGCGATGGTCAGGCCGATCATAAACAGGTTCTTTACACCGGTTTCGTTGAATCCAACCCGCAGCACCGGGTCAACGGTTTCGCATGGGGACTCGATAACTGGGTCCACGTCGGCAGCGGCGCTCCGAGCGAAGACATCACCGCAGTGCTGACCGGCAAAGTCATCAACATGTCGAACCTCGACATTCGGATTCAACCCGATACCGGCGACATTGAAACTGTCAGCGGCCGCACTCAGTATGGCCGCGTTCGGGACGACTGGGGCAACTGGTTCGGCAGCGACAACAGCAAACCGATCTGGCACTATGTCATCTCCGATCAATACCTGCGGCGGAACAAGTTCTTCCCCGCTCCCGCACCGCGCGAAGATCTGATCGACCCTCCCGTCGCGCCGCCAGTTTATCCCGCCAGCCGTACCGTCGATCGTTTTAACGACTTGTACGCTGCGAACCGCGTCACCTCCGCGTGCGGAGAAGGAATCTTCCGCGACGTCACGCTCGGACCGGAAGTCGCTCACAGCGCATTTGTCTGCGAACCGGTTCATAACCTCGTGCTGCAAACGGTCCTCGAAGATAACGGCGCGACCTTCAAAGGCCTGCGCCCGGCGAACGAAACAAAGACCGAGTTCCTCGCCTCGACCGACGTCTGGGCGCGCCCCGTCCGCATTACCACTGGCCCCGATGGGGCACTCTGGTTTGCCGACATGTATCGTCATGTGATCGAACACCCGCAGTGGATTCCGGACGACTGGCAAAAGATGCTGAATGTCCGTGCGGGTGAAGACAAAGGCCGCATTTATCGCGTCTATCGTAAAGGCAGCCGCCCGCAAGGCCCCCTTCCCAACCTCGACATGCTCGACTCGGTCGAACTCGCCGAACATCTGAGAAGCACCAACGGTGTCGTGCGCGACCTCGCGCATCAGTTGCTTGTGAATCGCGAAGACTCCAGGGACAATGCCGACCTGCTCCGCTCACTCAAACAACTCGCACTGCACGCTCCCCTGCCCGTCAGTCGCGTACAGGCCCTTTGCACACTTGCGGGAATTCGTGAAAGCGATCCCGAGATTCTGGCCGAAGCACTGGAAGATGCGGACTGGCATGTGGTCTCCACAGCGGTGGGACTGAGCGAACCGCTGCTCGACGAGTACCCGGCCCTCGGTGAACAGATCGCCGCGCTGATTGAACACCCCGAAGTCAAACTGAAATTGCAGATCGCCCTCTCGCTCGGCGAGTGGCATGATCCCCGCGCCGCCGATGCCCTCGCGAAAATCGGCGTCGCCACCGCGGAGGATATGTGGATGCGGGCGGCCGTTCTTTCCTCTTCCGTTCCTCACGCCGAGCGGATGCTGGAGTACGTCCTCACCCACCCCGCAACAACGCCTGCCTGGGCAGAACTCGTCCAACACCTCGTGGTCACGGCGCTGGGAGTGGAATCGAACGAAGTCGCTACCAACGTACTCGCAAAAATCGTGATGCCTGAAAATGTCGCTCTCGAACAGGGAGACGATTCTGATACAGTCGCGCCGTGGCAGTATTCCGCCATGGGTTCGTTCCTCGATGCCCTCGAGCGCGCCGGTTCGAATCTTTCCACCCTGCACAAGGCCACGCTGGAGCAGGAAGAGCTCTGGAATAAAACGGACGAAATCTTCGACTCGGCTCTCGAACTTGCCATGGACGAAGAAGCCGATGTCGCCGCCCGTCAACTGGCGGTCCGGCTTTTAGGTCGCGGACTCTACGATCTCGATGACAACCTCGAAGCCCTCGCCGAACTCCTCGCCCCGTTCGTACCCTCGCAGCTTCAGATCGCCGCGATCGACAACCTCGCAAGTTCCCGCAACGACGCCGTACCCGGCATGCTGCTCGAAAACTGGCGTGGATACTCGCCGACGCTGCAAAGCCTGGCAACCGGAGCACTCCTCAGTCGTGACGCGTGGACGGAAGACTTTCTCGACGCCCTCGAAGAAGGCACGATCGCGGCCGTCGATCTCGACCCCGCCACCCGTTCCACACTCACCTCCCTGAAGAACGAAACCCTCCGTGCTCGCGCCAGCCAGCTCCTGGAATCAACCGGTTCCTCGGACCGCACGCAGATTGTGGAAGACTACAAGGCGGTCGCGCAGCTCGACGGTAATCCGGTTCGTGGTTCACTCGTTTTCCGACGCGCCTGTTCCGCCTGCCATCAAGTCCGCGAAGTCGGCATCAACATCGGGCCGAACATTGCCGCCCTCTCCGATAAGTCCGCCGCGAACGTCGCTCTGGCCGTCTTCGATCCGAACAAAGCCGTCGAAGGACAGTATCGTAACTATATTGTAGCCATGAGCGATGGGCGTACCTTCAGCGGCATGATCGTGGCCGAATCCTCCAGCAGCATCACGCTCGCCGAGAACAACGGAAATAAACGGACGCTGCTGCGGACGGACATCGAAGAACTGATTAACACGCGCAAGTCCTTCATGCCGGAAGGTCTCGAGAAAGATTTCTCGTACCAGGACTTCGCCGATCTCCTCGCATTCATTCGCAGTCAACCCGCCACGACGGGTGCCTCCGACACCCGCGTCGCCGCGAAGGCCCGTGAAATGGTGAAAGAGGCCACTCCGATTCAAATCGGAGATAAAGCCGCCAGCCCGATCCTCGTAAACCACCTCGGCTGGTTCGGCGAAGCGAAAGTCGCCGTCAGTGTCGCCGGCTCCGCCGCGACACATGTGGTGTGTGAAACGATGCCGATCCCGGCCGATGCCGAAGTCGGCAAACCACAGGTTGTTCTGGTCCCGGTCGCCATCAAGACCACGGCCGACCCGATGCAACCCTTCGTACTCACCATTAACGAAGAATATCCGATCGAAATCACACCCACGACGAAAGATGCCGCCTGGTCGAATGAAGAGAACGGACTCCTCGTCCGTTACATGGCCCTGGAATCTTCCGGTGCCGATTCGAGTGGCGTTCTGGAACTCCGTGTCCCTGCCGAAATGGTCACACCGGGCGAGTCGCTCAAGATCAAGATTACGGCAACCCATCCCGGCAACGGCGAATACATCGGTATTGTTCCCCTGCCATAGTGGCTGCGATCGTCCTTTTCTCCGGCTTCAGATTTTCAGGCCCTCATGATCGATAAAGTCGACCGCGCCGCCGCAGACTCGCCGCCCCTCCTGCGGCTCGAACGGTTGACGAAATCGTTCGGCAATCACGTCGCGCTGAAACCCCTGTCGCTCGCGCTCAACCGGGGAAAAATCCTCGGCCTTGTGGGTGAAAACGGCGCCGGGAAGTCGACGCTGATCAAGCTGCTCAGCGGTTTGTACCAGCCCTCAGGTGGAGAAATCTTCGTCGACGGACAGGCCGTTCAGTTCCCGTCCGCGCGGGATGCGCTCGATCTCGGAATCGCAACTATCCATCAGGAACTGGAATACGCGGCGCATCTGACCGTCGCGGAGAACATGCTCCTGGGCGAAGACTGGCCCCGCACACCCTGGCTCGCCACCGATTGGCATGCTGTTCATGCCATCGCCCGTCAACGGTTGGAATCATTCGGCATCTCGATTCCGACCGATATTCAATTTGAGTCGCTTAGCGCCGTTCAGAAACAGGAAGTTGCCATCGCCAACGCGCTGGCGCGGAAAGCGAAACTCCTGATCCTGGACGAACCGAGCGCGGCCCTGACCGAACCCGAAATCAAACGACTCTTCGGGCACCTGACGCGACTTCGCGAAGAAGGGGTCAGCATGATCTACGTATCGCATCGCCTCGATGAGATCTTCACGCTGACTGATGAAGTCGCCATTCTGCGGGATGGCTCACTGATTGAACACGGCTCGACGCGCGGCATCACTGCGGAACGGATGGTTGCCCAGATGGTGGGGCGCGATCTTGAACAGGTTTTTCCTCATCGCAAACAACGACTTCTCGGCCAGCCCCTGCTCGAACTTGAAGACGTCAGCCGCGCCGGAATGTTCCACAATATTTCGTTCACCCTGCATGCCGGAGAGATCGTCGGACTCGCCGGGCTGGTCGGCGCCGGTCGCTCGGAACTGGCGAGAGCCATTTACGGTCTTTATCCGATCGAGTCGGGAACGATGCACTACCTCGGCAAACCGTGGCGACCTCGCAGCGCGCAACAGGCGGTCGAAACCGGTCTCGTTTACATTCCCGAAGAACGCAAACGTCAGGCGCTGGTGCTCGATCATTCTCTGCGGGAATCGATCAGTATCGGTTTCGCCAATCTGATCAGCCGGTTCGGGTTCATCTCAACCCGGCAGGAAAAGGCGAAAGTCGATTCCGTCCTCAAGACCTATGACGTCCGCAGTTCCGGCCCCGATCAGTCGATCGGCCAACTGAGTGGCGGCAATCAGCAGAAGGCCATCCTCGGTCGCTGGTTCGAACGGAATCCGGAAGTCATCATTCTCGATGAACCCACCCGCGGCATCGATATCGGAGCCAAAGCGCAGATCCATAAACTCGTGGAAGAACTCGCCGATCAGGGAAAAGCGATTCTGCTCATCTCGTCGGACCTCCCCGAAATTCTGTCGATGTCGGATCGCGTGCTCGTGATGAACCGGGGCCGCATCGAAACAGAGCTGATCGGTGACGAAAAAACCGAGCATAATGTCGTCCTGGCAGCATCCGGCCTTTCGCGGGAGGAAGCAACTGCATGAGCGCGACATCTCCACCCGCCGCGCTTCGTTCCTCCACCGCACGGCTCATCTATCGCCTTTTCCCTTCCGCAGTCCGTCAACGGATTCTGTTTCTGCTGATCGGAAATCTGGTCCTGCTCGGTTATCTCTTCTTCGCCGCCTGGGAACGCAACAGTTCCTTCTGGAATGAACTCTCCAGCATCGCCCCGAATATCGCGCCGCAGGTTCTCGGCGCGTTCGCCCTGACGGGCCTGATCTATTGCGGCGCGATCGATCTTTCCATCGGTTCGATCATCGCCGTCGCCGGAACCAGTTTCGGGATCCTGCATTATTACGACATGCCACCGCTCGTCTGCTATGCTGGCTGCTTTCTGACGGCGACCGCCTTTTCGTTGCTGAACGGCTTTCTCATTCGTCTCCTGAAGATCTCTCCGATCATCCTGACGCTCGGCGGACTCACGTTATACCGAGGGCTCGCGCTCATCTTCGCCCACCTGGCGATCCCTGATTTCCCGGAAGTCTTTACGATTCAGGATGAAGCCTATCAGGGGCCGGGGAAGTTTTACGCCGGTGAAATCCTGTTGGTGGTTCTGATCCCGGTGCTGCTGTGGGAAGCCTTCGGCAAACTGCCGCGACTCTGGCTAGCCGTTGGTTGTTCGCCGGTTGCCTGCGAACGTCAGGGACTCGATCCCGCGCGACTTCGCCTCCGCGCGTTTCTCTTCAGTGGTCTTTTTCTGGGCTTCGCGGCACTCATCCTCGTCACCAACCCGCAACAGATCAAACCGAGTCAGATCGGAACCGGTTTTGAACTGACGGTCATCGGCGCGGTCGTCCTTGGCGGAACGAATATCTTCGGCGGCCAGGGTTCCTATCTCGGTAGCGCGCTCGGCGCGTGCTTTCTCTATCTCGTCTCCCGCTCCATGATCTATTTCGGTGTCGATGCCTACTGGCGCGAAGCCATCGAAGGAGCCGTGATCGTGGTCGTGATCGGCATCGACTGCTGGCTGCATCGAACGGAAAAACTCCTCGAGGAACTGAAATAGCAATCTCCCATGCGCTACTGGATTCTCCTACTCATCCTGTTCCTCGAAGTGCTGCTATTCGCCCCCCTCAACGGCGTCGACTTCAGCTCCTGGTCCGAGTTCCGTTCCGACTTCGGCTGGTTCATTTCAGCGATCTTCGAACAATCGGTTCCCCTGCTCGTACTCTCCGTCGGCATGACCTTTGTGCTGATGACCGGTGGTATCGATCTTTCGATCGGATCCATGGTGGCGTTGATTGCCTGCATCATGTCGCTGACGCCGGATCCCGCCCAATTCTGGTACACCGGTTTTCCGATCGGGCTCGCGCTCGGACTCGGGCTCGGTTTTTTCAATGGCCTGATGATTTCCCGGATGGATGTACCACCGATCATCACCACGCTCGGGACCCTCATTTTCTATCGCGGTCTGTGCACGATCTCCATCAAGCAATCTGAAAATGCTATCTTCGGGGATATCCCCCACTACGAGCTCTTCCGCTCGATGCCGGTTCTGCTCGCACTTGTGGCCTCGATCTGTCTCTTCGGCGCCTATGCTTTTTATCGCTCCCGGTGGCGACGCGATCTGCTGATGATCGGTGGGAACCCTGTAGCAGCCCGCTATGCCGGCATCCCACTCGGTCGCCGTTTGATTCAGGTCTACACGCTGATGGGGTTCCTCGCGTTTATCGCTTCGCTCTGCCTCACCAGCTGGAATGGCTCGGTCTCCGCTTCTTCATTCGAGGGCCTGGAGCTACAGGTTATTGTCGCCGTCGT
>PABD01000033.1 GCA_002702685.1 Planctomyces sp.
CGATGCCGGGGTTTCCGCTCCGGGAATATAGAAGCCTGTGACCAGCACAACATGTCGCGCCGCGGTGGCCAGTTCCCGGGCGGCGCGGAGGAGCGAACCGGTCGGAATGAGTCGATCCCCGCCAAATTGCCCGAGCAATCCGCGTTGACCGGGGTCGCGTCGGATCAGTTGTTCAAATTGATCGATCAGGTCGTGATTCACGATGGGCAGGCTCTGAGATGACAGGCGGAAACCGGCTGGGAGAGGTGAGTTGGGGGAGGATTTGGAGGCGCGACTTCCATTCATTGTACATTCCTCGGGCCGGGAAATGACGTCTCAGGGTGATTCTTGCTTTCGAGAATTGGAGCTTCAGGACCAGAAACGGTGTTGCGACTACGGGGCCTAAGTGAAAGAATCCAGCGTAAAGTCGCCCCGGGAAAAATGGGTCAATTCCGGGTCCGCATCGGACCAGTTCGGGGTGATTTTTCGCCGTCTGTCTGAGCCACCCTCGCCGCTTTGCCCTGGAAAGAGTGTCCCGCTGGAGCCATCCGGGATGGTCTTACTAAAGTTTTCATCTATAAGGGTTTGTGGTGTTTGTTAACGTTGGAAGGTAGTCCGCGGGGTGACTTCATCAGCGGGATCGCCGTGGGATGTCGCAGTGGGATGTCCTTGTCCCGTGGCGTGAACGTGTTTTAATTCTGGAGGATTTCACCGGTTGAACGGGAGATCCGCACCAAATCCGGGCGAAAACGGGTTTCTCTCCGCCCTGTCGGCTGAATCAGAACACGTGACCGTTTAGGATGGGCGTTTGCGACCGACGGCAGCGACATTGTCGCGGTCTCACTTGTATCCCGCCACCTGACCTCCCGCCCGCAGTCAAACCTGTTTTATCCAATTGCCCCTCCTGCATCAGTCATTCCAGATCGAATCGGCTCCCGCCGGTTTCCGGAAGCGAGATGCGGAGGAGATAATCCCTCTCTGGAACTGTATCCATGTTTGCTACCACCTGCGAAGCTAGAACGAGGAGCCTGTTTTTGCTCCTGTCGCTGATGCTGGTTTCGGTCTGTCTGGTCGGCTGCGGGGAAATCCCCGAGATGAAGTTCGCCTCGCATCCGCGCGTCGATGAGTTGATGCCACCCGCGCAGGAAGTGGTAAAGTCGACGATTGATAAACACTTCGGTGAACCCGACGCGATTGTCGCCTGGTCCAAGCTGCCGGTCGAATTCGGCATGCTGGAGGGGGAAGTGACGGAGATCAAGGACGGAGCGAAAGACGGTCAGAAAACGCTGACGGTGGAACTCGATGAAACCGAAGTGGATCTGCAGGGGGACACGCTCGAATTCTATCGCGAAGACGAGGAAACCGGCGAAGATGTCGCCGATTTTCTGCGCGTGCTGAGCTACGATGCCGAATCCGGAACGTTGGTCGCCTCGGGGGAAAACTTCCCCGAAGAAGAGTCCGAGATTTTCGTCGGCGGTCATGGGCTGAAGGATGGACAGCGGTTGTATATGAAACATTGCCTGCACTGTCATGGTGTGACGGGTGATGGCGATGGTCCGACCGCGAATTATCTGAATCCGAAGCCCCGCGACTTCCGCCTCGGCCTCTTCAAGTACAAGTCCACCGACTATGCCGAGAAACCTTCCCACGCCGACCTGATGCGGACGTTGGATGAAGGGATCGCCGGCACCTATATGCCATCGTTCAAACTTCTCGAGGAAGACGAAAAGAAAGCGATCGTTGAATACGTCCGCTGGCTTTCGATGCGGGGTGAAATTGAAAAACGGCTGATCGACTTCTTCGAAGCCGAATTCTCCATCCTCGCGTGGGAAGAGACCCAGGAGGAAGGCGAAGAAGCGATGGAAGGCTTGAAGCTCGATTTTCAGGATATCGTCGTCGAGGAACTGCCGTTCGAACTCGATGCGGTTGCTTCGCAAATCGGGCGCAAGTGGGAACTGGCGGACGATGAATCGAGCCTCGTGAAACCGACCGTTGCCCGCGTCGCCGATACTCAAGAGTCACGGTTGCGGGGGCAGAAGTACTATGTCTCTTCGAAATGTATTACCTGTCACGGACCTCTCGGTTATGGAGATGGATCGGAGACGGAAACCTATAAAACGGATCCACTGACAAACGTGACGTATTCGGAGCCCGGTCTGTACGACGCGTGGGGAACGCTGGTGAAGCCGCGTAACCTGCGACTCGGACAATTTCGCGGTGGACGTCGCCCCATCGATGTTTTCCGCCGCATCAAGGGAGGCATCCCGGGAACGCCGATGCAGGCTTTCAGTACTTCGCTCAAGGATGAAGAGATCTGGGACGTCGTGAATTACGTGCTCAGCCTGCCGCATTCCGATCCGGCGGTGGAAATCAATCAGCGGGCGAATCTGGAAACAACGGATACTTCCAAATCGTCCTTGGCTGGCAGCGAAGGGGAGTGATGGTTCGTACCGTCAAACCTGTTTTTCGTCGTCGGAACCCTTCCTGTTGAATATCGAACATTTGCCTCGCCGAGAGGATTACCTGTTGTGAAAAAGCTCTGGTCTCTCTTTTTCATTTTCTGGCCGATTGCGGCGATCGTCATCTTCGCGATTTCACCCTCGATGCAGTGGTGGTTTCCCGGAGAAGCGAAAAGTCCAATCGGGGCCCGGATTGATGACCTGTTCTATCTGATTCTGGTGCTGACGGGGGTCGTCTTCGTCGGAACGCAGGTGGCGCTCGGTTACGTCCTGTGGCGTGCCAGTTCTGTCAAAGCCGACGACAAAGCCTGGTACACTCACGGAAATCACAAGCTCGAACTGATCTGGACCGTCATCCCCGCGCTCGTATTGTTGTTCATCGCGTTCAAACAGATGGATGTCTGGGCCGAATTCCGCATTGTGGATCGCGTGGCGGAAGAGATTCGAAACAACCCGGTCGCCGAAGTTACCGCGCGGCAGTTCGAATGGCGGATGCGGTATCCCGCTCCCGGCAAGAAACTTGGAATCATCCCGGCCCCGGATGATATGCATCAGGTGAACGAACTGGTGCTGCCGGTGGGACGGAAAGTGGTCATTAACCTCCGCACGGAAGATGTCCAGCATTCGTTTTTTGCTCCGCAGTTCCGTGTCAAACAGGACGCTGTTCCGGGCAAGATGATCCCGGTCTGGTTCGAAGTCACCGAACCGGGCGAGTACGACCTGGTCTGCGCGGAGTTGTGCGGCTGGGGTCACTACAAGATGCGGGCCGTCATTCGCGCTTTGCCCGAAGCAGAATACCAGACCTTCCTCGCTGAGCTCTATGAGGAATCGATGAGCGATGGCTTCGTTGCCGAGGGAGAGGCAGCCGCAGAGGGCGAGGGGGCCGCGGCGGAAGACTCGGCGTCGGCAGAATCCGAAGAAGAATAGACTGAATAAGACTGAATAAGACTGAATAAGACTGAATAAGACTGAATAAGACTGAATAAGACTGGCTGAACCGGTTACCTGTTTGCCCGCTGAAACGGGTGACCGACCTGATAGATTTCCATCAACCTTACGACACAACCTGAATTAATGAGGTCGTCTCGTGGCAACAATTGAACCGACAGCTTCCGGACTCTCCGCCCATGACCATGCCGGTCATTCGGACGCGTACCGGATCGGTTTCGTCCGCAAATACATTTTCTCCACCGACCACAAGATCATCGGGATTCAGTTCCTGATCACGACTCTGCTGATGTTGATGGTGGGCGGAGCGCTTGCGCTCGGAGTCCGCTGGCAACTGGCGTATCCCGATTCGCCGATGCCTTTCATCGGCCCATGGCTCTTCCCGCAGCAGGGGGGAAAGATCACGCCCGAGTTCTACACCATGCTCTTCACGATGCATGCGACGGTGATGACCTTCCTGGTGGTGATCCCGATTCTGGCTGGAGCGTTCGGTAACTTTCTCATTCCGCTCATGATCGGCGCGGATGATATGGCCTTTCCGAAACTCAACATGTTCAGCTACTGGTTCATGTGGCCGGCGATCTTTTTCTTCGGATTAAGTATGGCCGATCCCAACGCCGGTCCCGCCGCGGGCTGGACTGCGTATCCATTGCTCTCCGCGCTGCCGCAGGCGGCACCCGGATCGCAGATCGCGCAGACCTGGTGGTTGCTCGGTCTGACGTGTGTCGGTATCTCCTCGATGATGGGCTCGATCAACTATCTGACCACGATCATCAACATGCGTGCTCCGGGACTGACGATGTTCCGACTGCCGCTGACGATCTGGGCGATGTTCATTACCGCGATTCTGCAGGCCTTCGCGCTACCCGTGCTGACGGCGGCGGGCTTTATGCTCGTGGCAGACCGGGCACTGGGAACCTGCTTCTTCATTCCCGCTGGCATCATCGTCAACAACGCTGATCCGACCGTCGGAGGGGGGCAGCCGCTGCTGTGGCAACACCTCTTCTGGTTCTATTCGCATCCGGCGGTTTACATCATGCTGTTGCCGGCGATGGGGATGGTTTCCGACATGCTGTCCACCATGTGCCGCAAACCGGTATTCGGTTACCGCCCGATGGTGTACTCGATGATCACGATCGCCGGTCTCGGGTTTATCGTGTGGGGACACCACATGTTCACGAGCGGCATGAATCCGATGATCGGCATGACGTTCATGGTGTCGACGCTCATGATTGCCCTTCCGTCGGCGATCAAAACATTCAACTGGCTGGCCACAATCTGGGGTGGCAAGCCCCAGTTCAATACGGTCTTTCTGAACTGCGTCGCGTTTGTGTCGATGTTCGTCGTCGGTGGATTGAGCGGGATCTTCATGGCGTCCGTTCCGACCGACGTTTATTTCCACGACACCTACTTCATCGTCGCCCACTTCCACTACATTCTGTTCGGAGCGACCTTGTTCGGCGTCTTCGGCGCAATTCATTACTGGTTTCCCAAGATGTTCGCCCGCAAGATGAGCGAAGGTCTGGGGCAACTGCACTTCCTGCTGACCTTCATCGGTTTCAACGGCACGTTCTTCCCCATGCATATGCTGGGAATCGGCGGGATGCCCCGGCGCTACGCGGATCCCTACATTCACCCGTATCTCGAACACTTTCTGCCGATGAACCAGTTGATGACCTGGTCGGCCATGCTGATGGGGTTCGCGCAATTTATTCTTCTCTTCAACTTCCTCTACAGCATAAAGTTCGGCAAGAAGGTTGGTCGGAACCCGTGGAACGCGAACACGCTCGAATGGGCTGCTCCCTCTCCTCCACCGCACGGAAATTTCGAACAGGTCCCCCTCTGCTATCACGGACCTTATGAGTACTCGCATCCCGACTGGAATGGTCGTGATTATCTCATGCAGACCGAAGAGTCGATGGAGAAGGTCCTCGCGGGACAGACGAGTGACGCTCCGCAAAAGGAGGCGACGACATGACCGAATCGAAAAACCCGGCTCCCACACTCGAAACAGGACCGGCGACGAGCAAATGGTTCCGTCGACTGACGATCGTGCTGCTGGTGATGGCGTTCTGGCCCGTCACCTTCGGGGCGGTGACGACGACCCTCGGCGCGGGAATGGCATTCCTCGACTGGCCCAGTTCCGACGGACAGAACATGGTCAAGTATCCGTGGCTCAAGGATATCGGCACCGACAAATTCTGGGAGCATGGTCACCGGCTGGGCGGAATGGCGATCGGCATTCTCAGCATCATGCTGGTTGGCAGTTCCTGGTTCGCCGATCGTCGTCGCTGGATCTTCGCCATCGCGGTTGCCATTCTGCTGGGGGTCATCTTCCAGGGGATCCTCGGCGGCGTTCGCGTGCTGCGCGATAACGTCAACTGGGCGATCGTCCATGGATCATTCGCGCCGCTCGTGACGAGCCTGATCCTGATCATTGTGCATGTCACCGGCAAGAAATATCTCGTCAAAGCACCCGAACAGGCCCCGTCGGCCCATGTGGGCAAGAATCTGTTGCTGGCATACCTGACCGCAGGTTGCCTGTATGTGCAATATGTTCTCGGTTGTTTCCTCCGCCACAAAGGGACCGCCGTTCACGAGCATCTCGGCTTCGCGGCGATTGCCACCGTGCTGATTCTCATCACCCTGGTGGTCGGAACACGATCGAATTGTCGCATCATCAAGGGGTCGGGCTTTCACCTGTTCGGTATGTTGTTGTTGCAACTCCTCTTTGGTCTCGGTGCCTGGATTACCCGGTTCGGCTTGCCCTCCGTTTTCGATTACGTTCCCCGCGTCGAGTCTCCGGAGCAGAACATCATGCGGACGCTGCACATGGTCATGGGGATGCTGCTCTTCATGTCGGCCGTGTTGCACGTCGTCAAAGTGAAACGAATCGCCTGGTTACAGAAACAGACTTCACCTTCTCAAAGTTAAGGTATCATCCCGGTCCCTGCCGGTTTACCTGTTATGAACCCTTCATCGATGAAGGGGAGCACTAAATGAGTACTACGTCGACGACTACTTATACCGAAATCACTTCGCCAGCAATCGCGCGGAGGGAAATGCTGGCCGCGTGGCTCGAGTTGTCCAAACCCCGTATCGCCATGATGGGACTGATTGCCGTCGCCATCGGGTATGCGATGGGATATCAGGATAACTGGAGCTGGTTTCATCTGATGGAAGTGCTCGTCGGTATCGGCGCCGTCGCCGTCAGCAGCAGCGCACTCAATCAATACATCGAGCGGCACAGCGACCTCCTGATGGAACGGACCGCCAACCGCCCGTTGCCCGCTGGACGGCTGACGACTGCGCAGGTCCTGTCGTTCGGTATCGGTCTCGGAGTCGGGGGCGTCGTTTACCTCGCCTTGCGGGTGAACCTGCTGACTGCGGGACTATCGTTGCTGACGCTGGTGACTTACACGTTGATCTATACTCCGCTCAAACGCAAAACGGCCCTCTGCACGACGATCGGGGCGATCCCGGGGGCACTTCCGCCTGTTCTCGGCTGGACGGCCGTCCGCGGAACGCTCGATATCGAAGCGATTGTGCTGTTCGGTATTCTTTTCCTGTGGCAGTTCCCCCACTTTCTCGCGATCGTGTGGATCTATCGGGAACAGTATCAGAATGCCGGTTTGAAAATGATTCCATTCAACAAACCGATTCCCAAAGTGGTTGGATACATCGCCGTCGGAAATGCCGTCGCGCTGCTCCCCTTCAGCCTGCTGCCACGACAGCTCAATATGACGGGTGATGGTTACTTCTGGGCCGCGCTGATTCTCGGGCTCGGCTACCTCTTCTGCTCCGTCTATTTCTGGAAGCAAGAGACTGTCGGTCGCGCCCGCAAGCTGCTCTGGACCTCCCTTATCTATCTGCCCCTGCTGCTGATCATCATGTTGTGGGATCACCTGCAGCTGGTTCAGTAGTCCTGCCCCAGAGTTCTCTTTCCCGAATTGATCCCGCAACACGCTGCGGCTTCTCCTGAAATCACAAAGACGTCCACCCATGGAACAGACAATATCGACAACACCCCGCAAGACGGGACTGCCGATCACGAATGGCAAGCTGGGAATGTGGTTGTTTCTCGGTACGGAGATCATGTTTTTCACCGCGTTCATCGGTGTCTACATCGTGCTCCGCATCGGTTCGGTCGATGCCACCGGTCGTTCGGCCTGGCCCGGCCCGGAAGAAGTCCACATCAACGCCGCCGCCGGCGCGTTCAACACGTTCGTACTGCTCGCCTCCAGTTTTCTGGTGGTGATGGCGCACAATGCGATGGGACAGAAAGAATACGGCAAAGCCCGCAAGTACCTCGCCTTCACCTTCCTGTGTGCGTGTATTTTCCTCGGTGTGAAAGCGTTCGAGTATCAGGGCAAATTCGAGCATGGTATTCTGCCGGGACAAATTCCTGAAACAGCGGAAGAGGCGATCCTGAAAACGACCGGATCAGTGGAAAGCATTCTCAACGCGGAACTCGAACGGCTGACCACCGAAGGGGAAAACGTTCTCGAGAAGAAAACGATCCTGCAGACGGAAGAGCTTGAGTGGAAAGAGAAGGAACCGAACTCCGCCCGACTGGAAGAAATTCAGGCGGTACTCGCTTTGAATATCGCTTACACCGAATTGAATGACAGCCGTCGCCTGGGGGAGCTCAATCTGCAGGACCTGGAAAATCGGGTAGAGGAACTTAAAGCCAACGACAAATTCGGCAGCCTGCTCGAATCGCTGCATGTGTATCATCCGATTCTGTACGGCAACATTTTTGCGTCGACCTATTTTCTGATGACCGGTTTTCACGCATTGCACGTGGTGATCGGTATGATCCTGTTTGCCGTTGCCATCTGTGCCCGCCTGAGCGAGCGATGGGCGGACTATGTCGAGAACAGTGGTCTGTACTGGCACTTCGTCGACCTCGTCTGGATTTTCCTTTTCCCGTTGATTTATCTCATTCCGGCTACAACTTAAGCGTACTGTTTATACACACTGTAGATTCCGGCGCCGCCACTGGATTCGGGGACACCATGAAAGACGTTACTCACTCTGAAACATACGAGCCTCACGGCAGTTCGAAGTTGTACCTCAGCATCTTCGTGGTCTTGTGCGTCTGCACCGCGGTTTCGTGGCTGGTTGATGAACTCCGGTTCGAGAACACGACGCTCCTGGTGGTGACCGTTCTGGCGATTGCGTCACTGAAGGCGGGCTTCGTGATGTTGTACTTCATGCATCTGAAGTTCGAAGAGAACTGGAAGTACGCGATCCTGGTGCCGACAATCATTCTGGCGATTGGTTTGCCGCTCACGCTCCTGCCTGATATCGGTCTGCAATATTATACGAGCGTGAATCCGCAGGCGATGATTGTAGAAGAAGTCGTCACCAGTGAGACAGCTCCGAGTACTGTCGAACAGAAGACGAGTCCGGAAGCACTTGATCCGGAGAAGAGTGACGCGCCGGCGGAATCAGCGCCCGAATAATACATCAATGGCACCGTAACGACCCGGGGGGATAGATTCTTTGTGATCGACGTTCGCGAATTGACTCATCACTACGGTTCGCATTGTGCTCTGCGTGCTGTCTCTCTCGAAGTATCCGCTGGTACGATTCTCGGTATCCTCGGCCCGAACGGCAGCGGCAAGACCACGCTGTTCCGCATCCTGAGCACGCTGTACCCCGTCCAGCAGGGGTCGGTAACGCTGGGAGGCATCTCGCTTACGGATGACCCCGCGGCGATCCGTCACAAGATCGGCGTCACGTTTCAGGCCCCGAGTCTCGATCCACGTCTGACGGTCGAAGAAAACCTGCGATATCAGGGATACCTCTACGGACTGTCGGGTCGTCCGCTGCGCGAACGTATTGAAGAGATCATGTCCCGATTGAAGCTCACGGACCGATTACGCGACCGGGTGCAGTCGCTCTCCGGTGGGATGCAGCGCCGCGTTGAGATCGCCAAAGGCTTGCTTCACGATCCCCAGATTCTGATTCTCGACGAACCCTCAACCGGCCTCGACCCGGGCGCGCGCATCGACCTCTGGATTTATCTGCAGCGGTTGCGTGACGAATCGGGCATGACGATTCTCGTCACCACCCACCTGATGGAGGAAGCCGAGCGGTGTGACCGACTCGTCATTCTGGATCGCGGTGAAGTGGCCGCAACGGGCTCTCCGGAAGAACTGCGCAGTTCCCTTGGAGGAGATTGCCTGACGATCATTACCGAGAATCCCGACTCACTTCGTGAAAAGATCGAGACCGACTTCCAGTTACCGTTTCAAAAAATCGGGGACAACCTGCGACTCGAAGCACCGCGCGGTCATGAACTACTGCGGAATCTCGTGGAGGCGTATCCGGACGAGATCCAATCGGTTTCGCTCGGCAAGCCAACGCTGGAGGATGTCTTCATCGCGCGCACGGGGCATCAATTCTGGGGAGCGGAGTCCGCATCATGAATGAACCGACGACGCCTCAAGTAAACTCGCACCCGGCCGCCACCTTCCTGGCAATCCGCGCGCTGGCCGCGCGGGAACTGGTTCGATTCTTCCGCCAGCGCACGCGTATTGTCGGCGCGCTGGGGCAACCGCTCATCTTCTGGATCCTGTTCGGCGCGGGGCTGCATGGTTCCTTCCAGGCACCCGAATGGGCGCCTGCCGGCATGACGTACCAGGAATACTTCTTTCCCGGCGTGGTTGTCCTCATCATTCTGTTCACGGCCATCTTTTCGACGATCTCGCTCATTGAAGATCGGCGCGAGGGGTTTCTGCAGGGCGTGCTCGTTGCGCCGGTGCCGCGCGTTTCGATCGTGATGGGAAAACTCGTCGGCGGAACGATCCTGGCGGTAATCCAGGCGGTCCTCTTCCTCGCGATTGGTCCGTTACTCTCATTGATTGGACTCGCACCGGCAATGCAGATCGGCTGGACAATCGGGACGATCCTTGCAGCGGGAGGCTTTCTGATTCTCGTCGCGTTTTCCCTCACGGCCCTTGGATATCTCATCGCGTGGCCGATGGAATCGACTCAGGGATTCCACGCCATCATGTCGGTCTTTCTAATGCCGATGTGGCTCTTGTCCGGCGCATTTTTTCCGGTGCCGGAAACGGGTTGGCTCGCGTGGGTAATGCGGGTGAATCCCCTGACTTACGGTGTCGCCGGGCTGCGTCAGCTGATGTATGCCGGTATGGAGATGGGCGAGTCTCCACGCATACCGGGCGTCGGTATGTGCGCGCTGGTGATGCTGGTCTTCGGTGCGGTCTGTACCGGCATCGCCGTCTGGATGACCGGGCGACGGAAATCGGCTGACCAGCGGTGAGCGGACGCGTATAATGAGAACTGCATCACCTGCTTTGTCTACCAATTGTTAGCGAAACTGAATTCGAAAAATCACTCACCGCGAGAGTGCGGGAGTTTACCTCCGAGGGAGCTTGAATAATGTTCCGGAGACCTTTCTTCTGGATCGGTACCGTGTTGTGGATCCTGGTTTTCATACTGGGTTTCCGGATGTTCGTCGGGCCGGACAAGACAGTCGAGGAAACGATTCCCGATGACGTGTTGACGAGTGAAGAAGCCGAGACGAAGCCGGTGGATGAAAGTCCGTGGTCCAAAGAGGGGCTGCCTGAATTTACCTTCACCGCGCACACGGGAGAGACGGTCACGAAAGAATCGCTTCTCGGTAAACCGTGGGTAGTGGGGTTCATTTTCACACGCTGCACGGGACCCTGTCCCAAGGTGTCGGGGCAGATGGGCCTCTTACAGGAAGAGCTTCGTGACACGGATGTCAAACTCATCACGATCTCGGTCGACCCCAAGTACGACACGGTCGAAAAGCTGCAACAATACGCAAAAGCCTACGGCGTGGAACCGGACCGCTGGTTGTTGCTGACCGGTGACTACGATGCCACGTACGACCTGATTGAAAAAGGCTTCCAGATGCCGGTGCAGGAGGTCGAAGGCGCCGATGCGGGTTCCAAGTTCGTCCATACTACGAACCTGATGCTCGTTGATGAAAACGGTGTCGTTCAGGAAAAGGTGAACGGCGTGATCGACAGCGAAGTGCAGGCGCTGCGGCGAAAACTGGCCAAGCAGTATCCGAGCGAAAACGCCAAAGAAGAGGGGACCGAGACGGGCGACGACGATGCGAACGCCGACTCCCCGGAGAGTTGAGACGCTGCTTTCTCCTTCCATTTGTTCGGCTTCGGGTTGCCTGCTATGATGAGCGGGAAGCATTTTTCCCAGTTGACTCGCAGCCGGAATTGGTTTTCATGTTCTCTCCGAAATCGCTCACGCCCGAAGAACAGGCGACGTACGAATGGCAAATCTGGGTTCCCGACTTCGGTGAAGCGGGCCAGGAGAAACTCAAGGGGGCGACCGTGGCTGTCTCGCGCTGCGGCGGGTTGGGTTCGGTCGTCGCGTATGAACTCGCCGCCGCGGGAGTTGGTAAGCTGGTCCTTGCGCACGCGGGGAATGTGAAACCGAGCGACCTCAATCGTCAACTCCTGATGACCCACGACTGGCTCGGCAAACCTCGCATCGAGTCGGTCGAACGACGGTTAAAGGAACTCAATCCGCGTCTCGAAATCGAAGCCCATGCGGAGAACATCAACGATGAGAACGTGGACCGCATTATGGGAGACGTGGATCTGATCATCGATTGTGCTCCGCTCTTCGAAGAACGGTTTGCAATGAACCGGGTCGCGGTGGAAAAGCAGATCCCTCTCATCGAATGTGCGATGTACGATCTCGAAGCGCAGCTCACGACGATCCAGCCGGGCAAGACCCCCTGTGTTCGTTGTCTCTTTCCCGGCGATCCGCCGGAATGGCGCCGCGAGTTTCCCGTCTTCGGTGCTGTCTCGGGAAGCGTGGGTTGCATGGCGGCGATGGAGGCGATCAAAGTCCTCGCGGGCTTCGGTGAACCGCTCTACAACCAGATGCTCATGTATGATCTCCGCGACATGACTTTCAGCAAACGCAAAATCGCCCGCCGCCCCGATTGCGAGAGTTGCGCGCAGCTCTTTGCCTGAATGCTCTTCGTCAGTGAAAGATGCTGACGCCCTCAAAGAGAACGCCCTGCCTCCGGCAGGGCGTTCTCTTTGTAAGAATTACAGTTCTCCAGTCTCGCTGACTTCCCATTTTTAAGCCTGCGGAGTGGCATGCGCGCGCCTTGGAAGAGGGCCGGGACAAAGCTATTGACCCACTTTGGGGGCAGTCCTATACTCCGCGCCCCTTAACGTAGGGCAAGGTCCGTGCATTGCGTTCCGATCAGAAGTGTGAGCGCCTTGGCTGACTCTGTCTTCTATCTGATGAGTTACTCCCCGGAAAACTGGTTGAGTTGTTTTGATTAATCGCACAGGCTTCTTTCTGCTGCTGGCCTTCGGGCTTCTGCTTCCCGTACGGGGAGAGGCTGCGGGAGACTGGATGGAAATCTCCGAAACGGAGACGTTCATCTGTCGTTCGGAAGTGCGGATTGGCCAGAACGAATTGCCACAGTTACTGAAGACGCTGAACGACGAGATCAATCAGACGTTGGAACTGGGGAAGAACGAAGGGCTGTTGGAACTGTATCTCTTCAAGAATCGCCGCAACTTCGTGGAGTACGTCTCCTTGAGGATACCGGAAGGGGCCAACCGGCAGGCGTTATATGTGAAGGGGGAAGATCGTTCGCGAGTCTACATTTACAATCACAGCGAAGTGCGGGATGACATTCGACACGAATGCACTCATGCCATTCTGCATCAGGCTTTGCCTTACCTCCCCCTGTGGATGGATGAGGGACTGGCGGAATACTTTGAAGTCGAACATCGGGTGCGGTCTACGGGCAATCCGCACCTGCGCGATATCCGGTTTGCGATGTTCTTCCGTCACAAACCGAGTCTCGCGGAACTGGAGCAACTGAACTCGCTCGGCGAGATGGACAAAAACGATTACCGTGATTCCTGGGCGTGGATTCATTTTCTGATGCACGAGTCACAGGAATCACGGCAATTGCTTTTGCAGTACCTTAAGACGATACGAGAAGGGGAACCCCCCGGGCCGTTCAGTCAGTATCTGTATCGGGCCATGCCCAATGCCGATGCGAGGTTGCAGCAGCATATCAAAACCTGGAAGTAGTCGGTGCCGGTCCATCGTGACGGCAATTCCGCGCTACGTTCCGGGAACGTGTTTATCAGAGGAATTGACGGTCATAGGGAAGTGACCGAGTTAATCGGGAAACAGCGGATCTGGATTATTTCAGCTCCCAGGGAATTTCTTCCCGGTTAGATAACTTTTTTTCATGTGAAAAAACAGGGAGAAAATTATGAAAGGATTTCGTTTCCTGAAGGAAGCGGCCCTGGGTCTGGCTTGTCTGGGACTGCTCGTTCCGCAAGTCGGCGTCCAGGCAGCGACCCCCAAGCAGGGAACCAAAGCTGAGCGCTATGTGAACGGCCCCTCGGTCGTGAACGTGGTTCTGGGCAAAGGTGGAGCCATGGTTGGTAAAGTAGTCGATGGTCAGGGGCAGATCGTAGAAGGTGCTGCCGTTACCATCGTCAAGGATGGCAAAGAACTGGTGAAAACCGTTTCGAACGCCAAAGGCCTGTTCGGCGCCCGCAACATGACTGCCGGCACTTACAAAGTGACCGCCGGTCAGGGAACTCGTGAGTTCCACCTGTGGACGGCTCAGACCGCTCCCCCCAAATCCCTCGCCAAAGCAGTGATCGTCAGCGATTCTCAGATCGTTCGTGGTCAGCCGGTGATGGGTGGTATCGACATCATTACTGGTCTGCTGCTCGCTGGTGTTGCGACCGGTACGACTTTCGCCATTATCAACAATGGCGAAATCAATGACCTGGAAGACAAACTGGATGAGCAGAACACTGAGCTCAACAGCCGCATCGATGACCTCGAACAGCAGCTCCAGGAAATCGAAGACATCGTGACCAACTAAGTCGACTTGTTGGTGACGAGTAGATTCTCACGAATCTGTATCGATCGATACATATTGAACCGGGTCGGGAAGGTTTTCTCGAGCCGGTTTTCTTTTGCGCTCATTCCGAGACAGGCGTGGTGGTTGTCTTCCACGGAGTAAGATTGTCTCGCCAGCGCTGGTACTCGGAGATCACGTCCTGTTCATTGACGAACGGTTTCCAGACCA
>PABD01000034.1 GCA_002702685.1 Planctomyces sp.
AAACGTGAACGCGACCGCATCAACGCGGAAATTGAATCGCTGGAATCCGGGGAGACAGTATCGACGCACACTCCCACCGCCATTCGCGAACGATTTTCGGATGTGCTCTCCGATCTCAACTCATTGCAGGGTGACTTCCGCGCGGTTGAAGAGACCTTCAAACAGATCACGCTCGAAGTCCAGAAACAACAAGCCCGCTCGTTCGATCCGCGCGGGAACATTCTCGGTTACGCGCTGGAGACGGAGGACCGGCTGAAGCAGGGGGACCAGGGGATCAGCTTTGACGCCTTTGTGCATCTGCTTCTTTCTCAATCGCAGCAGGAAGAACTCGAAAAGCTGATCACGCGGCTGGATGACATGAACGAACTTGTCCAGCAGGACGAAGGCAAAGAACGCTTGCGGGGAATGATTCATCATCTCTCGCGCGAAGCTAGCAAGGTGATGCAGACGCTGCGGCGGTTGAATGCGACATTAAAAAAATTACTGAGCACACGCGTGAGCAAGACGCGGATGCGGATCGCCACGGTGTTGAACGACATTATCGAAGCAGCGCAGAATCAGGCAGAGCAACCGCCGGAAACCGGGCTCGAGTTGTTCGTAGAACTCGACCTCAACAACGCGATGTCACGCACCTTCTGGCAGGGACCGATTGAATTTGATGAACTCGAACTGAGCGACGCGAACCCCGATGAAAGCGAACGTCAGCAGGCGTTCCAGCATCTCGCGGCGATGCAGCGTCTCGACTGGGAAATGATGCGTAAGAACATCGACAGCTTCGTCGATGTGAAAGACGAGACTACACTTCCCGACCTCATCGAGCACTGCGGGCTGCAGAACGGATCGATCGAAGTCCTCGGTTACATCCAACTCGCGCATGACGATGGCCACGAAGTGGATGAATCGGTCACGGAACTGGTTCGCATCCCTACTCGCCACGGACTGCAGGAATTTGACATTCCGCGCGTCGTTTTTCTTTCCCGGAAAATCCGATCCATGAAACTGATGTTAAACAACGGGGAGGGGAGCCATGAGTGACTTTCCCGAATTTCGTGAGCGCGGTATTGCGGCGGCGCATCTCCTGCAGGGAGTGGTCGATGAACGCGATACCGACACGTGGACTATTCTCCTCGGTAACGAATCTCATCTCCGTGATTATTTCTACGAGATCGGCCTGGTGCTGGTGATCGACCGGGAAGAGGGAATCGCGTTCCTGCGGCAGATGCACGACGACGAACGGACCGGCGGGTATGAACGCCTTCCCCGCATCTTCAAGAAGTCGGCACTTGGTTATCAGAGTTCGCTCCTGACGGTACTGCTGCGCGAGGAATACCGCCGGTTCGAAGAGGAAGATCTCGATAATGAGCGCTGCGTCGTCGATCTGGACGAAGTGCTCGCGCAGTGGAAATCGTTCTTTCCCGCAGACGAGGATGAATTCGCCCTCCGTAAGAAACTGGGGACGGCTTTCAATCAGCTCGAGCGGTTGAAGTTCGTCAGTCGTATTAAATCCGAAACAGACAAATGGGAAGTGGAGAAACTTCTAAAGGCACGCGTCCCGCTGGAGGAATTGGAAACCCTGCGGAATCGTTTGTTAGCCCATCAGGCGGACAGGAAATAAGTGGAATGGAACATTTATTCGATATGCGCCCCGATCGCCCCGGTTACCGGTTGAAGCGACTCGAGGTGTTCAACTGGGGAACCTTCGACAGCAAACGGGGGAATGTCTACCGGTTCGAGCCCGACGGCCGCACCTCGCTCCTCGTGGGGCACAATGGTTCCGGCAAGTCGACCCTCGTGGACGCCGTGCTGACGCTGCTCGTTGACGGCAAAACCCGCAATTACAATGTCGCTGCGGGGGCGAACAAAACTGAGCGGACGACGAAAAGTTACCTGAAGGGGGCTTACGATCGGACGACCGATGAATTCGCGCAGACGCGCACGAAGTACCTTCGTCCGGATGGCAATCACCTGACGGCGCTCTCCGCGGTGTTCGAGGATGAACAACTGGGTAAGGCGTTCACGCTCACCCAGGTGTTGTATCTTCGCAATGATGGTTCGGACGATCGCGTGTATGGCATCGCCGATGCCCCGATGGAACTGAAAGAGGTGCTGCGTGGTGTCCATAAATCGGACCAGGTCCTTGAACGTTTGAAGGAGGTCGGCTACCAGACGACGCGGGGGTATGTTGACTATCACAACTGGCTCGTCAAACGGACCCACATGAAGTCCAAGGCGATCGAGATGTTCAATCAGACGGTGGCCGTCAAGAACATTCAGTCTCTCGATAAGTTCATCCGCGCGCACATGCTCGAGTCGCACAACTGGGACGACAAGATCAATCAGCTGCTTAATCACTTTACGGATCTCCGGGTTGCCCACAACGAACTTCTCCGCGCGAAGCACGCGCAGGAGTTACTGCTTCCCATTGAAGAACGGGGTGCCCGATACCACGAGAAACGGAATCTACTCGAAGAAGTTGATGCCCAGATTTCGGCGGCGGAATCGTTTTACCCGCTGGTGCGACTGGAGATTCTGGAACCGGAACTGAAGCAGTTGCAATCGCAGCGCGAAATGGTCTCTGAGCAGACGAAGAGTCTGAAAACTCAGTTGGGCCAGCTGCGGGAAACGAAACGGTCTTTGCAGAATGATCTCGACGGTGCCGGTGGTGCGCGTGTCAAAGAGATTCCGCAACTCATCCAGGCCGAACATCGCGTTCTCGAACAGAAACAGAAGACATTCCAGCGTTATTACACGCAGTTGCGATTGTGCGGTATTAACCAGTCCATCACCACCGTGAAACTGTTTTCGAACGTCCGCAGGAAATGTCTGTCACTGCAGGAAGAGAAGAACGCGGAACTTCAGAGCCTGTTCAACTTGTTGAGCGAACAGCGTCTGTTCCGTTCTCAGTTGGAACGGGATGTCGAAGCGGAGCAGTTGGAGTTGACCGCGCTGCGTCAGCGCCGAAGTAATGTCCCCGAGCGACTCATCACGATCCGCGACGAGATCTGCCGCGCCCTGGAATTGAATGCGAAAGAGCTCCCGTTCGCCGCGGAGCTGATCGGAATTCAGGCGGGAGAAGAGTCCTGGACAGCGTCGATCGAAATGGTGCTGCATTCATTCGCTTTAAGCCTGCTGGTTCCCGAGAAATATTACCGTCAGGTGCGGCAGTATGTCGAACATCATCGTCTCACCGATGCGTCGGGGAGAGGACAACGACTGGACTACCTCTGTGTCGGCCATCCCGCGCCCCCCAATGGCGACCGTCTGCACTCTCACTCGCTGCTCCATAAACTCGACTTCCGTACGCGTCATCCGCTCGCCGCGTGGGTACGTGATGAAGTTCGCAGCCGATTTAATTTCATCTGTTGCGACGACATCGAGGAATTCAACAAGGTATCGCACCGGGCGATGACCCGGCACTGCCATATCAAATACAGTCCTGAACGTCATCAGAAGGATGATCGCGATCAGCGCACCAATCCGAGACACTTCGTGCTCGGGTGGGACAATGCCGACAAGAAACAATTACTGGCCGGGCATGTCGCCGCATTGGAAGAACAACTTGCCGCAGTGAATCGGCAACTTGAGGAAACTGAAGCCGAGATTCAGCGACGACATCAACAGCAGCAGGCGGTGGAGACGATCCTGTCGATCACGGACTTCGATGAAATCGATGTCCAGCGACATGAACGGCAGGTGGAACAACTTCGTTCGGAACAGGCCCGTCTCGAAGGGGCCAGCGACGTCGGTAAGGAACTCAAAAAGCGCCTGGCGCAAATTGAAAAAGAAGAGCATGAGCTCGAAACCAAACGGGACGAATCGCTGCAACAGGAGACGTTGCTCACCAGTCAGATCGATCAGGGGGAGCGGCTCATTCAGAACGATACTCTCTTACTGGATGAGCTCCGGTCCAGTGGTGATTTTGTAGTCCATGAAGCGTCGTTCGCGGCGCTGCGCAAGGCATTCGGCAAAGCCCCGAAAACGCTCGAGGAACTGCAGGAGCGACAGAGCAAGTGGCGTAAAAAACTACGGGTGAAGATTGACAAGCTGCGTGATCCGCTCGCGAACCTGGAAAGGAGTCTGTCCGCCGCCATGAGTGCTTATCTGCGTGAATTCCCCGAAGACTCAGCCGATCTGGATGCTGGAATTCGCAGCCTCGACAGCTTTCTTGGCCTGCTGGACCGCGTCCGGGAGGAAGACCTTCCCCGATACGAACAGAAATTCAAGGAACGACTCAACGATCAGGTCACCAAAGAAGTCGCCTTTTTCAACACAGCCTTGCGGGAAGAAGAACGCCAGATTCGTACCCGCATCGACCAACTCAACAAGGCTCTCCGCGGTGTCGATTATTCGCGAGACTCGTTCATGCGGTTGATCGCGCAACCGGTGAATGATCGGGAGATCGCCCAGTTCCGGAAGTCGATTGCCGAGTGCCTCGATGATCGCCTCAACCAGACGGAAGACGAATACGAACAGCGGTTCCTCAAAATACAGAAACTGATTGCGCAGCTGGAAGACAAGGAACGGAAACTGTGGCGCACAAAAGTGACCGACGTTCGCAACTGGTTCAATTTCGTCGCGGAGGAAATCGATCGTGGCACCGGGGAACTGCGTCGCTCTTATACGGGGAGCTCGGGACAATCGGGAGGAGAGAAAGCGAAGCTCGCGTTTACGATACTGGTGGCGGCGCTCGCCTATCAGTTCGACGTCGATCCCCATGGTGGCACCGCCGGCCGATTTCAGTTTGTGGTGATCGACGAGATGTTCTCCAAGGTGGATGATCAGAACGCGGAATATGCTCTCAAGCTGTTCCAGCAGTTCGGACTGCAGTTGCTGATTGTTGCTCCGCTGGACGCCAAAGCGCGCGTGACGGAATCGTACGTCGATCGTTACCTCCATGTCGTCAAAGACGAACGGACGAATCATTCGCAGCTCTACAGTATGACCGCCCGTGAATACGACGAAATCGTCCAGCAGATCGGCGGGAAACGCGCGATCGCAAAATCGGAATCGGTGACGTCGGAAAGATAGCCGTAAAAGAAAAGCCCGGACAACTCTTCCAAGTGTGTGCGGGCTGATGGACGCTTTGACTGATTCCGCGAGGCGATTACTTTTTGTCCCGAGTCATCTCGCCGGTCATGAAGGTGATCCATTTTCCATCGTCACCCATCACTTCGGATGTCGCGATAATCTTGTTGTCCGATTTGAATTCATAGCTGTCCCGGTACTGGGACTTTTCGCCCGGGACGAAGAACGAGGGGCCTTCCGCGACGAGGGACAGCTTGTTGGTGGATGCGTCGTACGTGCCTTCGTACTTCCACATGTGGTTCATCATGGTGTCGACCCACGTGCCGACGTATTTCTGTTTCTCCGCGTCGTAACCAATCGTCTGCAGGCCGTGGAATTCCATGCCGACGGAAGTTCCCTCCAGTTTGTTGACGACCCAGAAGTCGCCCAGCATGTGCGAGCTCATTTTGCCCTTGCATTCGGTCGAAGGTTGATCGGGCGTTCCGATCGTTTTGCCGACGCTGGTCCAGTCGCCAGTGAATTTCTGCAGCAGCGCATGTTCTTCCAGTACAGGGGAGGGCTGCGGTTCCTGTGCCTGGCCACAGAGCGACATGAGTGACAGGCAAAGCAGGGTGTAGAGAACGCGTTTCATGATGCTTAATCCTCGTGGATGCGAATGGGGGTATCGGGTGATTGAAACACAAAACGAAAGACGCGACGATCACGCAGGCCAAGCGCGATCCAGGCAACGATGCCGACAATAACAGGGGTCAGGGTGGAACTGATCGGATCCTCGATGCGAAGGTGAGTGGCCACGGCGCCGCCGAGGTAACCGATCAACAGCAAGCCACCCAGCACGGCCGTGCGCGGGATCAGGTACAGGATGGTAGCCGTCACTTCAAGGATGCCGACGTAGAACATCACATCGGCTTCCCAGCCGAGTTTGGCGAACATCTTCTCCTTGCCTTCGAAGTCGTAGAATAACTTGCCACTCGCGCTGATACCGATCAGCATTGCGGCAAGTAAGCCACTGAGGATCCAACCGATAATCTTCAACTTCGACATAGTTCTGGTTCCGAAAATAACTGGGAAGTGACCCTGCTACAGGATGATGCTCACTGTTGAGTTTCGACTTCGGGTAACGGGCAGAGGGGGCGGATTTCTACGGTCCCTATTTTAGCCGGAGGGATACGCCCGGCAATCTCGATCGCCTCATCGAGGTTCTCGACGTCAATGATGTAGTAACCGCCGAGTTGTTCCGTCGTTTCCGCGAAAGGTCCGTCAGTGACTTGGCGATTTCCATTACGAACACGGACACTCGTCGCGGTCGTGACCGGATGCAGCGGGCTGGAGGCAATCCATTTTCCCTGCTGGTCGAGTTCCTCGCAGATCGCCATTGAATCCAGCATACACTGGTGACGTTCCTCTTCGGTCCAGCCCTCTTCGGCACCATACACTAATAACATATATTTCATATTACCGATCCTGTTTTCAGTAGGAAAAAGGCGAAGTAGTTCTGGACGAACCGTCCAACTTCACGGCGTCCGTTCGCGCTGATCAGTAGACCTGGCTCCAGTCGGGCGCGTCGAGTTTCTCGGCGTCTTTAATATGCCAGGCGGTGTTGTCGAGCGGATTGAACGGAATGGAGACATGTTCGTGCACGACTTTCCATTCCCCGTTGATCTTGTGGTAGCCGACCGTGATCCGCATCCAGGTATTGCCGCAGGGGTGATTCGGGTCATCGGGGATGAACCGGTGCAGTCCGAAGGCGAAGGCGACATCGCCATTGACATGAATCTTGAGATCGCGATGTTCGGTCGTGAACGATTCCGGGAAGTGCGGCAGGCAGTTGGACCAGATTTCACGAATAGCCGCGGGACCCACAGTTTTATAGGGTGGAATCGCGTCGTAGAGCACAGCGTGGTCGGCATAGTCTGCCGTGAGGCCGGCGACATCTTTGGCTTCCAAGGCGGTTGACCAGCGGGAGATGAGTTCCCGAATCGCGGCTTCGTCCGCGGCGTTGTTTTTGTATGTTGTCATGAGAGTATTTCCAATCCAGGTGTGTTTCGAATTGAGTTTGAAGGACGATATGGCGCGATCGCCTTACTGGGGTTGTTCCCCCGGAACCATCACCATCCAGCCGACGCCGAACTTGTCGGTGAGCTGGCCGTAGCAGGGGGAGAAGAATGTTTTTCCAAGTGGCATCATGATATTGCCTCCCGCGGCGAGGGCCTCGAAGGCCCGACGGGCTTCGTCTTCCGTCTGGACGGTGAGCGCGAGTTGAAAGCCAGAGAAGTTGCTCTTGTCGTCGCAACCGTCGGAGGCATAGACCGTCATTTGGCCGATCTTCATTTCGCCATGCATGATCTTGTTTTCGAAACCGTGCTGCAGCATCCCTTCCGGGGGCGAATCGGGAGCTTCGTTGAATCGCATCGTAAAGCCAATGGTCGCGCCGATCGCTTCCTCATAGAACGCGAATGCTTCCTCGCAGCGACCGGAGAAGAAGAGGTAGGGTGTTACGGTCGCGGATTGCAGTTTGATTTTGTTGGCCAGTTCCGTCTCCCGTTCGCGAAGTTCGGGCGTCATTTCGTCACCGAAGTCTTCCATTTCGAAAACAGGACGGAGTTCCAGTTCTCCCTCCTGGAACGGGCTCTTCTTGATCCACTCGACGGCGTCTTCCAGCGAATCGACCTGCCACATCCAGTAACCGGCGAGCAGTTCCTTCGTTTCGGCGAAGGGGCCATCGATGACCTCGCGGATTTTGCCATTGAACGCGACCCGTTTGGCTTTGGAGGTCGGGTGCAGGCCGTCGCCGGCAAGCATGACACCCGCTTTGACGAGTTCCTCGTTATACTTGCCCATTTCGGTAAGCAGCTCCGTGCTCGGCATCTGTCCCGCTTCGGAATCTTTGTTCGCTTTGACTAAAACCATGACTTTCATCGTCTCGGCTCCTGAAGGCTCGAATTGACTGGTGAGTATTCCCGGGGATGTTTTTCAGCGGCTGGCTGGCCGTGTTCTGTGAGTTAGTCGAATGAGCCTCCTGCAGATCGACAATGAGACGACAAACTTTCTGAATTAAATTCGAAGACGGTACAGCGTTCCCGTTAAGCCATTGTCATCAAACTGGATAAGGTGACGGACCAAATTTACGAGTCTGCTTTCAGTTCCCGCAGTTTGGCGGTCAGAAACCGGCGTTCCGGTTCCTGCCGGGCGAGTTCCAAGGCCCGTGTGAAGGCCAGCCGGGCCTGTTCGTGATCTCCCATTCTTCTCAAGAGCTCGCCCCGGGCGGAGTGCGCGAGGTGATAGTCGAGGAGCTCTCCCCGATCCAGGATCTCCTCGATCAGTCGGACCCCGCTGGCCTCTCCGTCCCGCATGGCGATGGCGACGGCCCGGTTGAGTTCGACAATCGGTGAACCTCCCGCCTGCAGCAGCACGTCGTACAGGCCGACGATATCGTTCCAGTCGGTCTCTTCGGGGCGGGCGGCCTCGGCATGCACCGCCGAGATTGCCGCCTGAATGGTATAGGGGCCGACATTCCCCGCGGCGAACGCGCGTTGAACCAGTTGCTGACCCTCGCGGATCAATTCACGATTCCAGCGGCTGCGATCCTGATCTTCAAGCAGGATGATGTCCCCCTCCGGTGAAAGCCGCGCGGCGCGCCGGGACTCATGCAGCAACATGAGCGCGAGCAGTCCCATCACTTCGGGGTCGGGGAGGAGTTCCAGCATCAGACGTCCGAGACGGATGGCTTCGTTCGACAGGTCGGGACGGGTATGCGTGGTGCCGGTTGACGCGGAGTACCCTTCGTTGAAGACGAGATAGATGACTGCCAGAACCGCATCGATACGCTCGGGCAAGTCCGCTTCGGACGGGATCACGTAGGGAATACCGGCGTCGCGAATTTTCGCTTTGCCCCGCACAATCCGTTGGGCCATCGCGGCGGGGGCTGTCAGGAAGGCGCTCGCAATTTCTTCCGTGGTCAGTCCGCAGACCTCGCGTAGCGTTAGCGGGACCTGCACCTTCGGGTCGATCGCCGGGTGACAACAGGTGAAAATCAAACGGAGCTGGTCGTCTTTGATCTGCCGTTCGGCAAGATCGGCGTTATGGTCGGCGATGGCTTCGACGCGCGCGGCGATAGCGGGTTGCATCTTCTGGAAACTTGCGCGGCGTCGGACCAGGTCGACCGCTTTGAATCGACCTGTGGAGACGAGCCACGCCCGCGGGTTATCGGGGATGCCCTCGTGTTGCCACTGTTCCGCCGCGGCAGTGAAGGCTTCCTGCAATGCTTCCTCAGCGAGATCGAAATCCCCCAGTAACCGGATTAACGTCGCCAGGACCCGCCGCGATTCCTGTTGGTACAGGCGCGTCATGCGATCTTCGAGTGGCGGCGCGGGCATAGCAGGCAAAGTCCGGGAGGCGCGATTTGGAAAATTGTTGACCAGAATCCCGATGTTGGAAAAAACTGACCATGTTCCCATTATTCAATACGGCCTGATATTCCGTCAAACGCCGAATGACGAGGATCAGATAAGAATCGGAGGTGTTTTCCGCTCTTCGATTGGGCTACAATCAGAGGACCCTCTCCTGCTTTTTTTGACATGACCAAATTCCGATTCGGGCCCTCACTGATATCGCCCGGATTTCATTTCGCTTGAGGACAAGTCCCCGCCGATGGATTTGCGTTCCCGAGAACAGGTTGAGGAACTCATGGACCAGCCCGGTCTGGAAGAGCAGGCACATCAGCGCGCGCTCGCCGGACTGCGTCGACTCAACTGGATCAGCGGCAGCAGCCGGATCGTCTGGCCTCGTCTCCGGGAACTGGCTCGCCAACACCCGAATGACAGGCTGCGTGTCCTCGATGTCGCCAGTGGCGGGGGAGATGTTCCGATCCAACTGGCTCACCGCGCCGCCCGCGAGAATCTATCCCTCGAATTTACCGGCACGGACATCAGTCCGGTCGCTGTCGACTATGCCTGCCGTCAGGCAGAGGAACACGCGGTTCCCGTCCAATTCCGGGAATGGAATGCGCTCGAAGAACCGGTGCCGGGAGAGTTCGATGTCATCATGTGCTCGCTTTTCCTGCATCACCTGCCCGCAGACGACGCGATTCATTTCCTTGAAAAGATATCGCAAGCGGCCAGGCGAATGATTCTCGTCAACGACCTCCGCCGTTCCACGCTCGGTTATGGCCTCGCGTGGATTGGCTGCCGCCTCCTCAGTCGTTCCCCCATCGTGCATGTGGATGGACCACTCTCCGTGCGTTCGGCTTTCACATCACAGGAAGCAATTGAACATGCCCGCCGGGCAGGGATGGAACAGGTCGAAATCACTCGCCATTGGCCGCAACGGTTCCTGCTGACCTGGAGGAAAGCGGGATGTTGATCGATAACACGCTTTCGTGCGCAGCCGCCTCCGGGAAGAACTGGGATGCCGTCATCGTCGGCGCCGGCCCCGCCGGTGCTCTCGCCGCGCATCAACTGGCAAAGCAGGGCTTCGAGGTGCTGTTGGTGGATCGTAAGAGATTCCCGAGACCCAAGGTCTGCGGTGGTTGTGTGAACGATCGCTCGCTCAGCCTGCTGAAAGAAGCGGGACTGGGGGACATGATTGCGCGCGAGGACGCCATTCCGCTGTCGCAGATGGAAATTCACAGTCGACGACAGAATGTCGCCCTGCCGCTCCCCGGAGGGATTGCCATTAGCCGAACACGTTTTGATGAGCTGCTGCTGGAACGCGCACAGCAACGGGGTGTTTCCTTCCTGTCAGGTGTGACTGCGCAACTGGATGACCTGAGCGACGCGGGAACAGAACGCCTGGTGAATCTGCAGAAACCGGATCAGAAATCGTTCCCTGTTCGAGCCCAATTGGTGATACTGGCCGATGGACTGGCGAATTCGGCGCTCAAGAAATATCCCGAAGCGAAGAGTCGGTCCGTGGTCGCCTCGCGCGTCGGTCTGGGTGGAACGATCACCCATTCGGGCGAAGACTACCGCGCCGGCTGCATCTACATGGCGGTATCGGATAAGGGGTATGTCGGGCTCACCCGATTTGCCGGCGGTTGGCTCAATATCGCTTCCGCCCTCGATGCCCGCGCATTGAAAGATGCGGAGAGTACGTCGGCATTGATCAGAGAGATTATCGCCGGAGCGAAGCTACCCTCGATTAAAGGGCTCGACGAGGTCGAGTGGTCGGGGACCATTCCGTTGACGCGTTCCCCGCAGCGGATGGCAATGCCGCGCGTGTTACTCTGCGGTGATGCCGCCGGTTACGTGGAGCCGTTTACCGGCGAAGGGATCGCGAGCGCGCTGCAGGGAGGCTATCTCGCTGCGGATTTTGTCGGCGCGCACTTGGCACATTGGAATGAATCGGCCGAACAACAATGGACCCGGCTATACCGCGCGCGAATTCAAAATCGCTACCGGTATTGTCGCTGGATAACGCGGATCTCGCGTTCGCCGCGTGCCGTGGAGTGGGCGTTGTCGACGGTAAGACGATTCCCCGCGATTACACGTCCGGTTATCCGACATTTGAACGAACCCCTCGATATCGCTCCGCTTCCGGGTTGAGCATTCCTTTTGCATTTATGTCTTACAGACAGATCGAAACCATCATGAGTTTTACTATCCTGGGAATCGGAACGGCGAGTCCCGACCACTTTATCGAGCAGTCGGACGCCGCCGAAATTGTCAAAGACCTCTGTCTGGATGACGAAAAACAGAAGCGACAGATGGTGATGCTCTATCGCCGCTCCGGTGTTTCGACGCGACATAGTGTTCTGTTGGAGTCTTCGGAACCCGGCCTCGAAAATCGGCAATCCTTCTATTCGCAACTGAGTGGGTCGGATGATGCCGGTCCGACCACGGTCGAGCGGATGGAGTTGTACGAACAGCACACGCCCCGGTTAGCACTCAAAGCGGCGAACAAGGCTTTAATGCAGGCGAACAAATCTCCGCAAGAGATCACTCACCTGGTGACGGTTTCCTGCAGTGGGTTCAATGCGCCCGGATTCGATATCGAACTGATTCGAGAGTTGGGGCTGCCCGAAGAAGTGGCGCGGACGCATGTCGGGTTCATGGGTTGCCACGGCGCGCTCAATGGACTCCGCGTCGCCAAAGCATTCACCGATGCCAACCCCGAGGCTTGTGTTCTCGTCTGTGCCGTCGAACTTTGTAGCATTCACCATCAGTACGGTTGGAACCCGCAACAGATCGTGGCCAACTCGCTCTTCGCGGATGGTGCCGCGGCACTGGTTGGCAGCGGCGCTCCACAAGCGGAAGACAGCGCGTGGCAAATTGCCAGCCAGGGATCGCGGATGATTCCCGAGTCGCGCGAGATGATGAGTTGGCGGATTGGGAACAACGGCTTTCAAATGTCACTTTCCCCGGAAGTACCCGGTCTGATCGAACAGTATCTGCCCGAATGGATGGAAAGCTGGCTCGGACGCTCCGGTCTCAAGACGGACGACATCGAGTCGTGGGCGGTCCACCCGGGGGGCCCGCGCATTCTGCAGTCAACAGCGACGGCGCTCAATATCAGCGACGAGCAGATGGCCCCATCGCGCCAGGTGCTGGCGGAACTGGGGAACATGTCATCACCGACGGTTCTCTTTATTCTCGAACGCCTGCGTCAGGCAGATGCCGGGCGACCGTGCGTGATGCTTGGTTTCGGCCCCGGCCTCGTTGTGGAGGCGGCGCTGCTTCGTTAATTTCAGGAAGAGATGCTGGCGATCGGTAGACTGGTATCTGTGCGACACGGGACGATAGACTGGAAACGATATCGATAGCCCAGTCCTAGTTGTATTGTTCGGTGCTTCCGCCACAAATTACAAACCCTTCCAACCTGGAGACAAGAGATGAGTATCGCCGAGACGATCAAGCAGTCCTACCAACTTTCCGATCAGGTGGTGCAAGCTTATCTGAATGACCTGTCGGATGATGAACTCAAAATCCGCGCGGTGGCGGGCATGAACAATATCAACTGGCAGGTCGGTCACATCATTGTGTCCGAACACCAGATCGCCGAGATGCTTTGCCCCGGGTCGATGCCCCCGCTCCCGGAAGGAATGGCGGAAATCTATGATCGCGCCAATGTCGATAAGGACGACCTCCCCTTCTACACGAAGGAGCGTCTGTTTGAGCTCAAAGAAGAACAGCGGGCGGGGACCATCGCAGCGATCGACAAGTTGTCCGACGAAGAGCTGATGAAACCGTCTCCCGAGAAGCTGAAGATGCTGGGAGGAACGATCGGGGCCATCTTCCTGATGCTTGGCTCGCACTGGACGATGCATGCCGGGCAGTGGGTGGCGGTGCGTCGGCTCACGGGGAAAGAAGTTAAAATCTGAGTGCCACGCTTCCCGCGTAACATGTTGTTTTCCAATTGCGTGCATCGTCGAAACCAGGCCCCGGCTGCCTGAAGGGATTCCCCCTCAGGTCACCGTTTTTTCGCGCCGATGGCATTCGGCTCTCTGGAATCGGGTCGGAAGAGTGTTACGATTAGGTAAGGATCGCAGATCCCGAGGCTTCTTCGCGCTGGGGTTTTTGCGCCGGCGACGAGCGGAGTTTCCCCACCAAAAACACCTGCCTTGTTTGAGTTTCTCAGGCCACTCCGACCCCACGTGATAGTGTTGTTTGGACAGTCGCGAACGCCACCCCTGAGGGGATCGGGCGAGAGCAGCTCTTCCTCTCCTGAGGTTTCGCACTGGCTGACTTCACTGTCTCCCTCCGACCCCCGCGATGGCGGTCCCGGGCCCGATCAGGAATTCGCTTCCACAGCAACTCCTCCTTCAGCCCGGTCTATGTGATCAGTCAGAGTTGTCCGTGCCCACCCGAAAAACTCGCCCACCTGAACTTTTCAACAATGTCTGCGGGACTACTATGCGTTTATTTACAATCATCTTCGTGATGGTGAGCGTCAGCACCATCGTGTTTATCTCCGAGGCCGATGCGCAGCTGTTCGGCGAGCGCTCCCTCGGTCAACCACTTAATAAACAGCAGGGTCCGTCGGCGCAATCGAGCAATGCCACGGGCTCAAGCCCCATTTCCGGCAATGCGCGCTTCCTGCGAGAAAACCGGGATCAGCGCAGCTTTGTCGGCGCGGACTCCCAGGAAGCGGCCGGTTTCGTCGGCTCCACGCAAGGATCGACCGACGGCAATGTGCCGAGCGCGACTCAGGAATTGCAAATAGAGCGATCGCAGAGCGCGCGGCTTAATCGTCCTTTGCAGCGTCCTGGTGCCAATGAGATGTATCTCCCGCGGCTGACGCTCGGCTTCGAAGCGCCTCCCAAGTCGGCTATAGAGAAGGTGAACGACCTGCAGCAGATTCTGGCGTTGTCCACTCCCACTCAGTCTGTTGCTCCCGGGATTGAGGTGCTGTTTGATCGGGGTACCGTGACCCTGCGGGGAGAGGTGGAGTCGGCCCACCAACGCGATCTATGTGCTCGGATTCTGATGTTCGAGCCTGGCGTAGATACTGTTCGTAACGAGCTCGTAGTGAGCTCTGACCCGCCCCCGAACTCTCCTGGTACTCCTTGAGCGGCAACTGCTTAACGCGTTTATCCTGCCAGGTCTGATACGGCGCGGCTGTCTCTTTCTTCTGCTGGCTGACCTGCGCCAGTTGCGCCTTCATCTGCTCCAGCGATGCCCGCAACGCCTGGATTTCGGCTTCCTGCGCCGCTGATTCCGCGCTCACCTTCTGCTTTTCCAGCGGCTGCGCCGATTCCTCGAGTGGCAGTTCGGCGGGGGCCCGTTTCTCTGTGCTGTGACTGAAGTCATCGTTCGCTTCCGGGACGCTGCTCTCCCCGGCCCCACTGAAATCCCATTCGGCCTGTTCTTCGTTCAGATGCCGATTCTGGAACCGGGAGGGAATATTGATCGTCTCCGTCTGCATACGACTGCTTTCGAGATGGCGCTCCGGAATGGGACGAGCCTTCTGCGGTTCCTCATAAGCGGCAGTGGTGATCGCGATCTCTTCTTCGTCCTCAGGTTTGTTCGACTTTTTCGACCGGTTGGCCATGTACCCTTTGGGAATGCCGGGCAGGGTTTGCATCGTCGGGTCGGAAACGACCGTGGCGCCTGATTCATCCTCGAACCGCACCAGCAGACTGATTTTGCGCGGTTCGCCGCCGACTTCATCCCACGGGATCCAGAAACTGTACGAGTGACCCAGCGCAGCCTTACTGTAGTGCTTCTCGAGGTCTTCCGCTTTGAAGATGAATTTACGGTCCGGCACGGGGTCGTTCGTGTCGGTCGTGTTGTCAAACGCGTATACGACCAGGCTCCCCTTCACGATAATCGGTTGCTTGCCCTGCGAGTCGTAGAACAGCACGCGACCTCCGAATCCACGAACCCCTTTCTGGTTTCGCTGATTCAGAATTGTATCTTTCCAGACGGCGACGAGTCGATCGGGGACTTTGGGTTCATCGTCGTCCGTTTCCCAGGGGAACGGTTTGTCGAGGTCGAACCGCATCGCCTGCGCCAGTTTCAGCGAGGTGCAGCCTGTCGAACTCACCACCAACAACAGCAGGCAGACGAGCGCGGCAAGTGCATTCATGGGGCGACGCGAAATCATGATCTATCCTCATCCGCCGCCGCCCCTCACAGAGAGTGCGTCAGCATGGAACTCGAATGTTGCAGTTGTCCGCGGGGAGGAGACCGCCGCGGTTACGAGAGTTCAATTCACACTAAGCGAGTCGTTGCAAGTCTACTTACGGGCGGTTTTACCGCGCGGCCAGAATGAGCGTTTCTCCGAGACAATCGGCTGGATGGAGTCCGGCATCTGCGCGCCATCCGGTTGTTGCCGGAAGACCTGATCTTCCTGCATCATCATCGGTTGCACGGCGTCCGGTGGCGGAGTGACAGGGCCGGGAACGGGTGTCGGTTGCATCTCCGGTCCGACCGGATTCGGGAACAGACCGCGGGGATCGTCGTCGGGGAAGATCACCTCAAGTTCATTATCCAGATCGCAGTTGCCATCGACGCAGTAACCCATGTCGTAGTGAATCGCGGCCACGTCGGCGGCACACCAGTGCATACGGGCCTCTTCCATCTGTTTGATCCGCTCCATGTCTTCCGGGTTGTTGACGATGTAGGGAGTCAGGATAATCAACAGTTCCGTTCGGCGTACGGTACGTGAGTCAAATCGGAAGAGATCCCCGAGCAGCGGAATGTCAGCGAGGTAGGGGACCCGGCGCGCGATTTTGCCCGTTGATTTGGTGATCAAACCACCGAGGATAATCGTCTGTCCGTTGTCGGCACTGACGGTCGTCGATGCGGTTGTCAGGTTGATACGCGGCGAACGAAGGACTTCCCCTTCGTTGGAAGTCGCGATCGGAATCCCGTCGGCAATTTCACCGAGTTCCGATTTCTCGGCGTCGATTTCCATAACGACGTTACCCTCTGGGCTGATACGCGGCGTCACCGCCACGATCAAACCGACGTTCTCGAGTTCGACGGTATTCACCTGTCCGAACTGTGTCAGGTTCGAGGCCACGATACGCGGCACCCGTTCCCCGACCTGAATGAAGGCCGGCTGGTTATCGAGGGTCATGATCTGCGGACGACTGAGAACGTCGAGTCGACGCGATTCTTTTAGTGCCCGCACGAGGATATTGATGTTCTCGCTACCTGCCGACAGCACCAGGCCACCGAATCCGAGCTGCGTGTTAACACGACCGACATCGAAGTGCGACAGTGCTTGACCGGCAAGGTCGCCCGACGTCGAAAGGGATTTGGTACTACCACTGTTACCCAGCGGGTTGTTGTTGAAGTTGAAGCCCGGTTCGTTGGTCGCCCCTTGGATAACCTGTTCGGTCAACGTGGTGACCCCGTTCGCGTTGGTGATCTGAGTGGTATTCGTAGTCGTGAGGAGTTCTCCCAGCAGCGAGCGGTCGAACAGCAGGCTGTCCTGCAGACCGAGCTCCACGCCGAATTCGTCGACGTCGTTCAACGTTAACTCGGCGATGAGCACCTGGATCATCACCATGGGCGGTTGTTCGTCCAGTTCCTGGATCAGCGCGAGGATGCGATCGTAGTATTCCGGCGTCGCCGAAAGGATGATGCTGTTACTGATCTCTTCCGAGACCACGACAACTTCGCGTTCGATCTCAAGGAAGCGGTTCGTTCCTTCACTGGCGGCATCCCGCACACGGCGTTCGTCCCGCAGGAATTCGTTGATTGCTTCGTAAACATCGAACGCAGGTGCATTTCGCAGTTTGTAAACCGAGGTCTTGCGTTCCTGAACATCGCGAGCATCGAGTCGCACGAGCAGGGCTTCGATCAACGCGAGGTCGGTCGAGGAACCGGAAGCAATAATGCTGTTCGTCCGCTCATCGATCGAGAACCGCAGCGGAATCAGCGACGATTCTGACGTCCCGGGAATTTGAGGTCCGACACTAGCGCCGGGTGTGTTCGGGATCAGTGCCCGCAGCATTTGAATCAATGATGCGGCATCCCCGTTTACGATGCGGAAGACTTTGATCTGAGCCTGCTCGGTCGGTTCACGGTCGAGCTGATCAATCAACGCATCGATCAACGGCAGGCTCTCTTCCGGTGCCGAGATAATCAGGGTGTTCGTACGCGGATCGGGAGTGATGCGTACATCCTGCAGGGCGCCGGTCTTCAGGAGCTTTTCTCCCTGCGTATCGACGGTCAGCAGTTCAAGGACTTTCGACTTCCCCCCCTGGCCCTCTCCCCGGGCGGCATCGATTGCCTGTTGGATTACCTGGGCGAGGTCAGCGGCGAGCGTGTTTTTGAGTTTATAGGTGCGGACCTGATTCACCGCTTCGCCCCCCGGCATATCAAGCCGTTTGAGCAGCGCGGCGACTTGCAACAGGTCGCGATTGGCACCACGCACGATCAGTGAGTTCGTGCGGGGATGCGCGATGACATTGACGGTCGGGGCGAGTCCCCCCAGGGGAGTGAAGAACTGCAGCACCGCTTGCACGGCCTCGGTAGCGTCGGCATGTTCGAGTTGGAAGAGCTGCATCTCCGAGTCAGGATCAACGGGTTGATCGAGTCTCTGAATCAGATCTTTCAGAGCGCCGAAGGCCTCCCCCCAACCAATGAGCAGGATCGCATTCGGTTTGATAAGGGCGGTGGCAAAAGCACGGCCCTGACGTCCTCCGACCAGTTGCTGCGATATCTGTGTCGTCAATGCTTCCAGCGCCCGGCCCGAAACGTGTTCGAGGGGAATCAGTTCGATCTCCGGTTCGGCGTCGATAGAGAGTTGTTCGATCTGATCGATGATGCGACCGATCTCTTCGACGTCCTCATCACGACCACGCAGAATGATCAGGTCGAGATCGTCGAGTGTTTCAATCTGTACTGTATTGCTGAGTTCTCCCAGACGAGCGCGCAAGCGCGCTTCGTCTTCCATATCACGCCGTGCGTCGGCGGGATCGCCTTCGAGTTCAAAGGTGATATTCGGGTTGGGATTGTTATTCTGAAAGCCTTCCTGAAAGTTGATCTGCTCAATAGCATTCTTTCTGTTCGGCATCAGCTGGCTTTGGGGTTCTTCACCCGGAGCGGCCGGTTTCTCGGTGGCGTTCCCCTCGGCGCGGTAACCACTCATGTAGGCCTTGATTGCTTTCCGAACGGTTTCCGGTTTCGAATTGACGACCGGTACCACGCTGATTTTTCCGGCGCCGATATCATTCGGGCTGTCGAGTGACTGCACGAGCATTGAGAATTGATCGACGAGGTTCTCCATGCCGCTCATCATCAACCGGTTCTGTTCGGGTTGAAACTGCAACGTCAGTTTGGCACCGGTTCGGCCTTGAATCTCGTAGCGGCCTGCCCGACCCTGCGGGTCTTTCATGAGGCGACGCTTCAGCAGGTCCTGCACTTTCTTTTCGAGGCGGTCCATGGAATGAAAGCGGGGATAGTAAAGATCATCGATCTCACGAATGTCTTCGATGGCCTGTCGTCGCGTAGTCCCGGGAGCCTGGACGAGCGCCGTGGTCTCCGCGAGGAGGTCCGCGCCGGCAAGTTTCTGCTTAAGTTCATCGAACCGGCCCTGGCTGGAGAGAATCAGCAGCATGCTGCTGTCAGGCTCCATGGTTACCCTGGTACCGGACTCAACCGCCAGGAACTGCCTGGCAATCTGTTGAGCGGCGGGTAAGGAATCCGGCCGACAACGGAGGGTGTGCAGCGACTGCTTCACTGAGGCTTCCGCGGCGGGCTCAAGAACGAGCGGCGGCTGTGCGTCGGGGCCTTGTGTTTTGGGAAGGGCCGCGGGGGCGCCGGGCTGATCGACTTTCTTCAGCAGTTCGGAAACAAGCTGATGAACTTCGGCCGGTCCCTTCACGACGAGGATCTTCTGTTCCTCGATCGCGCTGGTTTCGACTTCCGCCGCCTGGTCTTCGAGGAATCCTTCCAACAGGTTCTTCACGTAGTTCGGAGACTGATGCTGTAAGCGATAGACTTCGAACTTTGTCGACTGCGGATCGGCAGCCGTATTCTTATCAACGGTCTTACCATTTTGAGCATGTAAGAGATGGGGTGCCGTCACTAGGGACCCGATCACCAACAGCGTGCAAAGGGCTCGCACAGATATCATCCTTGTTATCTCGATTGCGACATCCTGAGCAGCATGACGACATCCCCGGTCGAATTCGATGGCGCAATAATCCGAATGTATAATGACAAAGCGGATGCGCTCTCTCGAATACCCCGGCGCTCATCGACGCGTGAAGGTATCCGACAAAGTGATTTACGAATAACGGGAAATGAAGTACGCGCACCGTATATCAATACGTCTACGCCCGGCACATCCCTGTGCGGACAGAACGAGTGATTTCAAAGGGGTGACGCATGCTTTTCAGGGCGGGCCTGATGAGAGAGAGGGCGGGATACTAAGGAAAGCAAAAACATGCATCAAGACCAGTTTACTGTTAAATCAAGCCTTAATTGTGCGATTTAACAGTCTCATCCTGTTGTGGGTGACGGAGATACATTGCTTTTGTAAGAACTACATCCGTTTCAGGGGCTTCGCCTCACGACATTATTCTCCCGTCTTCGACGAACCAACCAACGTGTTGAGCGTGTAATGCGCCGTTGCCGGCCAGAAGGGTTCCGTCGAGGAATCGAGATCGCCGCAGTTGATATCGTACACGTAGGACGGCAGCAGTTCGTCTACCTGAAGCAGTACCGACTTTCCGTCTTCGGCGACAGTGGTCTCAGTGATCTCAACCTGATGCCGGCCCGAATCGGGAGTTCCATACGAGCCCTGCCAGACGCGGGTATAGGTGGAGATTCCATACTGGTCCTTCTGGGCCGCCAGTTCCCGGTCGACAGGTTTGAAGAACTCGACGCGGAAACCGTTTTCCTCAAGCGTGATCCGCTTGATACCATTCGGGACGGTACCGGTCGGCGTCAGCTTGACGATTTCGCCGGTGTTGCTCCCCCCCGACCAGCCGCTGTCGTAGATGCTTCCGATATAAATCGCTCCATCCGGCCCCGTGCAGCCCGAAAGTGGGCCGAGAAAGTTTTCAGGGGAATCGAGTCGGTCGGGTTCGCTGAAGTTATAAGTAGCGCCCTGCACGTCTCCGTTGACGGTATCTGTGCTGAACCGAATCAGGAAGCGACCATTGTATTCGCAACCAATTCCAGCGCCGGCCAGTTCCGGAACCGGGTAGTCTTCCGGAAGCACGAACAAGCCATTGACACTTCTGGTCCACGGGTGCGGTACCTGGATGGCGGCGCGGGTTTCTTCCCGGCCTTTCTCCCGATCCTGCCAGGCGGGAACGCCGTAGGCTTTGCCTGCCTGCAGGTAATTGATCTCGTTAAACGTGTTCTGCACCCCCTGTTGATCGGAGACATACACGCGATCAGAGGAATCGATCGCCAGCCCCGTCGGATAACGGAACGCCGTCCCGATCGGTTCGACATTCCCGGACTCATCAAACCGGAGTACGTTGCCGCGCCATTTGCGGGTATTGTTGTCGCGTGACTTCTGAGCGTAATCGGAACCGATACCGACGTAATAATACCCCTGGGTATCTTTGACGATGCCACACGTCCAGTCGTGGTAGTCTTCGGAATACCCCCAACCGGTGGCGACGACTTCCCGGATGTCCGCCCGATCATCACCGTTCGTATCAATCAGGCGGACAACTTCCGGTTTGTGCGACACCAGTAACTGATCACCATCGGCGTAGATACCGAAGGGGGCCGCGAGTCCTTCTTCAACGAGGATCAACTTGTCTTGGAACCCGTCGCCATCGGTGTCCCGGGCGAGATAGACGTCCCCCTTAAGGGAGGTAAATGCGAGATCGCCATTCGGCATTACGGTCATGGCGGTCGGCATGATGGAGGGGGGAAGGGAAAGGCGTTGGCCGGTGAACCCGGGCAGTGTGCTGACGGGCGTCGGGCGGACCGCATCGTTCTGTTCGAGATTGGCCGCGAGCGCCGGTGCTTGAAGATCGCAGCGATAGCTCCAGCGACCGCTCACTTCGCCAGTTGCTGCATTCAATCGGTACCAGGTACGAGTGGCTGGCTGCTCCGACAATGAATTCAGTTTCTCATGATCCACCGCTTCCTGCGGCACGTTCGAGACGAGTTCGACGGCGGGTTGTCCGAGTCCGCTGGCGAGCTTGGGAAGGCTCACGACCAGTCTCGCTTTATCCGGCAGCTGACTGACCGTGAAACTTCGCTGGACGCCGGTCTTTTCGTCGGCGTTGTGTTTTTCGAGTCGTTCGCGGATACGGATTTCCTGTACGGATCCGGCGATCTCGAAGTGAACGAGGTATTCAAGATCGACGGCGTTCTCATCCCCCTGGTAACTGACCAACCGCGTCGCGGTTCCGTCGGTCGCATGCGGAAGCAGGATTTCGCCATCGAGTTCCAGAACATAATCGGGCACGGCGGAGAACTGCGCCAGCGGATTTCCGGCCAAATCCCAGAACCAGCTTTTCCCCGCAGTTCGCTGGCGCGCGAAATCGCCGATCGTCCAGACGCGCACTTGCGGTTGAGAGAGATCAAAGAGAACACTATGCCCGTTATCGAACCCCGCGGCGAAGGAGCGAACGACTTCCGTCTCATTTTTGTCATCACGAATCTGGAAGACATCCCGCACGATCCGCGGGTTTTCTCCCGGTGTCACCGCCCAGTATTGTTCGACGACGGTCGGGTCGGTGGGAACGGTTAACCGGGGATCGTTGAGGGCTGTCCAGACTGCCGCCAACTGCGACGGAAGATGAGCGTCGAGCACTCCTTCCTTCGGCCTGTTGAACGACGGCATTTCCATACCCCGAATGATGCGGATCGGGGATTGGACCCAGCGATAGAAGAATTCCTTCCGCATGCGGTTGCCGACCTCTTTCAGGTCGGTACCGCGCGCACCGGGCTCCACTTTTTTCGGTTTGAAATCGCCAATCTGGTGACAGGCGATGCAACTGAATCCCCGCGCGCCAACCAGCGCCTGGCCGGTGAGAAAAAACTCTTCGTCTTTGTCGCTCGGGATTTCGGGGATCGGTGTTGTCGCGGGGGCTGCCTCCGGAATGCGGTCGTGTCCTTTCAAATAGTCCAGCAGCGCCGCCGACTCGGCTTCCGAATGACGGAACTTCGGCATGCGGATCGCCAGCCAGTCGACACGGACGCGGTCCTGCTCTCCGGCGATTGCTTTACGCAGGATATCGTCCTGTAACTTGTCACCGATAGCAGTTAGCGCCGGAGGGACGAAGAATTCGCTCAAACCTTCTTGCCCGGGAACGGTGGACGCGATCTTGCTGGCGAGATCTTTGAAACCTTCTCCCTGTCCGCGTTCGTGACATGCAAGACAGTTCTTTTTTGAGAGTAGCCGTTCGCCCGTAGTGTAGTGACTTTCCTGAGACGTCCCAGATCGCCCTTGTCCGCTGTCAATCAAGGCAGGGCCGCTGATCGCCATGAATGCGTCCAGAGCTTCCCTATCGATGCGGTCGCCGAAGTGAGGCGTCGGTCGATCGGTGCTTGCGACATTTTTCGCGGTGACGCAGGACGAAGGTGTATCGAGCTTGTCTTTGTGAATCGGCCCTAGGTTCAATCCTGTGAACTGCAGGGCTCCTTTCCCCATATCATGACAGGAGACGCAACTCGATTGATCCATCAGTTTCATACCGCGCTCGACCATTGCCTCGGTGATCTCCGGCGGTCCATTCGATTCTTTATCGCCATCCGCACCGGTGCTGGCGAGAAACTGCGCGACTTGGGCTTTCTCTGTTTTGGAGAGCAGGACTTCCGGCATGCGATGTTTCGGGTGCAGTTCGCCCGGTGATTCCAACCAGGTGTAGATCCAGTCGGCCGTGCGTTTGTCACCGAGCGTGCTCAGTTCCGGACCGCTGTAGTAGCCATTCCTGCCGAGTTCACCGACCTGATGACACGCCAGGCAACCGACCGTGTGGACCAGCCTACTTCCTTCGGCGAGATGATCGATTGGTTCCGGGGGAGGCGCATCTTTTTTCTGTTTTTTATCCGACTGAGGTTGTTTGAGTTCGGGAGGCGCCTGCAGAGTCACCTCCTTGTTCGCTTTGGTCCAGAGCGCGGCGGCGATCGCTTCCGCTTCGCTATTGTCGAAGCCGTAGTTCGGCATCTTGCTGGCGCTGTTCTGATGCGTCGGGTCCTGTAGCTTCGCGACTAGCCAGTTCCACTCAATGTTTTCCCGGACGGAAGCCAGCGAAGGGGCGTCGAGGACGGGCTCGATCGATCCTTTGCCTCGCGCGACGTGGCAGTTATTGCAGCGGAAGGCATCGACCGTCATCCGGCCCTGTTCCACGAGGTATGGTTCGGGACTCGGTTCTTCCCGCAACAGGGCGTTGTCGGGAACCGGTTCCAAGGCGAAGGCATCCGAGGACCAGTAGAGTTTGATCACTCCCTGGGACGACGTCTTCTGATAATGAACTTCAAACTCCTGTTCCCCCAGCGAAAGTTCATGCGCGTCACCACTGATCCAGGCCGGTTCGTCGGAACTTCCCGACAGCACTGTTTCGCCATCGACTTTGACTTCCACTTTCCCCGCGACGTAGGCGTGGAAGGTGAGCGGAGAATCCTGACGAACGAGGATCAGGCTTGTCCAATCGACTTCAAAGCCGTCTGCGGGAAGGCGATCATCGGGAGATTGTGTTCCCCAGTCGAATTGAATGTCGGGATCGAGCCTTTCGAATGACTCTGCCTCTTCATGTTGATACACCCCGAGCATTCCCGGCAGAAACAGGGCATCTTCATCTTCCTGGGCGCACAGGGTTTCGGTGGTACAGGTGAAGGCGAACAAGAGCAGGGTCAGGCGCATCCAGCACGTCGGGCGGGGGAAGGTCATCTCTTCGAATTTCCGGTGAACGGGCGAGGGGGAGGTGGGTGGGAAAAGTGCATGCACTTTATCTTATCTTGCAGGCTCAACAGCCCAATTACAATGCACTCAGGAAGGTTCCGGTTCCGTCGCAGCGAACCTTTACGCTGAAAAGCCGTCCTCGCTGAGAGAAACCTCTTCTTTTTCCTGATCAGAAAAAACAAACGATGACCAATCAGAAATGGAATGCCGCGGAATATAAATCCCGCGCCGCGTATGTGGCGGAACTCGGCAAATCGCTGCTCGCCTGGCTGCAACCGGAACCGGGCGAGAAGATTCTTGATCTGGGCTGCGGCAATGGGACGTTGACCCTGTCGTTAATCGAATCGGGGGCCGAGGTCCGGGGCATCGACGCGGATGCGTCAATGATCGCGGCGGCGCGGGAGCACGGGATCGACGCGGAACAACGCTCGGCGACCGAACTGGATTTCGACGAAGAATTCGACGCGGTTTTTTCCAATGCGGCACTGCACTGGATGCAACCTCCGGAAAAAGTCGTCGAAGGGGTTTATCGCGCGCTCAAACCGGGAGGGCGATTTGTGGCGGAATTCGGTGGCGCGGGGAATGTGGAAATCGCGCGGTCCAACCTGGTGGCGGCGCTCAATGCGAGAGGTCTCGACGGTCGCCAGTACGATCCGTGGTACTTTCCGACGGCCGAGGCGTATCAACAGCTACTCGAGTCCCACGGTTTCGAAGTGACGCGCATCGAATTGTATGAACGTCCGACGCCGATAGGGGAACGGATCCTCGACTGGCTGCGTAACTTCGCGGGCACGTTTGTCGAGCCGATTCCCGAATCGGAGCGCGCCGCATTTCTGGATGAAGTCGGCGAACGCATGCTCCCCTCGGTACCGCGCGATGAGCAGGGATATCTGCTGGATTACGTGCGGCTGAGATTCATCGCCATCAGGAAGTGATCGATTCAGCCGCGGAACGTCGCCTGTGAATTCGGAGTTTCCCAGAGGGAGACTTCCACCACGGGCAGACCGAAGGCGATGCCGCGCTCGTAAATCAGGCGGGCGATGTTTTCCGCGGTCGGGTTGTCATCAATCACGTAGATCGGTTCACCCGACTCGCGCAAGGTGTTCAGGACCGGATCGTCCTTGCAGAGAATCATGCGGTGGTCGAGTTCATCGTCGATCCATGTGCGTAGTTTGGCTTTGATGTCGGTGAAGTCGACGAGCATGCCTCGTTCGTCGAGATCGGGGCCTTCGAGTACAATCTGCACCCGACCATTGTGGCCGTGCAGATGGCGGCATTTGCCGTCATAGTTCAGCAACCGGTGGCCGTAACAGAAGTGAATTTCCTGAGTGATGCGGTACATGAATGAGCGATATCTAGGGGGGATAATTCCGAGGGGTCTCTCGAGCGGGTTACCCGGATTGTATCGCTCTGACGCGGGTGGTCTCAACAGGTGGTCGGTGAAGATTTCATGGGGATGTTCATTTCGCGCTGTAGAACTTCACGGACCAGGCGACGAAGACGATGGCCGCGGCCAGCGCCATGTAATCGGTCAATCCCGCGGTGAGCCATGACCGCAGGAACATCTCTACCCAACCCTGTAGCGTGTACCACATGAAAGAACCCCCCTCTTTTTTGCGAGTAAAAAAGTGAACGGCCCGTGTCCCCTTAATTATGATCCGGAACAGGCATACTGCTGATCTGTTCCATACGGGGGAATATACGTCTGGAAAAATCATGCGGCACGGTTTTCCGCACGGCCGATGAGCCGGGGAGATGACCTCCCCCGGGAGAGTCGAGCGGCATTCACGGCTGCCACGAATACCGGAGCCGGAGGGCGGATTTCGACAGGCAAGTCGCATGCGACACAACTGTCGCAATAGTCCGGGCCGACGGCGAATCAGCTCAGGTGTTCGAGCAACAGTCCCAGCGCCCGGTAGACGGCCTCCGTATGCCGCCGGTGTCGGAGCGTTCCCTCTCCTTCGCTCGAGTCCTGCGCCAGTTCCAGACGCTGCGCGAAGACGGTCATGCCCGATCCACCATTAGTCGTTTCCGCGATGCCGACCCAGGCGATGCCATCGGTTTCCGGAGGGGCGGCGGGGCCGAAATCTCCTGTAATTGAGAGGGATAAATCAGCTTCGGGCGTATTTCGCAAGACGCCTGTCGCCATCTGTTCGGCGACGACGGAACTGACGGGGCCCGGGTCATCGAGTGCTTTCCGCTCGACATCGAGCCACTTCACCTTGGTATCAAACCGGTAGACGACCGCCGATCCGCACAGCCATTCCGAGGTACCCGGCACGCGTGCAAGCGTCGCGGCGATCAGGCCGGCGGTGCAGCTTTCGGCGCAAACGAGTTTTCGGTTTCGTTGCTGAAGTTCCTTCGAAACGGTCGCCGCGCGGCGGTCGAGATCGGGCTGAGTGATGTTCATGGTGCTTTCCACAGGGGGCGAGTCGGCCGTGGTCATTTCCGTCAGTTTAGTCAGGAAGTGGTCACGTCAACTACTGGAAGCCGTCGAAAAATGGTCGATTACAGGTGAACTGAAGCTACCGAAATCGGTAGAATACCCGCTTTTATGTGAGGATACGCTGCACTTTGTCCTGCGCCGAATGACTCCTCCTCACGAACTTCGGGAAAATAAACCGCGCCTATGAACTGGTTACTGCTTTCGCGAATTCTGGGACAACTCGGAATTCTGATCGGCTGCTCGATGGTCGTCAGTCTGCCGTGGGCCTTCCCCGTGATGGGCCAGACGCCGACCTTTGAGACCCAGGGCTTTCTGGGCCTGCTCTTTTCCATTTTCTGCAGCCTCGTTGTAGGTGGTACCCTGTACTGGATTGGCCGTAACGACCGGGCGAATATCCTCCGCAAGGAAGCCCTCGCCATCGTGGGGCTGGGCTGGCTGCTCGCCGGTTTCCTCGGTGCGCTTCCCTATCTCTTCTCACAGACCTATCGCACGGTTGATCAACCGATGACGGTGTTCGATGCCTTCTTTGAATCCGTCTCGGGGTTCACGACGACAGGGGCTTCCGTGCTGACGCAACTGGAAGATCCCCAACTGACCGATCCGGAGAGTGAACACGTCAAGCTGATCCCGCGCTGCATTCTCTTCTGGCGCAGTTTTACCCACTGGCTGGGAGGAATGGGAATCATCGTCCTCTTCGTGGCGATTCTCGGACAGCTGGGGGCGGGGGGAAAAGCGCTCATGCGGCGCGAGGTCCCGGGACCCATCAACGAAGCCGTGCGTCCGCGCGTGCGTGAAACGGCGATGGTGATGTGGGCGATTTACATGTCGTTGACCGCCATTTTTACATTGGTGTACTTCCTCGAAGGAATGTCTGTTTATGATGCCCTCTGCCACACCTTCGGCACGCTCGCCACGGGAGGGTTCAGTACTTACAACGACAGCATAGGGTACTTTCAATCCGTCACGATCGAGATGACCACCGTGCTCGGCATGCTGATGGCGGGGACAAACTTCTCCCTGTATTACTTTGTCTTCCGGTATTCGAGCCGGAATGAGCACTTCAGTCTGAAACAACGTCTCGCACCGCTCTATCGAGACCCGGAACTGAAGACCTACCTCGCCATTCTCTTTTGCGCGACCGTGGCGCTGACACTGTCGCTCTGGTCGAATGAAATCTACGACGGCATCTTCACCTGTCTGCGCCATTCGACCTTTATTTCCGTGTCGATCATGACGACCACCGGCTACGGAACGGAGAACTTCCACGAGTGGAGCGAGTTTGCGAAAGGCCTGCTGCTGCTGCTGATGTTTATCGGGGGCTGCTCGGGGTCGACGGCCGGTGGCCTCAAGGTGATTCGCTTTCTGCTCTTCGCCAAAATTCTGCGTCTGGAAGTCGAACAGGCGTTCCGACCGAACGTTGTGCGGTCGCTCAAAATCTTCGGTGTCTCGGTCGACAAATCGCTACGGCATGAAGTGATGGTTTACTTCAGTATCGTGCTCTTTATCTTCATCTCCAGCTGGATGATGCTTTCCGCCATCGAACCGGACGACCAGTGGCAGCGGGGCGAACAGAACGTCAAAGCGGAGAAACTGCTCGACTGCGCGAGCGCGGTCGCTTCCTCGCTCAATAACATCGGGCCCGGACTGGGGGTCTTGGGGCCCGCCGAAAACTATTCCGGTTTCTCGAGCGCCGGCAAGTTCCTGCTCACGATGCTGATGCTGCTCGGCCGGTTGGAACTCTTCGCCATCCTGGTACTCTTCTTCCCCTCATTCTGGCGAAACCAGTAGGTAGTTCAGACGAGGGTGGCCCAGACAATCTCGTCAGAGTTGTCCGGGTTGCGTCAGCAACACATAAGCAACGAATGCCCATTAAACGTGAGAGACCATTCGTCAGAGTGATTGAACCAAGAAGACACCAGGGACACCAAGTCGGAAGACAGCAAGCTGACACCACGAGCATTCAATTTCGATCCAATGCTGATCTCTTCTGCATTCCTTTTCGTGTATTTTGTGGTTAACAGATTATTCTTCGCGTCAGCTGGTGAAACTGTTTCGGCCGATTAACTGAAGATCTCCCGGATCGGCTCTCCACCATCGGTGATCGGAACAGGGCGGTTGTCGGCGTCGTAAAGTTCTTCCCGCGGATTGATGCCGAGGGCGCAGTGGATGGTGGCGTGAAAGTCGGGGATCGATACGGGGCGGTCGACGATGTTCTGCGACAGGTCGTCGGTTTGACCGATCGTGATGCCGTTCTTGAGTCCACCACCTGCGAGAATCATGCTGAACGTCTTGCCCTGGTGACCGCGTCCGCCCCCCGCGTCGAATCCCGGAGGTCGACCGAATTCGGTACCGACGACAATCAACGTCTTATCGAACATCTTCTTCGCTTCCAGGTCGAGGACGAGTGATGAGAGGGCGATGTCGAGCTCTTCGATCAGTTTGTACTGGTCTTCGATTGTGGCCTGGTGCACGTCCCAACCCGCGCCGTTCAGAAAGTTGAGGTTGTGGGATACTTCGACGAACCGCACCCCCGACTCCAGCAGCCGCCGCGCGAGCAGACAACGCTGTCCGAACTCGCCCCCGTAGCCATTTCGCAGATCGGCCGGTTCGCGGTCGAGTTCAAAAATGCGAGCGAAATCAGGTCCGGCCATCGCCTGGGCCTGTTCGACGGCGGCGTCGTAATCGGCGATAAGCTGATCTTCCTGATGCCGATTCACATAGCCTTCGCGAACGGCTTGCAGCAGTTTTTCGCGGCGGAGATTCCGTTCCCGGGACAGGTCTTTCGGGCGGGAAATTCCCTTCGGCCCCGCGGCGGTTTCGGTGAGATAAAGGTAACCGTGCCGGGTTCCGAGGAAACCGGGTCCGCGGGTGACGTTCGGGTAACCCATCAGAACATAGGCGGGAACATTGTCACCCGCGGCGCCTTTCTGATGCGCGACGATGGAGCCGACGGAAGGATAGACGATCGTACCGGATGTCGGTCGCCCCGTGTGGACGCGGTTGGTCGCGGCGGCGTGTTCATCGATCACATCGTGATGAACAGTCCGCACAATATTGAATCGATCAAGAATCGGGGCGCAGCGGCTTAAGTGCTGACAGACCTGGGTGCCCGGAATGGCGGTGTCGATCGCGTCGTAATACGAGCCCGGTTTTTTGTTTTTGGGATCGCCTTTGCGTTTGGGGTCCCACGTGTCAATCTGACCGGCACCTCCACCCAGCCAGACGAAGATGCAATGCTCCGCTTTCCCGACCGGCATCGGCGCGCCGGTTTCGTTCGCGAACAACGGGTTCCCCAGCATCGCCAACGCCGAAGCCGACAACCCGGCCGCGCCGGTATGAGTGAGGAAATCACGTCGTGTGTATTGATCAGAATTAAGCACGGGAGCACCTGTAAGTCTTTATTTTAGTTGAGAGAACAATCCTACGGGACGACGACAAACTCAGGGGAGTTGATTAACGCCCAGAGCATGTCTTCGGCGCGTTCGCGCCAGTCGGTTTCCAGCAGGGTTGTCGGTGGATCTCCTTTTTGAATTGCTCCTTCAAAGGCGATCTTCAATTCATTCGCGCGAGGTTTCAGGTGGTTAGACCAGCTGACACCATCTCGTAAAGGTCGGGTCGGTACGGGACCAGGTTCCGCTCCCGCGATACGGCGTGTGTCGTAACCCGGACTCAGATACTCGGTGAAGAGCGTGAGTTCCTCAGCGGTTGGTTCCCGGGTCAGTACCGCCAGATAGACATCCTTAACGTAACCTTCCACCGGTTGATCCTGCAGCGCCAGTTCGGTGAAGCGGGAATCTTCCGACAATTGTGTCACGCGGCGGCCGACGACGCCATTTGAAAGGATCGCCGACTGCAGGACGGAGGGTTCTTCTTCGCGGTAAGTGAGCGGGTCCTGGCGGGAACCTCGCCAACCGAAGTTTTCGAGAACGTTGATCACCGTCTGCACGGCGGGTAACGACAGAGAAGGGCGGTCGCGTTCATTGGAAAGCGAGGTGAATTCCCACGCCCGTTCCGGTGTGCCGAAGTTTCGTGAAATGGACTCACGACGCGTGCCATCCACATCGATGTTCATGTCTTCGGTATTGAACGGTTTGCTGGCAGCATGGAACAGTGAATCGACCAGTTGCTCCGCCCGCATGCGACGACGTTCGGGACCGGCGAACAGAGCGAGTTCGTCGGCGTCGCTGGTCGGTGTGCGCTGATACGCGGCCGAAGTCATGATCAGCCGGGTCAGGTATTTGAGGTCATAGTTATTCAGCATGAACTCCCGCGAGAGATAATCGAGCAATTCGGGATGGCTGTTGTCACCGAACTCCCAGTCGTCCACGGGGTCGATGATGCCGCGTCCCATCAGACGCTGCCACATCCGGTTGACGATCACTTTGGCAAAACGGTCGTTCTGCGGGGAGGTGATGTCCCACGCCAGTTGTTCGCGAGTGTCGTCCGGTTTCGCGAGGAAGGACTCGACGGGCTTGATGTCGTATTCATCGGCGAAGGGCCACTCCGGCGGCAGGGCTTCTCCCGGTTTGAGGGTGACCTTAACGATCATGTTTTCGAGGACTGCGGGATCGACGTTGATTGTGCTTGTCTTGGGTACTTTTTCGGGGCCACGTTTGAGCATCGCCGCCATCTGAAATAGGTCGCGTTGTCCAAAGTCATGGAAGGGAGCGTCGTGACAGCGGGCGCATTTCATGTTCATGCCGAGGAAGGCCTGCCCCAGCACATGCGCTTTCGCGGCCATCGGGGAATCGTTTTCGCTGGCGACCGCGAATCCGGCGGGACCACCGTAGTATTCACTTCCTTCCATCAATACCAGTTCGGTGACCAGCTGGTCGAACGGTTTGTTGTCGAGAAAGGCGTCGTGGATGTAATAACGGAATGGACCCGTGTTATTGAGGGTGGGGTTGATTACGTTCGGGTTTTCGGCGAGGACATCCTGCCAGTAGCTGACCCAGTGGTCGGCCCAGCCGGGATGTTCGAGCAGGCTGTCGATGTATCTCGCGCGACGACTAACGGTCGTGTCGTTGAGGAAGGCACGCACCTGATCGGGAGTCGGAACGACACCGATGACATCAAGAGTCGCGCGGCGGAGGAAGGCGTAATCACCGGTGGGAGCAGTCGGCTCAACTTTGTGTTCGACAAGCTGTGTGTTGAGGAAACGATCGATCGCGTTCTCTTCCGGCAAACCTGTTTCCGCCGGGAGATCGACGGGCGGAATATTCTTCTCGACATAGTCGCGAATCCACGCGTGTCGCTGGCCCCAGTTTTCCCGGTACGCCTGCGACGCGTCACGACGTCGTAGGGTGTTGAGTTCGTCGAACGAAGCGTCATCGGCGATTTCAAATTTATTCCATGCGTGGTTAGTGAGCGGGAAGTTGCCGGCGTGGTCGATAACAGCGAATTGTTCCGTCCCTTCGAGTTGCACGGCGATCAACGTCTCCCCCAGTTCCGGGCGTTTGCCCTGTCCGCCGGCGTAGAAGTCGTATTGAATGCGGTGCGTTCCGCCCGGCGAAGTGAAAGCGACCACGGTCTCGCTGTCACCCGGTTGTACGGGGCGGATACCGGGGACGATCTCGGTCATCTCCCACAGGGTGTTATGACCATCCCCCCGCTGGTCGGGAAAATCATTTTCGCCGAGCAGCTCGCCGTCGACCCGCAGTTGAGAACCACTGCGCGAACGGAAGAGGAGACGATGAGTTCCTGCGGGAAGTTCGATATTGGTCGATGCGCGAACGAGGTAAGGATTACTTCGGTCGACAATGATTCCTTTGTGGTTGTACTTCAAGGGTATCTGGGTGAGGGCGAGTGCCGATTGCGTATAACTCTCCACCGGGTCGGGATGAATGAGGTCCCAATTGGTCGCAAACTTCACGTCCTCGAAGATCTCGACCAGTACCTGCCCGGTCGGGAGTTCGCTCGGACTCTCGTACGGGTCGGGAAGGATGACATCGAAGTGATTGGCAATCTGCTGCGCGGTGAGTGCGTGTCGATAGAGGGCGATCTCATCGAGTTCGCCGATGAACGAACTGCTTGACCCACCTCCTTGAGCGGAACCGATCCAGAGTTCATCATCATCGACGACGGGCGCTTTGTCTGTCTTCCCGCCGTAGTCCCACTTGCCGTCGACTTCTGTGCTGTCGATGTAACCTCTCAATGAATCGGCTTCACCGAAGGTATACGTGATCGCGACACGGTGCCAGCCGCTGTTGATGGCGAAGCCACCGGTGGACGTCCAGCGATGCCAGTCACTCCCCTCGCCCCGGCTGCGGAAGAGAAAGTTCAGGTTTGCATTTCCTGACTTGCCGATCAGACGCAGGGCGTAGTTCTGATTGTCGCGATTGAAGCCGTCGCGATGGGTGCGGCCCTTGCCGATGATGTACGGAGCATGTCCATTCCCCATCTGCTGAGGATTCACCCAGGCTTCGAGCGTGATGGAATCACCGGCGTCGAAATCGAGCGGACTGCCAGCGCCTCGATCGGTAACGCGGAGGTAACTTCCTTCCTTGTTGATCTTGAACGCGTGATGTTCGCTTTGGAAGAGCGGGTAGGTTTCCGGTTTCGGCCCCGAAGCCAGCCATTTGACCGATCCAACGGGAGAAACTTCAAAGTCTCCCACTTCGGTGATCTGGTTTTCGAGACTGTTCTCTTTTTCGAATCGCCAATAGATGACCGGGTCGTCGCTGAGAACACGTTCCTGATACGGACGGGTATCGGGGGCCGAATTCGTTTCCGGGTCCTCTGCGCGGACGAAGCTGGAAAGTCCGAAGAGAGAAACGAGTGCGAGGGAGAAAGACAAACAATGTCGACGGCAGGACATACGGGAACGCTCCTGGAGGTCCGTGGCGGGTGGGATTATCAGGTGGGATGAATTATTGATGAGTGGTGTAAGTCCCTTGGGAAAAAAGACTTCCTTCATCTTATACCACTCCGGGATGGGATCTCACCCACAAATCAGAAGTTTTTTATGGATCAGTTCGACCGGTGCCGGTTCGCGCATGGAAATATTGGGATAAGTCACGAAATGGGGCTGATTTCGGCTTCAGGATGAAAATGAAGGTGAGATTCGGTGTCGCAGTGGAATACAACAGGGAAGGTAAAGACTGACCGAAATTCGAAAGCGGATGCATGACCCCCACCGAGCAGGAATATTTCGTGCAGCAGATCACGTCGCATCAACCGATGCTGCACGGGTATATCCGATCATTGTTACCCGACGCCGATCGCGCGAGTGATGTGCTGCAGGAAACGAACCTCGTGCTGTGGCGCAGCGCGAGCGAATTTACGCAGGGCGAGAACTTCGGTGGTTGGGCGCGCAAGGTGGCTTACTATCAGATTCTTGCTTACTACCGCGACCATCAACGCGAAAAACTACTTTTCGATGCGGAACTCGTCTCGGTCCTTGCCGATGCGAGCGAGCAACAATTCGCGCGTGAGCGGGACTGGAAAACCGCGCTCAAGAACTGTCTGCAGAAACTGACGGAGCATCAACGCCGTCTCATTCAGGAGCGATACCTCCCCGGAGGATCGGTCCAGCGGATGGCGGAGGAATCGGGGCGGCCTGTCGGTTCTGTCTCGCAGTCACTCTATCGCATCCGCGAAAACTTACGTCAGTGCATTGATGCTCAACTCCGACTTGATTCGGGAGAGATACCTAAATGACTTCGTCCGAAGAACTCAACCGGCTGATCTCCGCGGCATTGGATGGTCAACTGACCGAAGCGGAACAGTCAGAACTTCGCGCGGCTTTGCGCGAGTCCTCCTCGGCGCGCGAGCGTTACCTCGAATACGCGCACCTCGATTCCCTGCTGCAATGGGAACAGGGTGACCTTCCCGGTCTTGCGGAACCTCCGATGCAGAAAATGGATGAGTCGCCGATTCGTCTCTCGTCACAACGACAGGTCCGCCGCCTGCGGTGGATGCTGGCGGCGGCGCTTGCCATTTGTTGCCTTCTTTCGGGATTATTGTTCACGCGCATCGGGCAACCTGCGGCGGTGGCGAAGAATATAGATCCACTCTCCGAATCGGGACCGGTGGCGATCATCTCGCAGGTAGAGGACGTCGTCTGGTGCTCCACCGACCTGCTGGAGTCCGTCCCACGTAAGGTGGGATCACCCTTATCGACCGGTTGGGTCAAAATTGAATCGGGTAAGGTGCAGATTGATTTCTACAGTGGCGCGACTCTACTCCTGGAAGGCCCCATTGAACTGGGAATCAATGCCCGCAACCGCGCGCATTTGAAAGAAGGAAAGCTGACCTTCTTCAGCGGTGATCAACCCGAAGGGTTCTATCTATCCAGCGAACATGCCCAGTTGTATGGAGAAGGGGCCAGCGGCGGAGTCGTTGTGAACGATCGCCAATTGGAAACCCACGCGCTGGCGGGAACGTTGAAATTATTTGGCTCCCGTATGCCGCTGGATGTACCGGAACCGGTCCTGCTCGAAGCAGGAAATGCGTTTGTCCTTCGTAAGGGGATCCGCAATGTGGAGCCGGTTGAGTTTCTATCGACCTCCTTCGCCCGCGCGGAGGATCTGGAACTGCGCGAACAGCCGGGAACCTCGCGCCCATTTCATTTTGCTGATCAACCGATGTTGGGCTACGGGTTTCAGGATGGCCAGCATGGTCTACCTGCAGAAGCCGAATTGCTCGATCATCATGAACGTCTGGTCCTGCGCGGTAACACGTGGAAGATGTTCGAAGTCGATATGGAAGTGACCGAAGACCTCGTGATTGAATTCGAATTTCGCAGCGATCAGGAAGGACAGATCCACGGGTTCGGCTTCGATACCGATGATACATACAACGACCGGTCGTCGATCATGCAGATTCACGGCTACGAGATGCTTCCCACAATTGGACAGCAGTACAATACGTATGCGGGCGAAGGCTGGCAGCGGTTCCGGATTCCCGTCGGTCGCTATTTTTCGGGCAAGCAGAAGTACCTCTACTTCGTCGCGGATGACGATGTCACCGCCCGGGCCACCAGTGAATTCCGCCATGTCCGCTTCTTCCGCAGCCAGCCCCGGCGATAGTCGACATTCGCGGCATCGATAAGGTGTTCTCCGGAGATGTCGCGCGCTTTTTCGGGGGGACCCTTATCAGTGGTCTGTCGATCGGGTAACTTGGAAGCGATTGCGGCGAACACTATTGCCGCGACATGAACTCTGACAATCGCTGTGCGCTTATTCCAGGATATTACTCGACATGCCTCGTCTGTTCCGTCTGACCGGTTGGTGTTTTGCCCTCTGTTCGCTCTCGCTCGTGCTGTCGGCCGCGGAGCCCGATACCAAGCTCGATATGGAAATGCTTGACTATCATCACCCCGACCTGGTGGTCGATCTGGGGGTCGGTTTGTGGGCATTCCCGATGCCGATGGATTATGACGGGGATGGCGACCTCGACCTCGTCGTCTCGTGCTCTGACAAACCTTACAACGGAACGTACTTCTTCGAAAACACCGAAGGAGATGTTAAGTTCCCGGTGTTTCAACCGGCGATCCGCATCGGTGATGGCAGCCATCATATGCGTGCGTCGCACGTGGGCGATGAGGTTGCCGTGATGTTGCCGGGGCGAATTTACGAAGACTTTACCCAGCATCGGTTCTCCCGGGAGAAAGAACTCCCTGTCGCGGCCAAGCTGAATGTCCCGGAGGGAGTCAAGATCCGCTCCAATCAATGGTCGCTGGTGGACTATGACGGAGATGGTGTTCGCGACCTTGTGGTCGGTATGGGAGAATGGCAGGACTACGGATGGGACGACGCTTACAACAGCGAAGGAGAGTGGACCAACGGTCCGCTGCATGGATATGTCTATGTAATCAGGAACAGCGGAACGAATGAGGCTCCCGAGTATGGCGAACCGAAGAAAGTAGACGCCGGTGGCGAACCGGTCGATGTCTATGGCTGGCCGTCGCCGAACTTTGCGGACTTTGACAACGACGGTGACCTCGATCTTCTGTGCGGCGAGTTTGTCGACAAGTTCACGTACTTTGAAAACATCGGGTCGCGCACCGAGCCTGAATATGCCAGCGGACAATTTCTGCTGCATGAAGGACAACCGCTGACAATGGACCTTGAGATGATTGTCCCCGCGGCTATCGACTGGGATAAGGATGGCGATGTCGATCTGGTCGTGGGAGACGAAGATGGTCGTGTCGCGCTGGTCGAACATCTGGGCCAGTTCAAAAACGGCATTCCGCAGTTTCATCCTCCTGTCTATTTCAAACAGCAGGCGAATCATGTGAAATTCGGCGCGCTCGCGACCCCCTATGGGTACGACTGGGATGGCGACGGTGATGATGACATTCTCTGTGGAAATACAGCGGGATACATCGGCTTCATCGAGAACATGGGAGGTAATATCCCGCCGACGTTCGGTGCTCCCCGTTTACTCGAAGTTGACGGCAAACCCTTCCGCATCATGGCTGGTCCGAATGGCTCGATTCAAGGACCGTGTGAAGCGAAGTGGGGATACACGACATTAACAGTCGCCGACTGGGATGGCGATGAACTCCCCGACATCATGGTGAACTCGATCTGGGGTGAAGTGATCTGGTTGAAGAACATCGGAACTCGCACGAATCCAAAATTGGCCAGGCCGCAGGCGGTGATCGTCGAGTGGGAAGGCCCGGCCCCGAAGCCGGCGTGGTTCTGGTGGAACCCGGAAGGAAATCAACTCGTCACGCAGTGGCGAACCACACCGCAGATGGTAGACTTCAACAAAGACGGTCTCGTTGATCTCGTGATGCTCGACCATGAAGGTTATCTCGCGTTATTCGAGCGGACGAAGCAGGATGGCCAGCTGAAGCTGCTCCCCGGAAAGCGAATTTTCGTAGATGAGCAGGGCGAAACATTCCGTCCGAACGCCGGGCGCGCCGGTAAGAGTGGACGCCGGAAAATCCAGGTCGTGGACTGGAATGGAGATGGTCGCCTCGACGTGCTGATGAACGGGATCAACGCCGACCTCTACCTCAACGAGGGAGAAGAAGATGGGAAAGTCGTGATCTCTCACAAGGGCCCGATGGCGGAGCGGAAAGTCTCCGGCCATACCAGCAGCCCGACCGTCGTCGACTGGAACAAGGACGGCGTCCCCGACCTCCTCGTCGGCGCGGAAGATGGACACCTCTACTACAAAGAGAACGAACGAACCGCGAAATAGCGGGTGCGGGGCGTTGATGTCACGTCTCCCCGGCGCGTCGGGCAGGTAAGTTGTCACGTTCGCGGGAAACCCAGCTTCCCCCTGCTGAGGAAATAGCGTATGCTGGAGGCTCTCTTTTCAGGAGTGTCCACAGCATGCGTATTCTAGCATCCCTGCGTGAGCGGGAATGGCATCGTTGGCGGGGAGACCGCGCGACGTATTATTTCATCGCCGCGTCACTGCTGATTCTGATCAAATACGCAGTCCCGTATTTCTACGATCTTTCGAACGGTCATACGGCAAGTATTTATACCGTTGCGTGGAACGCAGAAGGATCGAGGTTGATCAGTGCCGGGGCCGACCATCGTGAAACGGAAGTGGTCAGCTGGGACGCGGAGACGGGCAAGAAGCTTCACCGGGAAATCTATCTCGTGGGGGCTCCTCAGTCATTAAAGTTAATGCGCGGCCCGGATTCCTTCGTGATGATGTCAATTCTTGTTGTAAAAGACCGCCGTCAATGGGAGTGCTGGCTGACCCCTTTTGATGAAAACCTTGAGTCATCTCAGGAACCCAGGGAGATCGACAGATCGTTTCGGGGTGTTGTGCCGTTGGCGGATCGGCGCGAGATGATCCTGTATGGCCCCGATTCGATCCAACGGACCACGTTTGTGGGAGAGGCCGTGCAAATCCTGTTCGAGAAAGAGCGGGATTCCGTTGGGGAAGTTTCAGTATCGCGCAACGGCCGATTCGTGGTCGCAAGCGTGGGGAATCGAGTCCTCGTCTGGGACCTGGAGGCACCGCAGGAATATATCGAACTGCAAGCGCCCGAGGGGCCGCTCGGAATGGTCACCATCGATAGCTCTGGAACCCACGTCATTGCGACGCGTACCAGAAAAGGAATTCGAGCTGGGGAATACCCTGTCTATTTCTGGGATCTGCAGCAGGGAACGGAGTTGCAGGAGAAACTGACCTTCAGCGGGCCCGTCGTGCAGACAAATTTCATTGACGAAGATGAAGCGAGGTTGCTGATCCTCGCACGGACGGCTGCGAATGAAACGACGATGGATGCCTATTCGCCTTCGGGCACATTGATGGAAGAGATTGCCAGAATCGATGAGGAAGTCTGGATGGCTGTCTATTCACCGACCGCGAACCAAATGGCGATTGAAACTCGCAACGGCTTTGATATGTGGTCATTGAATGCTGGTGAAGCGGAATTGACGAGTTCGATGCGGGAGAAAGGGACGAGAAGAGTCACCTGGTCACCGGATGGCCGGAAGCTGGCCGTAAGCGATTATAACAAGGGGTTATGGATCTATTCCGCGAAAACGGGCGAAATAATCCACACGCTCGAACCGAGCAATCGTCCGTTCTGGTTCAATCAGGTGCTGTTGGTCCTGACAGCCTTCCTCGTCAGTCGCGGGCTTGCGATTGCGTTTCCGAAAGCGGCCGACTCGAACGGTCTCGGTGCGGCACAACGACATGTCATGGAGCGCGTTTCCACACATCTCGGATGGGAACTGCGCGAGCGTCAGGCCATGCCAGGTTTAGTCGATTCGGAATTTGTCCGAAAAAGATCACCGGGTCAATTTGAGTATTCACTGCACGGTCTGGTCGACGGACAACCCGCCATTCTGGCGACCTTCATCTGGCCGGCGCTTTCGTCCCTTGCCCTGCCGGCCCATCGGCAACTGTGTATGGTCTTCCCCGAAGGAGGTCGTGGCCTCACGGATGTGATGATTTCATCTGGCTCCCCTTAGGAATCGGTCGAGCAGGTCCCGGGACTGACAGTTCATCAGGAAGAGGAACTGCTGGTGTTCCTCCGACAACATCCGGGGTGGAACGTGGAGGTTCATGGCGACTGCTTGCTTCTGTGGTGGGAGCCTGTCAATAAATCTACTCGACCACGGTTGACCCCCGATTATTCCGATCACATCCACGACTTCCGCCGGGAAGCGGCGGTAATCGCCCGGCTTGTGCAAGCTGACATGATCACAGCGGGATCGGCTGGAACAATGTAGTACCGGAAAAATGAATTCCAGGACCTCTGTTTCAAGACTGGCTGTGAGCTCGTTCGGAGAAGGGTTATGATGGAGATTGTCAGCCGCTTCCTTCTCATTCCTTCCCTACGTCCTGATCGGTCAGGCCATGGAGCAGTCCAATTCCGAACCGTTGATTGCTGATGCGCGAGCAGGCAAGGATCTCGATACACTCAGGCGTCAGGGACGATGGTCGAACGATGAGGTCGTGGTCGTTGTCGCCGCGGTTGCTGCGGCTGTTGATCAATCCCACGCACAGGGAGTTATCCATCGGGATCTCAAACCGGAGAATATCCTGCTCGACAGCAATGGACGCGTTCAGCTCACGAACTTCGGACCGTCATCGCAGGATGATGTCGACGCCCCCGACATGTCGGCGGCCGATCAGATTATTGGGACGCTGCAGTATATGGCGCCGGAACAGGCGGATCGTTCGCGGGGGCCGATTGATGCGCGAACTGATGTCTATGGGCTCGGTGGTTTGCTTTTCGCTCTCCTGACCGACGATCCTCCCGTGGTCGGAGCGAACAAGATGCAGGTCTTCGCCAAGCTGTTGTCGCCCGAACCGAATCGCTCGCCGCGCGAGATCGATCCCGACATCCCCGCGTCGCTCGAATTGATCTGCACTAAGGCGCTGGCGAAGGATCCCGCGGAACGTTATCAATCCGCTCGCGAGTTTGAAGAGGCAATCTTACACTCTCACCCCGGTCACCATCCGTCAAAACTGGTGGAATTGGCGATCCGCTCTGAGATGCTTTATAAACGCCCGTTCTGGGTGATTCCCTCCGTCATCGTCACCATGTGTCTGCCGTTGTTGATTGTCATCATGATGTCTCGACCAAAGGGCGAAGCGGAAGAACAGTCCGGGACTTACGCAACAGCGTCGGTGCTTGCGGGAGAAATGACATGGCAGTTGTCGCTGTTCAAAGAGGGAGAAGCGCATCGTCAGGTCAATCTCATCAACGCGCCGCTCGTGGTTCAGACGGGTGATTCGCTGCAGTTTCATCTGAAGTTTGAAGAGGCTGTGTTTCCGTATGTCTTCTGGATCGACTCCGAACAGGGGATCAATGTGCTGCACGCGCCGCGGCGCGAGGACGATGCTGAAGAGAACCTGGTCCTGCCAGGGACGGGTGAGCAGGCTTATCCGGTCACCGGCGGGACCGGCACGGAAATGTTGCTGGTCATTCTGCGGGAAGAACCGGTAGCGGACCCGATTCTGTTAACATCGCAATTGACGAATCTTCCCTCGCTGGAACCGCTGGAGGTCGGACCCCTCGTGATCGATGGCACGCCATTTCCGTTCAATCCTCCGCTGCCAGCCGCAGAGGAAGAATTGCTCGCGGAAAATCTCAGTGACAATGCGCGTCCGCTCGGTAACCCGACGGATCTCAAGTCGTCGGCTGCTGTGGAGGAGGCCCACATGTGGATCAGAAGCCTGCCGCTGGAACTGGGAGAAGTCCATTTCCTGCTGCTCAATGTGCAATCGAACGGAAATTGAGCACTGGTCGCCCCGCTGATCCTCTTCGGAATTGACGCCGCCGTGGGGGGACTCGCTTCTGCAACGGCGAGCCGATTGTTAGGATATCGCTTCTGTTAACTGCATTCGTTGCCGCTTTCGGAAAGTGATTTATGACGAAGAAAGTGCTCATCACCCCCGAGTGCCTCTACCGGCAGCCGGGCCGCCACGTGGAATTGTTCGAGTCGTGCGGGTTCGAGGTCTGCTATCCCGAGGACATTACCTTCACGCGCGGTTTCTACAGTATTGCCGACAGTGTTCAGGTCCTCGCGGATTTCGACGCGGTTCTGGCCGGTTCCGAAGGATACTCCGCCGAACTGCTGGATCAGCTTCCCCGCCTCCGTGTGATTGCGCGGTTCGGAGTGGGATACGATCCGGTCAACGTCCCGCGGTGTACGGAATTGGGCAAGGCGGTCACCATTACCCCCGCCTCCACGCACGAGGCGGTCGCCGAAATGACGTTGGCACTCATCTTTGCCGTTGCCAAGTCGGTCATTCCGAACGACACCAGTACCCGGCAAGGGGCGTGGAGCCGCGTGGTCCTGTACCCGATCCGGGAACGAGTCATCGGCCTCGTCGGTTTGGGACGTATTGGCCGCAGTACCGCTGTCCGCGCGAAGGCACTCGGCATGGAGGTCATTGCGCACGATCAGTTTGCGGACGCGGACTTCGTCCGGGAACATGGCATTGAAATGGTCTCACTTGAAGACCTGCTACGCCGCTCGGATTATGTATCGCTGCATGCTCCGATGCTGCCGACGACCAGACACCTGATCAACAGGGAAACGCTCGCGCTGATGAAGCCCGATGCCGTCCTGGTCAACACGGCGCGGGGTGGGCTCGTCAACGAGGCGGATCTCCTCGTCGCGCTCACGAGCGGCCAGATTCGGGCGGCCGCCCTCGATGTCTTCGAGAAGGAACCACCATCGCCGGAGAATCCGCTGTTTCAGTTGGACAATGTGGTGCTGGCGCCGCATATGTCGGGGCTCGATCACGTCTCGGTCGCGAATATGGCCCACGAAGCGGCCGAATGCATCACGAAGTTGAGCCAGAATATCTGGCCCGAGGGAAAAGTCGTGAACAGCGAATTGAAAACCGGCTGGAGCTGGTGATAATTCGAGAAGAAGACAGGTTGCGAGACTGCGCGCCCTGTTCGCTCTTGTATGTCGATTCAGCGACGATTCCCTGATCCCACTATATCTGTTGTCATTCACGTATCGTTACAGGTGAGAAGTCATGACCGAAACCAAAGAGAATCAGAATTACACGTTTCAGGCCGAAATCAAACAGCTGTTACATCTGTTATCGCATTCGTTGTATCAGAACAAGGAAATCGCGATTCGCGAACTGGTGTCGAATGCCTCCGACGCTCTCGACAAGTTCCGTCACATTTCGCTGACTGAACCCAAATATGCCGACGATCACGCGCTGCAGATCACCGTCGAGCCTGATGCGGATCACAAAGTACTCACGATCCGCGACAACGGCATCGGGATGACGAAAGAGGAGCTGATCGGCAATCTCGGCACGATCGCGCACAGCGGTTCGCTCGACTATCTGAAGAATTTGACCGGTGATGCGAAGAAAGATGTTTCGCTCATTGGTCAGTTCGGCGTCGGGTTCTATTCCTCTTTCATGCTCGCCAACCGGGTTGAGGTCGTTACCCGCAGTTATCTTGAGGACAAAGGCTGGCAGTGGGAATCGTTCGGCACCGGCGAGTTTTCGATTACCCCGGCTGATGTGGAGACGCGCGGTACGCAGATTCGCCTCTATCTCAAAGACGAGATGGAAGAGTTCACCAAACCGGAACGCCTCCAGTATATTCTTACCCGCTACAGCACCTTTGTTCCTTACCCGATCATGCTCGAAGGGGAACAGGTCAATGATCAACAACCGATTTGGGTCGAGCCGAAAAGCCAGCTGAGCGACGAACAGTACGAAAGCTTCTATCAATACCTGACACACCGGGGAGATGAGAAACCGCTCTGGCATCTGCATCTCTCCGCCGACTCGCCGATTCAGTTTCATTCCATTCTATACTGCGCGCCGCACAACCTCGAAAAGATGGGTTTCGGTGTGATGGAGCACGGACTGCATCTCTGTGCGAAACGGATTCTTGTCGACAGTCAATGCCGCGATCTCCTGCCGGAGTATCTCCGTTTCATCCAGGGGATCGTCGATTCGGCCGACCTGCCGCTGAACGTCTCCCGCGAGACATTGCAGGACAATACGATCTTCCGCAAGATCAAAAAGGTGCTGACGAAGAAAGTCCTCGACCACCTGCAGAAGATTTCAGAGGGTGAGAAAGAAGAGTACCTCAAGTTCTACCGCGAATTCGGGCTGATGCTGCGGGAAGGTCTCAATCAGGACTTCGAACACCGGATGAAAATTGCGAAGTTGCTCCGTTTCCGGTCGTCGGACTCGAACGGCGACGAGTTGACCTCGCTTGATGAATACCTGAGCCGCTCAAAGGAAGATCAGACGCAGATTTATTACATCGGCGGACCTTCCCTCAGCCAGATTCGCAACAACCCGAACCTCGAAGTCTTCCGGCGCAAAGGTCTGGAAGTTCTGTACCTCGTCGACCCGATTGATGAATTCGTGCTCGCTCAGCTGAATATGTACGAGGAGAAGCGACTCGTCTCGGTCGACAGCGCCGATATCGAGTTCCCCGAAAGCACGAAGGAAGTCGACGCCGAAGAGGAGACCAGAGCGGAAGAGGCCGCCAGCACCACCGGCTTCGAGCAAGTCGTCGAGCTGTTCAAGGAAGCCCTCGGGGACCAGGTGCAGGATGTCCGCGCATCGAAACGATTACGGGAAGGGATCAGTACGCTGGTCAGCACGGGAGGGATCAGCACTCAACTGGAACAGGCCCTCAGCATGCAGGCCCCCGAGCAGATGCCGCTCTCCAAACGCATTCTCGAAGTCAACGCCGCCGCGCCGCTGATCCAGCGACTCTCCGATATTTCGGGCAACGACGAGCATCACGACTTCATTAAAGACTGTGCTCGCCAGGTCTACGCGAATGCGCTGCTCTCCGTCGGCCTGCTTCCCAATGTCGATGAGATGGTCCACCGCGTGGATGATTTACTGCTGAACGCCGCACAGAATCGCTCGTCGATTGTGACGTAACAACGCCCGTAGTTACTGTCAGGGTGAAACTCGTATCAGTTGGTTGATCGGGAAACGATACAGGTATTCCCGATCAACCGCTGCGAGCGGAATGTCGATTCGACTTGAAGTGACTCGATCCCAGTCAGGTGGGAAATCGATATGCTCCAGCAGGAGTTGTACGGGTTCCCGTGCACACAACTCGTGGAGGAATAATCGATACGTTTCCAGTTCCGGATAATAACCCGCGGTACGTGGTAAAGGTTGTTTGTGTCCGGCCTGTATGAGTTTCTGCGTGATGGCGCGATCGAGTTTTGCCGCCGACCAGTCGGGATGTTTTCTTTCCAGCTTTTGTCTTAATTCCGAAGCATCCTGTCGATACGGTTTGGGGCGAAAGTTACCACAACTCAGAGCGCCTGCCGAAAACACGGCGGCGCGATCGTCAACGACACGGACTCCGGCGGGCACGTCGGAGTCTGTAAAGAGTCGACCACCCATACGATGCCGATTCGCGATATCCATTACGATTTCGCTGATCGCTGAAGAAATGAATATCCACAATTGAAACACTTCTTCTTCCCTCTGGCTCAATTCCAGGTGACACTGAACTGAGGTTCGAGGCCGGCGTCAGGTTCGGCGCAATCGACGCGTAAAGTCGGGTTGCATGGTATCATTCAAATGGGTGGGATCGCCTCACAAACTCGTCGGTTCCACCTTGTCCAATACTTTCAACCGGTCCTGATGATCCTGCAGGAATTCAGCGACGCTGTTGACGTCTTTTCCCTGCAACTTCAGGCCCAGACGGACGCAATCGAAGTAAATCAGGTTGATGGCGGGGACGATGATCAACGTCAGAACGGTCGCGAACGCCAGACCGAACGTCAGCGTGACGGCCATCGGAATCAGGAAGGCCGCCTGAAAGCTGGTCTCGAACATCAGCGGCGTCAATCCCGCGATGGTCGTCAGCGAAGTCAGCAGAATCGCACGCAGTCGCAAGCGGGAACCGCTGATCGTAGCTTCAAATTCGTTGTAGCCCGCGCGGATGCGGGCATTGATGAAATCGACCAGAACCAGCGAGTCGTTCACGATAATTCCTGTCAGGGCGACGCAACCGATCCAACTGAGAATGGTAAACGGATTGTTGGTCAACCAGTGCCCGACGATCGCCCCCTGCAGGCCGAACGGAATCGCCATCATGACCACCACCGGTTGAAAGTAAGACCGGAAGAGCGCCGCCAGACAGAGATAGATCAGTAGCAGCGCCACGGGGAACGCGATCCGGATGCTGGAAAATGATTTCGTTCGTTCTTCGAATGTTCCCAGAAACTGAATTTCGGAACCGGGAAATTCGTGAACCATTTCGTTCCGGAACGTCTTCTGGATCTCCGCGACAATATCAGCGATATTCGCAACGCCGTCCTGCTCGTTCACGTCGGCGTAGACCGAAATCGACGGTTTCATGTTCGTGCGGTTGAGAGTCGTAAAGCTCTCGGCTTCTTCCAATTCCGCGACTTCCGAGAAGGGTATCCAGCCGCGTTCACGATAGTTTGCCCCGGTGGGCAGGTACATCGCCTCCAGATTATAAATATTGGTTCGGAAGTCTTCGGGGTATCGAACCATGATTTTAATATCTTCACGATTTCGCGAAAATCGTTTTGCTTCGCGACCATAGATGGCGGAACGGACATGATTCCCGAGTTCACTCACGGTAATGCCGCTGGGACGGGCCGCTTCCAGTAACCGGATCTGTGCTTCCCGTTTTCCCTGTTCGTAATCGTCATCGATATCAAACACACCCGCGTACCCCGCGAGTTCTTCCTTGAGGCGAGCGGACAGTGGCTCCAGAAACTCGGCATCGGTGGAGGAGACTTTAATCTCGATCGCCTTTCCACCGGGACCGCCATTTAATGCCGTCCAGACGATGGAGTTCACCCCCGGCAGATTATTCGACATCCGACGAAAGTCGGTCAATAATTCTTCACTCGATCGGCCGTCGATCGCCTCGCGTTCATCGGCGGCCAGTAACTCGATCACCAGCTGACCGACGTGTGACTGGTCGTCGCTTCCCACCGCTCCCGCTCCGGCAATGTCATATGCACGACCGATATTCATGCGTACGTTGACGACCTCCGGTGACTGATCGACGTACTCGCTGATTTTGGAGATCTGTTCTTTTACCACTTCGGTGCGCACCCCGATCGGCATTTCCAGATTACAGATGACCGTTTCCGAGTCCATCTTCTGAATGAAAACATCCTGCACGATCCCCCCCTTCAGCATCCCGTAGGCGAGCAGTGACGTGCAGATCCCGGCCGTGACGGTGAGATACCGCCAACGCAACGTAAATCGCAGGAAGCGCTCGTAGATACCGCCGAGCACCCCCTGCACAAAGCCATCGCGGACGCGGACAAATCTACTGTAGGAGCGACGGAACATCCCCATATTTTCGAGGGAGTGTTCGATCCGGTTACCATGCTTGTCTTTGATTCTCGGCAAATGCGCCAGGTGCGCCGGGAGGATTAACAGGGCTTCCAGCAGCGAGACAGACAGCGCCGCGAGCACGACCAGCGGTAACTGCCCCATGAAGTCCCCGATCTGCCCGGAGATGAAAAAGAGCGGCGAAAAGGCTGCAATGGTGGTGATCACGGCGACGGTAACCGGCCACATCACTTCCTCGGCCCCGATGACCGCCGCCCGCAGGGGATGCATTCCTTCTTCCACATGCCGGTAGATGTTTTCACCGATCACGATCGCGTCGTCGACGATAATCCCCAACACAATAATCAAACCGAACAGCGACAGCAGATTGATCGTCACCCCGAACATCCACATGACAATGAACGTGCCCAGAAACGAGACGGGCAGGCCGACGGCGGCCCAGAAGGCGACACGCCAGTTCAGAAACAGGTTGAGCGAGATCAACACCAGAATCAAACCACTCATTCCGTTGCGTGTCATCAGGTCGAGACGCCCCTCCACGAATCGCGAAAGGTCTGTGTGCAGCGCCACTTCAAAGTCATGGCTGAAGGGCTGCGTCCGGGCCTCCCGATAGACCGCCATCGGATCAGGCCGCCCGCCCAGCATGTTCGTCACATAGCTCGAACCCGCTCCCAGAAACCCGAACGGCTTGCTGTACCAGGGGCGGTCGAAACTCGCGTCGTAGCCGTAATAATCAAATGGTTTGCCGCTTTTCCCGGCAACATACGCCTTGACCAGGCCGGCAATCTGAATGGCATCCTGTGAGGACGTTTTGAAGATGGTGCAGTACGCCGCAGGTTTGTTATTGAAATAGTTTTCGAGTTCCACGTCCACAAACGTATCGCGGATCACCGCCACATCCGAAAGTTTGATCACGGAACCATCCGGTTCCGTTCGCACAATCAGGCCTTCCAGATCACGACCGCGAGTCTCTTCCCCGACTGTCCGGACCGAGACCGATGCCCGGTCTCCTTTCAACTGACCCCCGGAGACATCCAGATTACTGCTTTTGATGGCCGAAGCGATTTCTTCAAAGGTGATGCTGTATTCCTGCAACCGCTCCGGACGAATTTCGACGCTGATTTCATCGTCCCGGATCCCCTCGAGTTCGATCTCGCTGACGCCGGGAAGCTGTCGCAATTCGTCTTTCATATCCCGCACCGCCTGTTTGCGGTCGGCCTCTGTTCCTTCGCCATAAACGGCGATACTGATCACCGGTAACTTGGGTTCGAATTTGCGAACCGTCAGCTCGACGGCCTGCGGCACATCGGGAATGGAATCCAACTCATTCTTGACTTCATCGAGGACCGCGTTGATGTCGTCGACTTCGTTGAACAGGGTGAGGACGGTCATCGAGTAACCTTCGCCAATGGTCGACTCGATCTTCTCGATCCCCTCGATGTCCTTGACCTTTTCCTCGAACTTGACCGTAACCGTTTTCTGAATTTCCTCGGGCTGCACACCGGGATAGACGGCGGAGATCATGAGCTTGCTCGCCCGGATTTCAGGGAACATTTCCCGGACGAGAGAGAGCGAAAAGAACGCGCCCGAGACCAGGACAACAATCATCAGCATGTTGACCAGGACGGAATTCCGAACACTGAAACTGGGTAACGACATGGAGGGTTCTCATCAGGGCAAAATGCGGTCGGCAGTCACTTCTCATTCAGAGCGACCGTGAGCCCCTATTTTTAGGCGAAACAGAGAGAAAAGCGAATTGAGATTGAGCGTGCTGCTCGAATTTTCACGATTGGGAATCGATCCGGCAGGTTGCCGGTTCAATCCCACCTTCTCCACCTTCCCCGAAATCAGGGGACGAGGTTGTTGAAACTCTCTTCGAGGTCATCGAGCAGGCGTGTCAGCACCTCGCGGGTGAAAACCAGATCGACGGCAGTCCGGTTCGACTGGTTGCCCGAGATCTGGTACCGGCGAAGTACCAGACAGCCCTGTGGATCGACGGCGAGCAGCATTTCGTAATACTGCTTTGAGTTTCCCTGCTGCGAAGGCTGGCTGGATCGAACGAGGATCTTCTGGCTCGTCGGGTCGATCTCGATCGGGGAGACGTTTTCAAGGAGGTAAGTCAGGCGTGTACTCAAGTCTTTTGCCCAGTCCTCGAGCGTCTGCAGGCTGAGGTTGCCCCCCGCCGGTGGCGTTAATCGCAGGGTCGACAGGCTGCAACTCAGCTGTTCGACGGCGGTCAGGTCGAGATCGATCAAGAGATTTTTATCCCCCGTGAAACGCGCGGTCTGCGGGAAGGACTGTCCGCGCAGGTGATCGAGTTCCTGAGTGACGTCGGGTGAGAGTGTCATGCTGTTCTCGCGTAAATAAGCTGGGCTGCTTTCAAATTGGTCCGCCAACCGGGCCTTTCCTGTGGACGCGGTGTCTACGACAACAGGGGTTCAATCGATACCGATCCCATTGTTTCCGTCTCGTGTTCGATCCCGTCGAAGGAGAGCAGGGTGTGTTTGTCCTCGACAATCGTTTCAAGGTGCACCGGTCGACCCCACAGTTTCTGCAGGTTTTCGAGCGTTGCGTGGGCATCGTCCTGTTTGAGTTCGACGCCGTGATATTCGTGTTTCAGATAGAGTTCGCCACGATTGCGATAATTCCCCTCGTAGATGCGAATGATCGGTCGGCTGTGATTGGTCAGAGAATTGAGCAGTTGCTGTTTAATCTTGGGGAACTCACGCGACACGATCTCGTAGTAATTGTTCGATTCGTTGTATCCGAAGGCGAACATGTTATGTTCGATGCAGAACTCGGCCGTCAGGAAGGTGTCGATGAACGTGATGTCGTTGTGCACTCGGCGTACCTCGAAGATCTTGTCGCGACCGAGACCCAGATTTTTGTTCCACCGTTCCTTTTCGAACATGTCGTCGCAGTCGTCGTAGTCCGGACCGAACCGGCCGGTATTCCAACGATGTTCGATATCCTTGAACAACTCGATGCCTAACTTGTAAGGATTGAGTCGCCGGGGCGATGTCGCCATCGTGCCGCTGTGATGGTCGGCGTAGGTGATGAGGTCTTCGTCTTTGAGGGCATGGGACGTCATGATGGTTGAGTGCCAGTAGCTCGCCCAGCCTTCATTCATGATCTTCGTCTGTCCCTGGGGTGCGAAGTAGTACGCTTCATCTCGGATGATCGACAGGATATCGTGCTGCCACGGTTTTAACGGAGCGTGCTGCAGCAGGAAGAGCAGTACGTCCCGCATTGGTTCGGCCGGGAACTTTCTGGCGGATTCCTCCGCGCGTTCTTTTCCTCCTTCCGCGTGTTGTTCCAACGTCTGCGGCGGATTGATAAAGCTGTCCATGTAGGGCTTCGAGGGAAACCGCCCGTCATTGACATTGCCATTGCTGTCGCCATCGCCCGACTCCCAGGGCGAGGCATGATTGGCCGGCAGGTCGGCGGAGCGTTTAATGTGCGGTGAGTATGGGTCAATCAGGTCCTCGAGCGACAGGCAGGCATCGATGAATTCTTCAACGACCTCATAGCCGAACCGGTCTATGTACCGATTGACGCGCGCCGCGTGGTTCGCCATCTCGTCGAGCATCTTGCGATTGGTCGGCGCGAACCAGGCGTTGTTCTTGAAGAAATCGCAATGGCCGTAGACATGCGCGATGACCAGTTTCTGGTCCGTCAGTTCATTCGCCGTCAGCAGATAGGCATAGCAGGGGTCGGTGTTGATCACCATCTCGTAGATCTTCTGCAGACCGTACGAATAGCCTTTCATCATTTCATCGTACTGCGCCCCGAACCGCCAGTGAGGATAGCGCACGGGAAACCCGCCATAGGAGGCGAGCATGCTCATCTCTTCGTAATCGACCATCTCGAAGATCGTCTCGAAGAAGTCGAGCCCATAACTCGCCGCCTTCGCTTCCAGCTCGAGCTGTAATGCGCGAATCTCAGGAGGTAAAGGACGTTGAATACTGATCGGCATGATGAAACCCTGTGTGTCGCACTGGACGGTGAACGTTGTCAGCGTTCAGTTTATGAATTGAACCAGCAGGGCCCCAAGTGGCCGAGCTGATAAAGTACAAGTAAGGAAGCTTTCAGAGGCTGAAGATCAAACGATGAGATCAAAACAGAATTTTGGAAGTGATTAAGGAAGACTGCTGAGTAGCTCTGCAATCTCAAGCACCAGGCAACTCTTGGTGAAAATGGTGTCTTGGTGGTAAATCAGCCCCCCGTTCCATGGATGAGATCGAATTACTTTCCCGTTCCCAGGAATTGTTTGATGGAATCGTAAATCGCGTCCTTGCTGCTGATTTCCGAAAGGATCATGTTTTCCCAGTCGCCCGATATCTTACGCAGTTCGCGGATGAACTCGCCGGACCCATACGGGCTTTCGACCTGGCCATAACAGAACAGGTTACTGACCGGGAGTAACGTCTGCTGTAGTTGTTCGAGACACGCGTTGTTGTCTTCGCCCCAGTTGTCACCATCAGAAAACTGAAAACAGTAAATGTTCCAGTCGTTAACGGGGAAGTCGCGCTGAACGATTGCCTCGGCTGCCTTGTAAGCGGACGAAATCCGTGTTCCGCCGCTTTCGCGGATGCGAAAAAAAGTATCTTCATCGACTTCATGGGCGACGGCATCGTGGACGACATATCGGATTTGCAGACCGTCGTAATGTTTCTTGAGCCACGTGTTGATCCAGAAGGCTTCGATGCGGACGATCTCTTTCTGGTCATCGGTCATCGAACCGGAGACATCCATCATGTAGATAATGGCGGCGTTAGCATCGGGTTCGGTTGTCGTCGTCCACGACCGAAACCGTTCGTCCTCGCGCGTGGGGATGATCACCGGTTTCTCCGGGTCGTAGGTACGCGAGGCAATCTGCCGTTTGAGCGCTCTTTTGTATGTACGCTTGAAGTGCCTGAGCGAATCGGGGCCGGTGGGACTGATCGTGTTGTACTTGTCCTTCTGGCTCTTGAGGTTGTCATTTCCTTTGGGCTCGATACGAGGAAGGTGCAGTTGGTCGCCGAGCATATCCGCCAGTTCGTCGAGCGATACCTCGACCTCCCGCACATGTCGGCCCGGTTGATCTCCCGCCTGGCCCTGGCCATCTCCTTCGTCCTGTCCGCCGCTCCCGATCGGTTGACCGACATTGCCATCACCCTGTCCCGCACCGCCGCTCCCGCGTTTACCGAACTTGAAGCGGGGGATATCGATGCTCGAAACAGGAATACTGACCGACTCCCGCCCCTTGCGACCGAACATCTCACTGCGCGTGATGTACTTCCGCAGATTCTCGCGCACCTTCCCCTTCAAAATCTTATTGAAGCGATTCAGGTCCTGATCAATACTGCGAGGCATAGTCGATATTTTCTTATTTCAGAGCTTTTTCCAGCCCCTCGACGATAGGAACTACCAAGTGATGGGTGGCCCAGACAATCGCGTAAGCGTTGTCTGGGTTGCGTTAGCAGCACAAAGGCGGGAATCACAGATACAACAGGAGACGCTCCCTGAAAAGAACCGCAATTCAAGGCAACCATCACCTGATGTACCTGGCCCCCCTGTTCTCCTTTTTTCGAGTCTTCGCGCCTTCGTGTTATACTCACGGGTTGAAGTCAGGGTGTTACTTACCTTCTTTCTTGACATCTCCGCGGGCGAAGATACTGGCAACGTATTGCAGGACATCGGTGGCCGATTCCTCATTATAACCACTGTTGCGGATCAGGCGTGATTTGACGATGTCGATTTTCTCCTGTGTGTCGGCGTCGATAACGTTCGAGACGAGGCTCGTCAGCTTGATCGAGTCTTTCTGGTCTTCGAACAGTTTCATCTCGAGCGCCTTCTGCAACCG
>PABD01000035.1 GCA_002702685.1 Planctomyces sp.
AGGGGTACAACATGCTCAACTACCGGCGGTACCCGGTCGAGAAAGTCCCGGCGGAATACCAAGACCTCGTGAAACCCTTTGTCATCGGCGGCCAGGTCTGCGTCATGTCCAACGAACTGGATGCGATTCTCGGTGACCTTCCCGGCTGGTACGGCGACCGCCATCCGAACCTGGCGGGCTACAACGTCATCGCCGACGAAACAGCGAAATACCTGGCCGAGCGGATGCGGAAGAAGCAAAACTCCCGTTAAATCACGGCGTGACGAAATCCCCGCCGGATCTATTGACACCCTTTTAGTTCACACGTAAACTATCTACATCATCACTAACAAGCCGCTTCCGGAAAAAAAAGATGTCTCCCAATCAACTTCAGTCTGAACTCAAGAAACGCCAGCGTTTTGACTCCCTGGAGCAGGAGACGGCGCTGAATCTGCTGCGTACGAGCGATCAGATGGAGAATCGGTTCGGACGGTTGTTCCGCGAGTACGGAGTCACGCTGTCGCAGTACAATATCCTGCGGATCCTGCGGGGTGAGGGGAAGCCACTCCCCTCTCTGGAGATCGCAGATCGCATGATCCGGGTGGTCCCGGCGATCACAGGCTTGATCGACCGGTTGCAAAAACAGGGGTTGGTTACCCGTCGACGTTGTGAGGAGGACCGGCGAGTCGTGTTTGTGGAGATCACCCAACCGGCCCTGGATCTCTTGGATCAGATCGATCAGCCGCTGCTCGATTTACACGAAAAACTCCTGGGACATTTGACTCGCACGGAATTGAAGGAGTTGAATCGCCTGCTTGAGAAAGCACGCAATTGGTGAGTTCTCTTTTTTCGCCATTTCGTTTACATATAGACTATTTACATGGTTTCTTTTTCAGGAGATCGGCATGATCACCGTCAGAAAATCCAACGAACGCGGACATGCGAATCATGGCTGGCTCGACACTTACCATACTTTTTCGTTCTCCAGTTATCAGGACCCGGCCCATACCCAGTTCCGATCGCTCCGGGTCATGAATGAAGATCGCGTCGCACCTGGCCAGGGGTTCGGAATGCATCCCCACCGGGATATGGAAATCGTCACCTACGTCTTGGAGGGAGCGTTGGAACATCAGGATTCCCTGGGGAATGGCGAAGTCCTCCGCCCCGGAGAATTCCAGCGGATGAGCGCCGGAACAGGAATCCGACACAGCGAATTAAACCCGTCGGCGACCGAACCGGTGCACCTGTATCAAATCTGGCTCTTCCCGAATGAAGAGGGCCTGCCCCCCAGCTACGAGCAGAAACCCTTCGACCCGGAAGGCCGCAACCATCAGTGGCAACTCGTCGCTTCCCCCGATGCCGCCGAGTCGTCGCTGCTGATCCATCAGGACGCCAGGATATTTCTCGCCGACCTGAATTCGGAAGTCCCCCTGGACTACGAACTGCCAACAGGCCGACATGCCTGGTTACAGGTTCTGCGTGGCAGCCTGACGCTGAACGGCACCCCGCTCGACGTCAGCGACGGCGCGGCCATCAGCGATGAAGAGAAATTGAGCTTAGTCGCAAACGGCAAGGCGGAAGTGATGTTGTTTGATTTGAACTGATGCGTCCATCGACGGAATTCCTGTCTGGCGACCCGCAGGTGCTTTCCGGTTTGCTCCGGTTCCGAAAACCCTGATGACAGTCGGGCCTTATTCATGTCATTGGCAAAACCCGACTTTCCTGTTACTTTAAACGCATTCACTGTTCGTGATTACCATGTCGTTGGAGGAGGCTTATGGGTGTCGCGGGGGACCTGCTGAAGCTGATTCCGTTTCTGTGCGGTCGGGCGGGATTTCACGTGCTGCGACAAATATGGAGTGATGTCGATTCGCGCGAGACTGTCCGCCACGGCCACCTTGATGATGCCAGCCGACTGAATGCCACCGCTATCGAGGAACATTGGATTGTCCCTGCCGACCGCCGCGCTGCTGAAGACCAACTGGCTCAACGGTTGGAGTGGGCAAAGATCAAGCAGGCTCCTGTATCAATTGCCGGTACACGCTACAGCATGGGGGGCCACACGCTTACGGAACAGGGCCTGGTGGTCGATATGACCTCCTTTCGGGAAATGTATCTTGAAGCCGAAAACCATCTGCGGCGCGTGGGCGCTGGTGCCCGCTGGTCTGAGGTGCTCCGATTTCTCGATCCCTTCGGGATGTCGGTCGCCACGGATATCTCCGTGATTTCGTTCCCTCAATGAACTTCGCAACAGGTGACTCATGTGGTTACGGCTGAGACTGGATATCGGATATCGCGATCTCTTCCAGGGGTTCGTGTCTTCCTTTCGCACGGGATCGAACTCCGAATCACAATTCGAACTCGAATCGCTCTGGAACGGTGATCGTGTCGATAGTCTCGCGACGTTGTCGGTTCGCAGCGGATTTGACCTGCTGTTGCAGGCGTTGGAACTTCCCACCGAATCGGAAGTCCTCTTTTCCGCCATCACAATTCCAGACATGCCGCGTATCGCAGTCAGCCATGGTCTCGTTCCCGTTCCGGTTGACGTCTGCGGGGCCGATTTTCGTATCGATATCAATGCTCTGCGGGGAGCGATCGGGCCGCGCACAAAATTGCTGGTGGTGGCCCATCTCTGCGGAGCTCGGACGAACCTGGACGAAGTGCTTAAAATCGCGGCGGAACATCATATCTTCGTCATTGAAGACGACGCGCAGGCCTGGTGCGATCGAACATGGCGGGGAGACCTTCGCGCAGACGCTACCCTTTTCAGCTTCGGAATGATCAAAACGGCAACTGCCGGCGGCGGGGGACTCTGCCGCATCAGCGATGAGACCATTCGAACGCGGATGCGCGAACTTCAGGCCACGTACCCCGTCCGTTCAAACGGATCGTTCCGAAAGAAAATGTTGCTCAGCGGGTTTCTGAAGACGATCTCCAACAGATACGTGTTCGGTGCCATCCTCTCCATAGCACGTCTGTTTGGCAGAGATATCAACGACCTGCTCGGTGGACTGACGCGCGGTTTCAATGAAGGCGATCTGTTGGCTCAACTGCGCCATCAACCGGATCGCGGCACGCTTCGTCTATTGGCGCGTCGATTGAGGACCTATCCTGAAAAGCACATTCGACGCCGGATCAAAAATGCGCATTGCCTGATCAACCGACTTCGTCTTAAGAAATCACACTGGGAACTGCTGAGTACCCCGCATTCGTTCTGGTTGTTTCCTTATCAGACGGACCAGGCCGCGCAGCTCATCACAGAGTTGCGTCGTCACGGCTTCGACACGACCCAGCGCGGTCGGTTGGAGGTGGTCGTTTCCGCTTCAGGAGAACGACGCTGTCCACAAGCGACCCGGCTACTCGAGCGCACCGTGTTCCTGCCGGTCTATCCGGAAATCACAAACGCAGCACTGGCACGCATGGCCGATATCATTCTCGCCCGGGAAGATCGGAATCAGATCCCAACTCCGGGGTGAGCGTGCAAAAAAACTGGAATCTTCTCCGTCGTTGACTGGAGCGGTGAAATCAAGTCAGAGGATCGAGTACGATGCGCGTACAGGATATATTCGAAAAAGAAATGGCAAGAATCGGCTCTCCTCTCGCCACGGCTCCGTATCCGGCCGACTACCCAGGACGGTCGAGTCTGAAAACGATCGCCCAGTTTGCCTGGGGGAATCGTGACGTTGTCGTGATCCAGAAAAGCCGCGCCCAGCATTTTTTCACAGGCTTCTTTCAGGACGATTATTGCTTTGCTGGGACCGAACTCTCTTATCTTTCGGCGCTTTGCGAAGTCATCCACCGCTGGGTGATAGTGCGCGAGGGGCTGGATATGTTTGGGGAGTATCCTTCCATCACGCTGAACGCCAACATCAGCGTGATCGACCCCGAGGTCATGGAGACCGAGTGGCGGAGCATTTACGAGTCGATCAATTCCAACCGCCCTGAACTTGTCGAGTTCGTCAGGGTGGCGATCGAGACGGAAGAACTGCGACACTTATTCCCCTTCACCAGCCTTGAGCGATTCTGTTTCAGTCGGCGTGCAAATCAACCGTTTACGACAGACTTACCTTCTGTTTGCTCGAAGCCTGATGGCACCTACAAAGTTATAGATCGGTGGACCATCTCCGAAGAGCCCCCTCGGATATTGGGACAGGGGAGCGCCGAGGATGCACGGGAGATTCTCCTGGATTTCCTGAATCAAATCCGGAATCAATAGTCGGGGTATGGATATAGCTCCCAAGGAATCCGATTACAAATACCGACCGCGAAGCGGACGGCGTACCAATGGCTGAGCCAGTCGGAGGGGAGCATCGATAGAAAATGATCCGCAGCCTCGGTGTTGCCATGCCGGAAGTGCTCTAGAGCAATCGTCGCAATTACGTGGAAACGACGCTCTTTCTCTTTGATCGTTTTCGCGAATTCCATCGCCCGATTCACTTCGCCCAGCAAGACGAACGAGAGGGCGGTGCACTCCAATTCAAATTCAAGATCTGTTCCCGTCAGCGCATCTATCGGATCGGCCAGCCCTCGTTCATGAAATTCGGGGTAATGCTTCTGAATCGCTGACTCAGCATTGTCTTCTGGGAAAACTGGAAATCTTCTCTCCGCCTCTTCGTATTCGGAAAGTTCGCACATTTGATCAGGTACAACTTCCGGCAATTCTATATTCGTAAACACTCCACCGAAAAAGCCGTCCCAGTCAGATCGCTGCAACAGGCTTTCACATCGTTCTGCAAGTTCTGAAAAGCCGAGCGCGAGACTCGCCTCGCCCGCACACCGCGTCAGCAATGAGTTGCACGATCCCGTTTGCATCAGTTTAAATTCGAGTTCCACAACGACATCGGAGAGCAGTGAGTATGCGAACTCCATCACTTGTCGGGTCATGGCGTCTCTCGAAGAGTCAGGCATTTCTTCATCAGATTCCAATATCCATTCGAAATAGTTGGATGGAAAAACGGAGGGGCTGGTCGAACTCGCTACCCGGTCCTAAGCCAGGCTGGCGTCGAGGGTGATTTCGGCGTTGAGGAGTTTGGAAACGGGACAGCCGACTTTTGCTTTGGCGGCGAGTTCCTGGAACTGGTCATCTTCCGCCCCCGGGATCGTGGCCACCAGTGTCAGGTGGCTTTTGGTGATGGCAAAGCCCCCTTCCACCTGCTCCAGGGAGACTTCCGCCGTCGTTTCCAGTTTCTCGGCGGTCAGATTCGCTTCGCCCAGAATTTTGGAGAGAGCCATACTGAAACAGCCCGCGTGGGCAACGGCGATCAACTCTTCCGGGTTCGTTCCTTTCGCTCCTTCAAATCGAGATGCGAAGCCATACGGCAGATTCGACAACGCTCCACTCTTGGTGGAAAGCGAGCCTTTGCCTTCTTTGAGTCCTCCCTGCCAGACGGCGGATCCGGTGCTCTTCATCGTGTTGTTTCCTTCCGTTAGATCGTTCAAAGAATGATAGTCGTCGCTGTTGTTCCGCAGGCGCTGGACAACAGCCGAATGCGTACTTTTCGCGGGCCGACGATGACCCGCTGATGGTTCATTCTATACCGGCGCCATTCAGCGGACGATGGCCTCAGGTGCTCATGTCGACGACGTCCCGGAATTTGTACGGAGGAACTTTTCGCGTTCTCCTGTTTTGCGTCCGAATTTGCTTGACGGATTTTTGAACGGCGTTATTATTTAACCTTCTGGTTTATTAACTATATGGTTTCCAACGATGCCCGATTCACTCAGTCTTACCTTTGCGGCCCTGGCCGATCCGACGCGTCGGGCAATGTTGGCGCGATTGGCCGAGAAGGGTGAGACCAACGTCTCCGAGTTGGCCGAACCTTTTCTCGACCGGATGAGCCTGCCGGCTGTCACCAAGCATCTCAAGGTGCTGGAACGGGCGGGATTGATCACCAAGAAAAGAGAAGCCCAGCGCCGCCCCTGCGAACTCAATTCCGAAGCCCTCAAACAAGCGACAGAATGGATGGAGCAGTACCGCGTCTTCTGGGAAGAAAGCTTCGATCGACTGGATGAATATCTGAAAACCGTCACTGCTGAAAAGAAGCAAGCGGCCGGGAAACATAACTCCCCCACCCCACGCAAATCCAAAGCCCGAAAAGCAAAAGGCAAATAACATGGTCGCCCGGTCGAAACCGAACGAGATTCATATTACGCGTGTTTACGATGCTCCGGTGGAACTGGTGTGGGAGGCCTGGACGGATCCGGAACAGGTTGCGAAATGGTGGGGCCCTCGCGGGTGTACGCTCACGACACACAGCAAGGACCTGCGGCCCGGGGGAATCTGGCATTACACCATGCATGGTCCGGACGGAACGGATTACCCGAACAAAACGCTTTATCATGAAGTCGAAGAGAAGAGCAAACTTGTCTACGACCACGGAGGCTACGATGACCGCCCTCCCCTGTTCCGGGTGACGGTCCTCTTCATCTCCGAAGGTGACAAAACCCGGATGGAAATGACGATGGCGTTTCCCACGGCGGAAGAAGCCGCGGCATCCAAAAAGTTCATCAAAGAGGTTGGTGGAAACTCGACCTGGGACCGGTTGGGCGAGTACCTTGAAAAAGTTTCGACCGGCAACGAACAGTTCGTCATCAACCGCAGTTTCGAGGCGCCGCGGGAACTGGTCTTCGACCTGTGGATAAACCCCGAGCATGTCGCGAAATGGCTCCCCCCTGCCGGATTCGAAATGGAATACCTCCGGGCGGATATCAAACGGGGCGGAACGACGTTTTTCAAAGTGACCAATAACGCGGATGTCACCCTGTATGCCCGGGCGGAATACCTGCAGATCGACCGGCCGGACCTGATCGTCTATACGCAACAGTTCGTCGACGAACATGAGCAACCGGGTAAACATCCCCATTTGGATGTCTGGCCACCGACACTGTTAACCACCGTGCAATTCGCCGCGGAGAGGGAGAACGAAACACGTGTGACCGTCACCTGGGTCCCCATCGGTGAGTATACTCCCGCGGAACTACAGGCGTTTGTCGACCTGCGTTCAAGCATGGCCATGGGTTGGACGGGGTCGTTCGACAAGTTAGAGGACTTACTCGGAGCGATGACCGCAGCGGGATAGTTCCGTAGCCGAGGAGGCCAACATCACCAGTATTTCTCGATGTGAATCTGGCCTGGTTGTTTGGGGGTATGTTCGGAATAACCTTCGTCAGCGAGCACCTGTTGCATCGTTTCGATCATGGCGGGGTTACCACAGAGAAAGACATGCGTATTGTCGGGGCTGGCGGGTGCCGGGAGAAACTCGTCGAACGGTCGCTGTTTCCAGAGGTCCTGAATGTATCCCGAATCCCCTGTCCAGGGGGTCGGTTCAAGTTGCGGGCGGGTGATACTCGGCCGATAGGCGAAGTTCGAACAGACGCGGTCGAGCGTGCGGAGTTCATTCTCGTAGCCGAGTTCCCACGAATGCCGCGCCCCGTGCATGATGCCGAAATGACGCTCCCCCCCCGCCACCAGGTAGGTGCGGACCATGCTGACATAGGGGGCCAGGCCTGTGCCAGTTCCCAGCATCAACACATGTTTGTCTTCGGGAACAGTTTCAAGCGTGAAGTGGCCGGTGACTTTGGGCCCCAGCCACAATTTGTCGCCGACATTGAGCGCGAATAACCGCGGCGTGAGTGCGCCGTCGGGAACCATCACGACGTAGATTTCCAGGTATTCGGACGTGATCGGCGAAGAGGCAATCGAGTAGGCCCGTTTGATCATCTTCTCGGGAGCGACCGGTTCCTTATCGGCTTCGGAACCTTCGGCCCGCGGAGCTGATCCAGGCAAACCGAGAACGCAGAACTGACCGGGGGTGAATTCTTCCAGATCCCACCCTTCCGGAACCACGCGAATAACAGCGAGACCGGGCGAGAGATCAATGCGCTGAGCAAGAACCGCATTCAGCTCCATCGGCATGATAACCTGATTCCTTTCCAGGACCTGTCAGAACAGACAACAGCAGGGAGAGAGGGGAGAAGATCTGTCCCTAGATTGTGGTCTGAACGGGCGGAGAATGAAAGTCCGGCGAGGAAAGAGATTGTTGGCACGACAGGACTTACCGGCGTTTCGCAAATCAGCTACGGGGAAACAATTTCAGCAGGCGAGCTTCTTCCGGATTGGCTTCGCACCATTCTTCCATTCCAGCGGCGATGAGTTCGTGAACCTGTGACGTGAATTCAGAATTGCCAATCTCTTCTCTTACAGCTCCCAAGAATTGTGTGTAAGGGTGCTCGATCACGAGGATCCCGACACTACCTTTAAATAAACGGTGTTTGAATTGAAATTCCTGTATAGCGTCCAGAAATCCTTCGAGATGAGTTCCCCCCTTGGGAATCATTTCGAGCCTCACCGAATCACGTTTCCAGAAACTGATAATCTGGCTTACAGGAGAATGATGGAAGGCGAATACCGCTTCCAGATTCAGTTTCTCCACCGAACCCTTCACGTGGAGCGGTTCGTGCAGGATGTGGTACGGGTGGGCGAAGGAGTCAAAGAGTTCAACCAGTCCACGTTCTGACTTGTATTCCTGTATTGCATTGCCACGTATTACTCGATAAGTAACGCCGGGAAAGAAGCAGGCGTTCCGGTGAAAATAGCTGTGCAAGTTTCGGTGGGAGATTTCCGTCGCGCTGAAAATGCTTGAATCCGGAACCACGCTCAGCGTGACCGTGGGTTCAAGCTGGCTGCAAACACTTTGCTCAAATACTTGACGCACGCCTTTCTTAGCTTGAAATAAAGTACGTCGCCCTTCGAACGAGACATCCAGACAAAATGCCGCTGAGAGAGCGTTCAGCACCGCCCCCTCGTACGGCCTGCCGAAAGCTGTACGCTCTTCGATTGTTTCGACTTCGCTTGTTTCGACAAAGTTTAACTGTCCAAGCGAGTTCGTCTCCAAGTGTATTTTCGCGTCGGAGCGAATGCTCCACGACCTGCCCGGTTCGATTTCAATCCAGGAAGCTCCGCCATAAAGCATCATATCCAAACCGACGGATAGATAACTTTGAAAGGCGGTCAAATCCTTGCTTCCCAGATACATTGCGGGACGCTTACGAATTCCGTCGACCATTTCTCGTGGATTTGAGTATCGCGGGGACATCAGGTACTCGATTCATTGAGGGGCAAACTATTACTCCACCAGACCCCCATCATACTCTGCAAACGCATTGTCGAGCGAGCTTATCGGGAGTTCCAGTACGGTGGCTGTGAAACCGAGGAAGGATGTGCGCGAATTGTAGGCGGCCATGCCGACGGTGCCGTGGTTCAGGGGGACGTTGAAGTCGGCGGTGCCGATCTCCATGCCATCAGCGATGAGGGTCGCTTCGTCACCGATGATCTCGACATGAAACTCATACAAGGCGTTCGGATGAATGTCGCGGCCTTCATCGTCCCAATCGACTTCCACGAGGCGGCTTCCAAAGTGTCCCCGGAAATGACCGATCACCCACTGATTCTGCCCGGCGAAGTAACCGGCGTATTTGAAGTCCTGTTCATTGCGGTAGTCGAAGACGATGAAACCGTCTGACCAATGCCCCGGAACCTCGCGCACCTGCACTTCGGTTCCCAGCAGCAGGTTCCCTGGAACGTCGCCATTCACTTCGCTCAAGGTCATCGTGCTCACCGCGAGACCACCTGTCGTCGTGGAATCCGCCGTGTATTCGTTGTTCTCCCCACCTTCCAGAGACCAGAGAGCCGGGTTACTCGGAGTGAAGACTTCTGTACCGCCCGAATAGAAATTCTGCTCGTAGTACGGTGCTTGCAGGTAATCTTCGAAATCGGAACCGATGTAGATATCGTCGAACTGCGTGACCGCGTTGTAGGCTCCGACACCGGCCTGGCCGCCGTTGAGAGGACCGGCGAAAGTAGCCGAAGCGACCTCGCCGTCGTTCACATACAGCGTGGCCGTGTTATTGGAAATTTCCACACGGACGAAGTAGAAGGTGTCGGTGTAGATATCGCGTCCGGTATCATCCCAGTCGACCTGAGCCAGTCGATTGCCAAAGTGTCCCTGATAATGCCCGATCACCCACTGGTTCTGGCCCGCGAACATCGCGGCGTATTTGAAGTCTTTGTCGTTCTTGTAATCGAAGATCAGGAAACCATCCTGCCATCGATCGGGTCCGCTGACCGCAGTCATCTTGGAATGGACTACATAAAAGCTCGGCAGTGGTTCCGTTGTCGGGAGCAGGCTCGCGGCCATACCGTTGGTGGACGTACTGTCCGTGAGGTAGTGGTATTCTCCCGAATGGGGAGAGACAGTCCACAGGGCGGGGTTCGTCTCGACCAGTTGACCGCTGGTTCCATCCTGGAAATCTTCCGAATAGGGAAGCGTCGCCGGTTCCGACAACTGGAAGTTATCGAAGTTCGTGATGGCGTTATAAACAGCAAGCCCCGCCCGACCATCAGTCACCGGGTTGGCGAACGTCGCCGAGGTGATGAATTCACCGTCGACAGTCAAACCGACTTGATCACCATCGATGGAGACGTCCAGACGGTAAGACCGGCCGGGATTGATCGTGCGACCGGTATCGTCCCAGTCCACCTGCGCCAGCCGGTTGTCGAAGTACCCCTGGTAGTGCCCGATGACCCATTGATTCTGCCCAACGAATGCACCCGCGTATTTGAAGTCATTGTCGCTCTGGTAGTCAAAAATGATGAAGCCATCCGCCCAGATACCGGAAGCATAGATGGCCTCCATATCGACACGAATATGGACCTGTTCAGGAAGTGTAGAAGCTGTACCGACCACAGCGGTGGTTAAGCCCGGGTAGTTATTCGATGTTAATTGGAGTGCCTTGCTCTGATTATCAATAACGATGCCAGCATTGACATCTTTTGCGACGTTGACACCGGACCAGTGGCTCTGTTCAAAGTTCTGCGAGAAAGGTAAGGCGACCATATCGTTCCAGAGCACGGTAGTCTTGCCGCCAAAGGTCGCCAATATGGCATCCAAGTCGCCATCGCCATCGAGGTCTCCCAGTTTCGAAGCAGACGAAAACCAACTGGGAATATTTTGGAAGGTACGTGTGAACTCCGCCGATCCATTATTCAGCCAGATGGAGCTGCCGGTGACTTCGTAGTCCGAGATCAACAGATCGAGATCGCCATCCCCATCGAGGTCGCCCACTTCGATATCTTCCACAAAATTCGTATTCAACAGCTGGCCAGCGGCAAACTGTCCGGTACCGTCGTTCAGCCAGATACGACTTTGATTATCGATGTTGAGGTCGTCCTGGAATGTCGCAATTACGGCATCCAGATCCCCATCACCGTCGAGGTCGGCCAGATTGATGCTTTCACTGAAGGAAAGTCCGAACGATTGAGAGCCTTCCGTAAAATTGCCGTATCCATCGTTGAACCAGACCTGATCAGGCTCATCAGGGTCAACGACGAAGAGATCGAGGTCGCCATCCCCATCGAGGTCACCGATGGCGACACCGCGACTGTCGGTACCCAGAACCACCGGAGACGCGGTGTAGTTGTCGTTTCCTTTGTTCCAATAGATGTTGATCCCGACATTGTTGGTCGGGACGATCAGATCGACTCGACCGTCGCCATTGAGATCTCCCACAGCGTTGCCATAGGCGTTTGCATTAACGATGTTTTCCGCGCGCTCATTGAACCTCCCTGTACCATCATTGATCCAGACTTCGTCATCTCGCCGGGTTGTGATGAAGAGGTCGAGTGCGCCGTCACCATCCAGATCGGCCACGGCGATCCCGCGGACGAACTCGTTTACTGCAATCGAATCGTACAGGAAGAATTCCTTCTGACCGTCGTTCAACCAGATTTCAACCTGCTCGCGCTCATCCCTGACACCGAGAATGATATCGAGATCACCATCGCCATCGAGATCACCCAGCTCCACTGCGCCGGAGTCGACGAACTCGCGAAGGACTTGACCGGAAATAAACTGGCCGTGACCTCCTGTCGTGGTTTCCACAAAGAGATCAATGTCGGTGTCCAAATTATTGTCCGGCACCGCATCGACCCCGTCGGTCATTTCCACCGTTGCCGTGTTCGCTACGAACCGGAAGAACCCGTCTTTGAGTGTGCCCGTCACGGTGTATTCAATACGCGCGCCGACGGGTAGATCGACTGATTCGCTGATACTCCCCGCTCCCGAAGTGGCTCCGGATGCTCCTCCGTTGAGCGTGGCGGTCCAGGTCGCATTTTCGAGCAGAGCATCGACATCATCGGAGACCAGCGCCCCCGCGGTGGGAAGTTCCCCCTCGTTCGTAACGGTAATCGTGAAAGTGATTTCATCACCGGCCGCGGAGACGACTTGATTCGATACCTTGGAGATGCTCACATCGCGAACCGGGGGACCATCCGCGTTGAACCAGATCTCCATAACCGGTTCGTAAAATCGCTGCACCAGCAGATCGAGTTGCTGGTCGCCATTGAAGTCGGCTAGCTCGATTGCGGCGAGCGTATGGAGCGGGGTTTGATAGGTGCGACCGTTAAACACGCCCCCCGAATTCAAGTAGATTTCTCCGCGGTTGCTCTCCTGCTGTCCCAGAACCAGATCCGGGAAACCGTTTCCCCGCAGATCGCCCGCCACGAAACCGGTGACGAGATCGGTCCAAATCGTGTCCCCCTGAGAAAAGACGCCGTCGCCGTCGTTGACCCAGAGCAGGCTGTATTTCTGCGCGGTGGTAGGGGGATCCGTATCATAGGTCGCCGAGACCGCGTCAAGGTCTCCATCCTTATCGTAGTCGATCAGTTCGACGTAGCGGGTATTTCGATCCCCGAGCGACTGACCGCTGTCGGTGAAGGCCCCTGAACCATCGTTGATCCAAACCTGATCCCCGCCCGACGAACTGCCAATGAAAGCGTCAAGGTCGCCATCACTATCGAGATCACCGAGCGCAACATCATAACCCGTCGTGCCGAATGTTCCAGCGGACGAAAAGCCACCGCTTCCGTCGTTGAGTAATACTTCGATTCCCGCACCGGCCCCAACAGCCAGGATATCAAGGTCGCCATCGCCATCCACGTCGCCAATCGCACCGGCGTCGCGGGAAGCATCTGGAAAAGTCGGAGCGATCTGCGAAAAATTGCCGGAACCGTCATTCAACCAAATCTGGTATCCTTTCTGGCGAGTAATGAAAAAGAGATCAAGATCCTGATCACCGTCGAGATCGCCCATCAATTTTTCCGCAACGCGATCGACTGTCGCCAGCCCAGTTCCCGTGGTGAACTCTCCATATCCATTATTGATCCAGATTTCGGTCGGACTCGTCGGTTGACCGACATCACTGCCGAATGTGGCGACGATGTCGTTGTCGCCATCTCCATCGATGTCTCCCGCGACAAAGCCGGTCCGATACCGGAGATCATCATTGATCTGCGTTATGTATTCCTGGAACATCCCCGGGCTCGATTCGGCTGCTACGAGGACCACGAGATCACTGTCGCCGGCGATGTTATCGTCCGGGTTTGAGTCGGTGTAGGTGGCGGAACTGACCATGGCGGTCGAGGTCACGGACCCGTAAACATCGCCGCGTACAGTCCCTGTTACGTTGTAAGTGATGCTGGCATCAGATCCGAGTTCAAGTATTTCATCAATGTCGCCCGTTCCCGCGGAGGTAAACCCGGAAGCGCCGTATCCAACCGCCGTCCAACTGACGTTTTCGAGAAAGTGGGAATACTGGTCAACGAAATGGATGTCATCGACACTGAAGAATCCGCGATTCTCAACCTGCGTTTGAAAAGTAACGGTTTGGCCGGGCGAAACTGTCGTCTGGTTTGAAATTTTCTCGACGCGCAGATCGGTCTCCTCCACGGTCGCGGAGGTGGTTTCTCCCAGCGGCGGAGTAAGGGAATCTACTGCAGAGAGCAGCACTCTCGACTCCAGTCCTTCGAGTGCAGCCTTGCCTGGCGAAGAAGTTCGGCGTCTGCGAATGAGTTCGTGCGACGGACGTGTGTGATTCAGAGCGCGCAGGGCGGACAGCAGGCGTAAGGCGGAGAACATGGGGCGCGGAGTTCCTGAGAGGAGGAAGAGAAACCTGATCTGCCGGTTTGTCCTTCAGGTTCAATGCCCGACGCAGATGCAGAGAGCCACGCATCGAGATACCCGAATGGGAAGCAAAGAAGAAGATGCGGGTTCTCCATTGGAGCTATCCTCTCAGCACGTGTCAAGATTTCACCAGACGTTTTTCATGTATTTTTAGCAGTGACAAAATGCTGTCACTCCCCTCCCCGGCAACCCTGGTTCGCGGGGGCGTGCGTCACTTTTCGCGGGCCGCACGGAACTCGTCCGGATTGATGGCGCCAGAGATATCTCGACCAGAGACTTCAACAAAAAAAGTCCGTTGCCATCGGAGATATCCGGCAGCAACGGACTTGATCGTCAGCTCATTCACACAAATCTATTCCGACGTGGTTGATTGACTTCTATTCGGTCAAACTACCATCATATCCAGCGAATGCGGAATCGACTGGTGAAGGAACAGGGGCGATATCTTTCGCGGAGAAATTACGGAACGTTGTCTTCGCGTTGTAGTTCGCCAGTCCGATCGCGCCGTAGGTGAGCGTCGTATTGAAGTCGGCACTGGTAATCAGTTCGCCATTGACGATGAGGTCGACTTCATTGTCATGAATTTCAACGGTCATTGTGTAAACACCGTTTGCGAGAATATCACGTCCGGTATCGTCCCAGTCCACCATTGCCAGTCGATTTCCCCAATGACCTCGATAATGCCCGATCACCCACTGGTTGTGACCGCCGAAGAATCCGGCATATTTGAAATCGTTCTCGCTCTTGTAGTCGAAGACGATGAAACCATCCGACCAATGTCCCACCGTTGTCGTGGCTACGACCTCAGTCTCGATCTCCAGATGCTGTGAAATGGGACCATTCGCTTCACTCAATGTAACAGTACTGACCGCCAGTCCGCCCGTCGAAGTAGAGTCGGCGACATATTCATCGTTATTAACCCCCTGAATGTTCCAGATCGCGGGATTGTTCGGAGTGAAGTCGTCACTACCATCGCCGAATTTGTGGACATAATCGAGGGCCGGAAGCGTGCTCGTGTACGTGGCGCCGACGAAGAAATTGTCGAACTCAGTCTTCGCATTCCGCGCGGCCATGCCTACGCCTCCGCTGTTCAGCGGGTCCGTGAAGGTCGCGGTGCCGATTTCACCATCGTTGACAAACAGGGTCGCAGCCATGCCATTAATCTCGATGCGGACATCATAGGACTCGCCCGGGACGATATCACGACCAATGTCGTCCCAGTCGACTTCGAGCAGACGATATTCGTTAAAGTTTCCATAGTACTGGCCGACAACCCACTGATTCTGACCGGCAAACATGCCAGCGAATTTGAAGTTCGTATCACTGACGTAGTCAAAAATGATGAAACCATCCTGCCATCGATTCGGAACTTTCGTTGCCGTAATCTCGGAACGAATGACGAACTGCTCCGGTAACGGCTCCGTAATAATCGCTACGCTGATTGCAAGCGTTCCATTGGTGGCATCCACGGTGTAGTGAGTGCCTGCGGATGTCGTTTCGCCACTCCACTGTTCGTGAGTGGTTTCGAAGAACCGGGATTCAAAGACCGTTTCGAAATCCTCCTCAAACGGCAGGGAATTTGGCTCGGATAGCACGAAATTATCGAACGTGGTGACGCCATTATAAACGGCCACACCGACGCGACCTTCGTTGACCGGCGAGGAGAATGTACCTGATGTAATGAATACCCCGTTCACGTTCAACGACACTTCATTTCCGTCCACGGAAACGTACATCTGATAGAGGATACCCGGGAAGAGGTACCCTCCCGTATCATCGAGATCGACCATCGCCACCTGGTTGCTGAAGTCTCCCTGAAAATGACCAATGATCCACTGGTTCTCGTCCATCAGGGCCCCGACGTATTTGAAATCGTTTTCGTTCTTGTAATCGAAAACGACGAAACCGTCAGACCAGTTCGGGTAGTTGTAAACGGCGCTCATATCAACGCTGATATTGAACGCCTCCGGCAGGACGGGCCCCGTGCCTACGATCGCGGTGGACAGCGGGGGAACATTATTCGTGTACAGATACAACAGGCTTTCGTAGCCATTATAGTAGTTGTGGTGAAAGGCATTCTCATCCTTCAGGATATTGAATCCCCCCCAGTCTTTAATGAAGTTCTGACGAAATGGAAGTTCCACCACATCGTTCCAGAGGATCTTGCTGCGGCCATTCCGTACGCCTTGAACGGCATCGAGATCACCATCTCCATCGAGGTCAGCCAGTCGTGTCACGGCCGACGACCAGGCAGGAAGTACCTGGCCCGTCGATGTGAACTGGGCGGAACCGTTATTCAACCAGACCGAGCTACCCGATGCTTCAAATTCGGAAATGAAGATATCGAGGTCGCCGTCACCATCGAGGTCCCCCAGTTCCGCAGACTTGACGAAGTTGGTATCGAGAGTCGGACCAGCAACAAATTGCCCCGTGCCGTCGTTGAGCCAGATCAGGCTCTCATTGTTGACGTTCAGCACCGATTGATCAGTACCAATGACGGCATCCAGATCGCCGTCGCCATCCAGGTCGCCCAGGCGAACAGTCGCGCTGTCCTGATGACCGAGCAATTGAGTACTGGCGGTGAAGTTGCCATTGCCGTCGTTGAAGAAGACCTGATCGTCCGCGCTGTCGTCAACGAGGAAAAGGTCCAGATAGCCATCGCCGTTCAGGTCACCGACGGCCACATCACGGGCGGATACCCCGAGGTACGTCGGAGCAGCGGGAAATACGCCGCTGCCATTGTTGGTGTAGATCTGCAGACCATACAGAGAGTGAGTGATCACGAGGTCGAGATCCCCGTCCCCGTCAACGTCTCCGGTAGCACTGCCACTTGCGCTGCCATTGCTGAGTGACTGACCGGAGTTAGTAAAGGACCCGTCCTCATCGTTAAACCAGATTTCATCGCCACGCGACGTGACCATTAACGCATCGAGAAAACCATCCTTGTTCAAATCCCCCAGTTCGATCGAGAAGACCTCGTTGGCAACGTGAAAATCCTGGTTGAGAGTAAAGTTTCCCTCACCGTCATTCAGCCAGACGGCGGAATTATCAAAGTCCTTCAACCGGGAAATAACGATGTCGTCATCGCCGTCGTTGTCGAGATCGCCGACTTCCATCGCGGAGACATCATAATAATCAAGTGCGAACGCTTTTCCGTATTCGACAAAATTCGCCGTCCCCCCGATGGGGTTCACCGACGAAAGTACAATTCGATCTTCCAGGGACTCAATAGCACACTGATTGCGGGAAGCACGGCGATCGCGGGAAGCATTACGCGGGTTCCGGCTGAATGAAGCCGGGTTCGACGCGTTATTGAGAGCACAAAGTTGACGCAACAGACGCAAGGCGAAAAACATCAAGGTGAAACTCCACGTGGGGATAACGGAGCATGTCAGACGTCAATACCATCATCTCGTCAGGTCGTGCACTTGGCTATTGAACGGATTGATCGAGCACGTTGGTCTTTCGATGATGTAATCGAAGTGGTGAAATTTTGTCAACAAGATCCAGAGCGGTTTCACCAAAGTAAAATCGTGCCAAATTCAACAAGTTTATTTCGTATTATTTACAACTCATCTGGACTCTTCCGTCCTCTATCCCTGGCAACAGATCCCCATAACGCCACCTTACCTGATTCCGGTCCCGGGGGGTGTAAAGATTGAATCGGATCATTATCTCAAGACGGGCAGCCGTCCTCGCGCTTGCATCCGAGGCGCGGGATGCATAGCATTCTGACAAAAGTGGACAGTCTCATCGCTTCACTTCTACCAGGTCGCCCACAGAACTTTGCAGGAACGAACATGAATCAAACGGAACGGCGGATCGGACTCGTGCAGATGCGTTGTACGTCTGACACCGAACAGAATCTGCAATCGGCCATCGACGACATCCGAGAAGCGGCCGCTCAGGGAGCGCAGATCATCTGCCTGCCGGAACTATTCCGCTCGCTCTATTTCTGCCAGTCGGAAGACCACCGGATGTTCGACCTGGCCGAAGAAATTCCGGGACCGAGCACGGAGGCGATCAGCAAAGTGGCGAAAGAGCTCAAGGTCGCCGTGATCGCCAGTCTCTTTGAGCGTCGGACCGCCGGGCTGTATCACAATACGACCGTGGTGATCGATACCGACGGAAGCATCGCCGGGATGTACCGCAAAATGCACATCCCGGACGACCCCCTGTTCTACGAGAAGTTCTACTTCACCCCGGGTGACCTCGGATTCAAATCGATTCCCTGCCAATACGGAAAGCTCGGTGTCCTTATCTGCTGGGACCAGTGGTATCCCGAAGCGGCACGGCTGACTGCCCTGACCGGGGCACAGATTCTGTTTTACCCGACCGCCATCGGCTGGCATCCTTCCGAAAAAGCCGAGTTCGGCAAAGCGCAGCATGAAAGCTGGGAACTGATCCAGCGATCCCATGCTGTCGCCAATGGCTGTTTCGTCATTTCGGTCAACCGGACTGGCCACGAAGGGGACGAGGACGGTGGGATCGATTTCTGGGGACAAAGCTTCGCCTGTGGCCCCGACGGTCAAGTAATCTACCGCGCTTCGGCGACAGACACGGAAGTTCACGTGGTGACGATCAACCTGCAGCAGATGGACGTCACCCGGACCCACTGGCCCTTCCTGCGCGACCGCCGGATTGATGCCTATTCCGGAATCAGCAAGCGATTCCTGGACGGAGAATCCTGATGCCGACGCCTCGCGAATTGGGCTACCGGATGCCGGCCGAATGGGAACCGCACGCCGCGACCTGGCTCTCCTGGCCGCACAACGAACGATCGTGGCCGGGGAAATTTGAAACGGTGGAGCCGGTCTACGCGCAACTGGTCAAAGCACTCGCTGAGTCGGAACCGGTGCACATCAACGTCACCGACGAGGACATGGAAGCCCGCGCCCGCAAATTTCTGCAAGGGGCGAAAGCTGGTGGCGACATCCAGTTCCACCACTTCCCGACCAACGATGCCTGGTGCCGTGACCATGGAGCGATTTTCGTCGTGAACGAGGATGGCATCGCCGCCACGAACTGGCAGTACAACGCGTGGGGGGGCAAATACCCCCACGATCTCGACAATGAGATTCCGAAGCAGATGGCC
>PABD01000036.1 GCA_002702685.1 Planctomyces sp.
CGCCTATTTCAAATACAGCAATTTTATAGTCGACCAGTTCAATTGGTTCTCGTTGCGAATCGATGGCCCTCTCGTCCGTCATGACCCGGTGACATTATTGCTCGGGATATCGTTCTTCACGTTCCAGGCGATCTCTTACCTCGTGGATGTCTACCGGAGAGAGGTGGTCGCGCAGAAAAATCCCGCCCGGCTCGCGCTGTATATCTCCCTCTTTCCGCAATTGATCGCGGGACCGATTGTCCGTTATCAGGAAATTGATGCCGAGCTTGCCGAGCCCCGCTACAACCTGCGCGAGCGAAGTAGAGGCTTTCAGCGGTTCATTCTGGGGCTCGCGAAGAAGGTGCTCATTGCGGATACGCTCGGACGCACGGCAGATACCATTTTCGGAATGGAACCGGAGTCGTTGAGCACGTCTGTTGCCTGGCTCGGGCTCGGTTGTTACTCGCTGCAGATACTGTATGACTTCGCCGGCTACTCCGATATGGCGATCGGATTGGGACTCGTCTTCGGGTTTCGGTTCCCGGAAAACTTCCTCGGACCGTATCGCGCCGACAGCATGCGTGAATTCTGGCGTCGATGGCATCAGACTCTGTCGCGCTGGTTTCGCGATTATGTCTATATTCCGCTGGGCGGAAATCGAGGGAGGCGCGGACGGACGGCGATCAATCTGTTGACGGTCTTCGCCCTGTGCGGCCTCTGGCACGGCGCCGCCTGGAATTTTCTGCTGTGGGGGTTGTATCACGGTTTCTTTCTCGCCGCGGAACGCGTTCCCCGCGGCAACTGGAACTGCCCGCGACCGCTGCGGCATTGTTACGTTTTATTCGTCGTGATGCTCGGATGGGTGCTCTTCCGGTCACCCTCGCTGGATTATGCTTTCGCCTACTATCAGCAACTTATTCCCGGATACGCTTCCGCCGGTCCGAATGGCGAACTCGCCCTTTACAGCTATCCGCTGCTGTGGATCATGCTGTTCGCGGGGATCGTTGGCCTGCTCCCCTGGGGAGGGTGGCTGGCACCTTGGCGGCGTTCATTGCCCGGGTTGGCTGAGGCGCTGGCGGTGTTGCTCCTGTTGCTGACGCTGCTGTTCGTGGCGTCGTCGACGTACTCTCCTTTCATCTACTTCCGGTTTTGACGGAAGTGGACCGAACCTGTGGCGGGTCTTTCCCGTCAGAAGAAGAACAAACCCGCGCGACTGAGGCGAAACCGGGCGGGATTCCCTTTTCAGGCTGGGAGTCGATAACTAGAATGCGTACACGCATCCGGGAAATCCGGGTGCCCCGGAGGGATGACAGAGTGGCCGATTGTGCTGGTCTCGAAAACCAGTGTAGGGCAACCTACCGGGGGTTCGAATCCCCCTCCCTCCGCTTTTTTATACCCGCCGGTTGTGACCGGCCGGTACGTCTAGTTGACGTTTTTTTGTCATTCGTCAGTTTGATTCGAACCTGGTTTTGTCCGGTGCCCGAAGCACGACACCGCGATCAAAACTGGCGGTCCTGACCCTACGTAAAGTGGACTGGCATGGCCGTCGGGATTCGCCCCGCGAACCTCTCCGACCTGGATGCTCTTTTAGAAATTGAAGAGTACGCTTTCTCTCCTGAAAAATACCCGCTCACCTCCCGTCGACAGTTTCGATCCATCCTGAACGGAATCACGAACGCGGAGTTGTATGTAGCGACCGAGAAAGGTGTCGTGTGTGGTTATGTACTACTTTATTATCGCGCCAACTCCCGTTGGGGGCGGATGTATTCCATCGCCGTGCACCCCGACTTTCAAGGTGGCCGCGTCGGCAAGCTCCTCTTCGAAACCGCCGAAAAACGCATCCGCGAACGCCATCTGACCGGCCTTTCGCTCGAAATCCGTGCGGACAATCATCGTCACCGCGAACGCTACACGGGGCTGGGATATCAGCTCGTCGAACAACTTGCCGACTATTATCCGGACGGCACTGCTGCTTTAAAATTCCGCAGAGAATTGTAGATGGACACGATCGAATACATCATCGTCACGGAGAAGCCTAAACTCATCGCCGAGAACAGTGATCGGCTGATTCTGAGCCAGACGGAATTTGTCCGCCGCACCGACTACCAGCCCTCCAAGAAGGGGATGCCCAAGGTCATCAACCTGAGTGGGAACTACGACTACCTCAGTAAGGGGTACTACATCTCGCTACTGGCTGAAGCCCGAGGCATGCCTTGTATCCCGAACGTCTCACATATCATCGCGCTCAACTGGCGACGCAATTATCAGTTCGCGCTGCCGGAGTTGTCGAACATTCTGGAAAAGACTTACGACGAACCGGTCGAGGAACCTCTTTCCCGCACGTTCACCACGTTTTTCGGACGCCACGAAAACTCGAAAATCGAACCTGTAGCGAGACGGATGTTCGACTTGTTTCGTTTTCCCTTGATGTCGTTCGAGGTGAGGTGTTCGCCACAGGGGAAATGGACGATCGAAAAGATCGAGACCCCCTCCTTCCAGACTTTGGCCGAGCGGCAGAACGAGCGATTTGCCGACGCGCTCGCCGCTTTTACCGGATCGACCTGGAAGTACGACAGCAACAAGAAGAAACAGGAAAAATACTGGCTCGCGATTCTGCACGACCCGAATGAGGAACATGCCCCGTCTGACAAAGCAGCCCTCAAGAAGTTCATCACCGTCGGCAAGAAGATGGGGATCTGGGTCGAACTCATCACCCGGCACGATTTCGCGACGCTGCTGGAGTTCGATGCGCTCTTCCTGCGTGAGACGACTGCGATTAACAACCACACTTACCGGTTTGCCAACAAGGCCGAGCAGGAAGATATTCCATGCATCGATGACACGCGGTCGATCATTCGCTGTTGCAACAAGGTGTATCTCAAGGAACTGCTGGCATCGCATCATATTCCAACCCCGCGCTCGCTGATTCTCGACAAAAAAAACATCAGCCTGCCGGAAACTTTGATTCCATTTCCGTGCGTCCTCAAGATTCCGGACGGTTCGTTTTCCCGCGGTGTGATCAAGGTCAGCAGTCGCGAGGAACTGCGCGCTCAGGGGGCAACGATGTTGCAGAAGTCGGACTTCATCATCTGCCAGGAGTTCGTTCCCTCAGAGTTCGATTGGCGGATCGGCATTTTGAATAACGAACCTCTCTTCGGCATCAAGTATTTCATGGCGAAGGGGCACTGGCAGATCTATAACCACTCCGCGAAGCAGAAGGCGGACCAGTCCGGTGACGCCGAAATTGTGCCGATCGATCAGATCCCGCACGATGTTCTAGACGTCGCACTTCGTGCCGCAAAACTGATCGGCACGGGCCTGTACGGGGTCGATCTGAAACAGACTGCGGAAGGGCGCGTGATGGTCATCGAAGTCAACGACAACCCGAACATCGACGCAGGTGTTGAGGACAAGATTCTCGGCGACGAACTCTACCAGAAGATCCTCAATCGCTTTATTGAATTGATCGAGGCGTAACGGAGCGACGGGCACCTCACGCAAGTGACAAACGCAAGTGAAGGGCACGACTGATGGTACGACGGACGGGGCATCTGGTATGATGGCGTCCTCAATCGCCTGCCAACTCACTCTACTGAAGCCGATCCAATGACGAGCCCGAACGCGATTTCCCCCGCGACCACCGATCAAATGGTCCGTCTGCGGGGATTGCGTGTCCATAACCTGCAGAACCTCGATCTCGATATCCCCCTGGGAAAGCTGGTGGTCGTGCTGGGGGTGAGTGGGAGTGGCAAGTCGAGCCTGGCGCATCATGCGCTGTATGTCGAAGGGCAACGGCGATTCAATGAAACGTTGTCGCCCCAGATTCGCCAGTTGCTGGGGACGTTCCAGAAACCGGATGCCGATGAGATCAGCCAGTTGCCGCCCACGATTACGCTTCGCGAGTTGAGCCCCGCGGAACAGCAGCGGGTGACGGTCGGGGCCCTGACTGAAATTGACGAGGCGCTGGCGCTCCTGTTCGCCCGTTGGGGAGAGATGGTCTGTCCCGAATGCGATACGGCGATCCATCCTTCCACACCGGAAAGTGTGCTGGGCAACATCAACAGTTGGCCGGAGAAGACGCGTTATCAGATTGCCTTTCGTTCGACCGAACCGGCCGAAGTCTGGAGGGAAGCCGGATTCATTCGCACCCTCCCCCTTTCCGCTCTTGATCGGCGGAGTGATGGGACACTCGTGATTGTCGACCGGTTGACTGTCGGCGGGAGCGAACCCGAACGGGTGCGCGAGTCACTCGAAACGGCGTTCAATCATGGTGACGGAGAAATCGTCTGCCTGCGTGAGCCCGGCGAGGAAACCGCGAATGTGGTCGAGATCGAGGGACGTCCCTGGCAGATCGCGAACTACAGCTCGCACTATCGCTGTCCCGGTTGCGGATTGAAGCTGGAGGCACCCCATCCGCAATTGTTCCAGCGCTACTCCGCGTATGGCAAATGCGATGATTGCGGCGGCACTGGTAGCCGCTGGCATTTTTCGCTGGAAAAGCTGATCCCCGAAGATTCCCTGACAGTCGCCGACGGGGTCGTCGCGCTGATGCAAGAAAAATCAGGAGCGAGATTGAAATCGCGTTTCGAAAAGCGGGCGAAGGCAGCGGACTTGCCGATCGATCTGCCGCTTTCCGCATGGGAGGCCGATGAGCGCGAACAATTCGAAATTCTGTTGATTGAATTTCTGACACGCGAACTCGAATCACGCGCCCGGTTTCAATCTGCTCGTTTTCGTGAGGCGTGGATGACGGAGGAAACCTGCGCCTCCTGCCACGGGACGGGATACACCGCCACCGCGCGAGCCATTCGCCTGCTCGGAGAGAATTACCTCAGTTGGCAGACCTGTTCATTGGAAGAATTGAGAGCGCGACTGGCACGCCTCGACGTTACCGATCGCACCCATCAGGGATTGGTGATTGAGGAGATCAATAACCGGCTTCGATATTTGCTCGAACTCGAACTCGGGGAACTGACGCTGCAACGAACCTGTGCGACATTGTCCACCGGGGAGCGGAAGCTGGTGCAGATGGCGGGACTGTTGGCGGTTGGACTTGTCAATACGCTGTACATTCTGGACGAACCCTCCCGGGGTTTGCATCCGCGCGATCAGGAACAACTCCTTTCGATGTTCCGCGAGTTGTTGCGGGAAGAAAACAGTCTGTTGGTGGTCGATCACGCGGAGCTGTTCTGGCAGGCGGCAGATCAATTGATCGAACTCGGCCCCGGCCCGGGAGCCGAAGGGGGGCAGATACTGTTTCAAGGAGCATACGAGGAACTGCGGCAACAGGAGACCGCCAGCGCTCGCGCTCTCCACGAAGCCGAACTCGCATCGCGCCGGAGGATGTCTTCGAAAAAGTCGCTCTTACTTCGTGGGGCCGGGACAAATAACCTGCAGCAGATCGATGTCGATTTCCCGTTGAATGCGCTTACTGTCGTCAGTGGTGTCAGTGGCAGCGGCAAGAGCAGTCTCGTCGAACAGACACTCTATCCGGCCGTCACGGCGGCGCTCGGTATCGAAGCAGCGACCGTTCCCGGTTATGCGCTCAAGTCGATCTCAGGCGTTGATGAGATGGAGCACGTCGTCTGGGTCGATCCGCATCGCAAACAGAAAAACGCGCGCTCGGTGGTCGCGACTGCGCTCAAGATATTTTCCCTGATCCGGCAGCAGTTCGCCGAAACAGTCCTCGCCAAAACACGCAATCTCGCCCCCAGTTTCTTCAGCTTCAACACCCAGGACTCGGGCCGATGCGAAGAATGTGAAGGGAAGGGGATGCTCGAGGTCGATATGGCCTTCATCGAAGACCTGACCCTGGTCTGTCCCCGTTGCGAAGGGAAACGATTTCGCCCCGACCTGCTGGAAGTCCGGTTTCGCGGACTCAACCTCGACGAGGTCCTCAACCTTTCGGCGAGTGCCGCCTTCGAGTTCTTCCGCAAACTCCCTCAGATCCAGAAGCGTCTTCAGGTGTTGATGGAACTGGGCCTCGGCTATCTCGAACTCGGACGGCCGCTCTCATCACTTTCGCTCGGAGAACAACAACGCCTGCATCTGGCGGAACTGCTCCTTCAGGGGACGGGAGCGCGCACGCTCTTTCTACTGGATGAACCGACATCCGGGCTGCATCCCGCCGATATCGATCCGCTCCTGGCGTACTTCGACCGGATGCTCGAGGTGGGGCATACCCTCGTCGTCATTGACAATCACTCCCAGTTGATGAACAGAGCGGATCACGTTATCGAACTGGGACCGGGGCGGGGATCGCAGGGTGGTCGACTGATTTGAGCGAGTCGATTCTCACTCGGTTATGCTGACCGTCGCCTGGTTCGTTTCCGGCTGCGGATCGTTGGAGCCGGGGATGACGGTCATCAGGTCTTTGCCCTCGATCGAGGGGCACCAGTACTGTTCGATGTGTTCAATCACGAGTTCCGTTCCGCGCACATGACTGACATACGGGGGCTGGCGCGGGTCGTACATGGCGTCGGTCAGGTCACGTGCGAGAGCGACATTGAATCCCAACCGGGTCAGTTGCCGGATACCGAACGGTCTCCCCAGCACACACATATTGGTGTGCACACCCATCATCACGACGTTTTTTATCCCTTCCTGCTGGAGCAGGTTGTAGACTTCCTGGCCGTTATCGCTGATGGCATCGTAACCGATGATCTTGATATCCTCATGCTGCCGTGTGTAGACACGAACCATCGGTGGCGTCACCGGATCATCGCAGGGAGAAATTTCCGTCACGACAGGCATCTCCGCCTCGCTTTCGGGATCGAGATAACACCACCCTTTCAATTCGAACGGAGTTTTACTGAAGGGGGCCTTGATCGCGCGATCCCGGTTGAACGAGCCTTTGTAGAAGTCCATGCAACCGCTCGGGGCGTGGATGATCAGGGCTCCATGGGCGCGTGCGGCAGTGAGAACTTCGTTCATGCGGGGGGCCATCATGTCGACGCGCTGCGCCGCCATCTGGCAGTAGACGTCGTCCCACATATCGCACACGATAATGGCTGTCTCTGCGACTTCCCACGGTTGGTCTTCCTTGACGACTTTGACTTCGCCGCTTTCCGTTTCCGTGCGTGAACGGGTCTGCAGATTGAAGGTACCCGGGACTCGAGGGCGAACGAGTTTCGCGAGGTCGACTTCAGCAGTTGCTGTGTCCTCTGCGGGTTTGTCTTCTGCCAGTAATGCCGATGTCAGAGGCAGATTCATGAGGCACAATAGACAGAAGAGCCGGGCAAGTCGAACAGTCATGGGGAGGACCTCGTGAGAATGGGGGCTGGTCGTGTTAACAGAGTACTTTGCATTGAGTGGGGCAATTCAGTATATAACAGTCAACGATCAAACCAAAGCAGGAACCCATTTCGGAAAGACGCTTCTCCCATGTCGAGCCCCGCCCGCAAACGTGTATTGTTTCTCTGCACCGGGAATTCCTGTCGCAGTCAGATGGCTGAGGGCTACCTCCGGGAACTTCGTGGCGATAAATACGAAAGCCTTTCCGCAGGAGCCAATCCCGCCGGTTACGTGAACGAGAAGGCGATTGAAGTGATGCGCGAGGTCGGCATCGATATCTCCGAACAGACGAGCAAATCGATCCGGGAGTTCCTTCCGCCGGTGGGAAGCCCGCCTGACATCATCGTCGCCGTCTGCGATACGGCAAATCAGAATTGCCCCGTTTTCCCTGGAGATGTTCAGCGAATCTCCATGCCCTTCGACGACCCGTACTATGCGGAAGGCTCTGAAGACGATGTCATGAACGAGTTCCGCCGCGTGCGGGACGAAATCCGGGCGGCGATTGAGATCACGTTCTGAGTCCATGACAGTCAGGCGGTAGATTGTCATCGGTGGTCGGCTGGGGTAGAGTGGAGGGGCTCCAGTTCGGTTCTTCCGCCCCCTTCCTCTTTCGGAAAAGAGCTTCCATGCGAATCGCTCCCATTCTTGCCGCGATTCTCTACTGCGCCCTCCTGTTCAGCGATCATCCTCTTCGCGCGGCGGAGCCGATCAAGGTGCTCAGAGATGTGACCTATAAAAAGGTCGACGGACAGGAGCTCAAACTCGATCTCGCCCGACCGGATAATGACAAGGTCTGTCCCGCCATCGTCTTTATTCATGGAGGCGGTTGGGCGATGGGCGAACGCAGCAAATGGTTCAATCAAATTCAGGAAGCGGCCAGACAGGGTTATGTCGCCGTGACGATCAGTTATCGGTTGATGAAGTTCGATCCGGAGAAAAAAGAAACGGCGGACGCCGAGCCTCACTTTCCCGCGCAGGTCCACGATGTTAAGGAAGCTGTCCGCTGGCTGCGTGTGAATGAGGATAAATATCACATCGATCCCGATTATATCGGGGCAATGGGGGACTCTGCTGGCGGTCATCTTTCGTTGCTGCTCGGTCTCGCTGGCCCGGAAGCGGAGCTGGAAGGCGAAACAGAATACCCCGAGGTCTCCAGCCGCGTGCAGGCGGTCGTGAACTATTACGGTCCCACCGAAATGCAGAATTGTTTTGAAACGAGTTCCGTTGCCTGGCTGATGCGGCTCTTCATGGGGGGGACGCCGGCGGAACAACCAGAAAACTACAAATCTTCCAGTCCACTGACGCACGTCAGCGCGGACGATCCGCCTGTCCTTACCTTCCAGGGGGGACGTGATCGCCTTGTCCCCGTCAAACAGGCCCGGATGCTGGATGAAAAACTGAAAGCCGCTGAAGTTTCACATACGCTGGTTGTCTTCCCCGAGCAGGGGCACGGATTTGACCAGGAACATAAAAAGATATCCGCGAAACAAACCGTGGAGTTTTTTGAAAAACATCTCAAGGCGCCTTCCCAAGCCAACTGATATTTAAACGAACGAATTCTCGAAATGAAATACGCGATACTATCTCTGGCTATCTGCTGTTTTGCCGTGCCCGCGCTTCGCGCCGACGAATCGCGGCCGAATATTATCGTCATCCTCGCGGATGATCTCGGTTACGCGGACATCGGATGCTACGGCAATCAAAAGAATAAAACGCCGGTCCTCGATCAAATGGCGCGCGAGGGGATGATGTTCACGGACTTTCATGCGAATGGTCCGATGTGCAGCCCGACGCGTGCGGCGCTCATGACGGGCCAGTATCAGCATCGTGTCGGCATCGAAGCCGCCTTGCCGATTGATGACGCCGGGCTTCCGCAGTCGGCGGATACGTTCCCCGAACGTCTGCAGGAAGCGGGGTATGCGACAGCCATCATGGGCAAATGGCATCTCGGCGATCTGGAAGGGAGCAACCCTGTTCATCATGGATTTGATGAATTTCGCGGGCATCTGACCAGCGCGACCGACTACCGATCTCATATCGACCGCAACGGAAAATACGACTGGTACCACAATGAGAAGATCGTCCGGCATGGACGGTATAACACCGAAGAAATTACCAACGATTCCGTTACCTACATCCGCGAGCATGCCGACAAACCCTTTCTGTTGTACGTCTCGCATTCGGCGATTCATTTTCCCTGGATGAAACCGGGCGATCAGGCGTATCGTGAACAAGGGGGCGACTACAACAATTTCACGAAGCTCGGCCCGCGCGGCGAAGAAGAGGATGTCACCGATGTGGTGCGGGCGATGGTGGAATCACTCGATGCCAGTACGGGGGAGATTCTCCATGCCGTACAGGAAACAGGCATTGCCGAAAAGACGCTGGTGATCTTCACGTCGGATAACGGCGGTTACCGGAACTACAGCGGTCTGCACGCCGGTCAGATTTCGGATAACGGCGTCTATCGCGGGCAGAAAACCCAGGTCTATGAGGGGGGGCATCGGATTCCGACGATCGCCTGGTGGCCGGGCAAAATCGCCGCGGGAGTCACTACCGATGAAACGACGATGACGATGGACCTCGTGCCGACCATCCTGCAACTGGCCGGGATTGATCCTGTGGAAGCAGAATTCGTCACCGAAGGGCTCGATCTGCGGGCCTTGCTCTTTGATCAGAAACCTTTGCCGGAACGAAAGTATCTGTACTGGCGGATCGGCTCCGGTGCGGCGGTGCGGTCGGGGGAATGGAAACTGGTGCGCGGTCGGGAAGACAAACTCGAACTTTACAACCTGCAGGAAGATCCTTCCGAGAGTCACGATTTGGCCACAGCTGAACCTGCGCGGGTGACGGAAATGCTCGATGCCTTGAAGGCTTGGGAAGCCGACGTCGATCAATCAGCGGCGCAACTGCAGGACGCAAAGTAAGAGCTAACTCTTCCGGCCTCGGCGGCTGCGGAAGAGGATGAAGAGCACAAACAGCATCATCAGGGCGCCGACGATTTCGAACGTCCGTTGATATGCTTCCGGCATGGTGAAGTTGGCCTCGTCCGCCTGTTCCGTCGCCGGAACGGGCGATGCGGCGGTCGCAGGTGCGTTCTTTTCTATTGATTCGGTCGGGGTGGGCTCTGCCTCAGCGAGCGCGACTTCGTCTGTGCTGGTGGTTTCGCTGTCTGTTTCGTAATCCTCTTCTGCGGGAAGAATATTCAATTCCCGGAGGATGTCATCCGCTTCTTCGGCAGTGACGTTCCCTTCCTCTGTTTGAGAGAGTTGGAGCAAGTCTCCTTCGGACTCGACACCGACATTCAAGTTACGGCGGCCGTTGGGTCCTCGCGCAAGAATGCGGGTGATTTCCGATTTGACGAGAGGACTGCCCGGGTCGAAATCGAGTGCTTTGGCGGCAATCGCTTCCTGCGCTTCATCCCAGCGATGCGGGAACATCTTCCCCTGCATCCACGAACGATCGAGTTCACATTCGCAGTCCTGTCCGACGTAGCTCAGAATCGTCGACAACTCTGTCAGCGATGTGCCGGGAACGGCGAGTGGTTCGCCCAGCAGACGGCCTCGCCCGAAGATCGGCACGAGCCATGTCTGATCGATGTTGTCCGGATCGATATTCCACGACCAGAGCAGCAACCGCTCTGCGGCTCTATTTTCTTTCTTGAGCGAGATGATCTCGGTCGGATGATCAACGGGCTTCGGCAAGTCGGGAAGGGAAGTGGCGACTTCTTTTCGCGCGTCCGCGGCGAGTTCGGTTGCCTGTTGATTGTGCTCCACGTTCGATCCCTCGACGATGACGAGGACACTGTGTGACTTGAGTGCGGCTGTTATCAGTTGCGAACGCAAATCCGAATCCGCCATTTCCCACAGAAAGGAAGTCAGGCTGGATTTGTCATTGATGTTCACCGGTTCGAAGTTCAGTTCCCGAGGGGCTTCCGCTGCAGCTGCTTCCTCGCGCGGCTTAAAATGATCGATCATCCAGGCGGCGGCGCGGTCACCTTCCACGGGTTGCGCGATTTCCCGACTGGTCAGGCGGGGGCTGTCCGATTTCAGAATGTTCAGCTGGATATTCGTATCACGCAGCAGGGGGGCGAACTCGGAGCGCAGCGCTTCGAGGTTTTCTTCTTCCATTTCGGAGGAGACGACTAAGCGGAGTTCATAATGATTCTCGTCCAGCGCTACGAAACCGACATCACGGACCGAGTACTTGCAGGCCCAGACGACGAGAGGACAGAGTATGATGGTGATGAGGGCGACCGCTGTACGGCCCAGCATGCGGCGGACGGGTCTTCCAGTAAAGGGCAAGACTGAGTTCTCCTGGTAAACCGGGAATCTGGCTGGAAACTCACGCTGTGCAATCGGCCGTACAGTTCCGTCGGCCAGAGTGTTCCGTCAGCAGGAGACGGGTGAATTGCTCTGTTCCGATAAGAACCGCCTACCTTCTTCCCGCGAGTCGGATAGAATGGAAGCATGTGATATCAGGGCCATTATATCAGGTCGAGAGGGGGAATCAGCCCCGCTCCCGGAGGAAGTCCCAAAATTCACATGCCGACGGATCGAATTCGTCCGGGCTGTCTCAGAGAGTTTAAGTAGATATTTCCATGGTCGACGATAATCGAGATTCGCTGGAACGTCTCCCCCCTCGCTCGCGGGGGCCGAAGTCGGGTTCCCGCGCGCGGCCACGACCGGAACGCAAGACTGGGGCAACTCGACCGGAATCGGAAGTTCGACAGAAGAAAGCGAAGCCCCGTCCCAAGCGTAAGAAGGACGATCCGCGCGCCGACGAAATGACGATGCAGGAGCGAGGTGCGAAAGTCGCCAGTGGATTGCGAACCCTGTTCAGTCGCAAGGAACTCGAACCCGTCGAAGAAGTGGAAGAACACACGACGAATGTCATCAGTGGTCTGCATTCGATCGTCTTTTTTCTGTTTGGTGTGCTCTACGTCGCTCTCACCCATGTGAGCCATGTGATCGGGTACTTCGTCAGTCATCGCGACGGTCTGACGCAGTATTTCCTCGATTTTGTAAAACATGTGCCGACGAGTGACATCTACACCCGGGAGATTCGGATCTCCGAACAGACGGGATACGAGTTGCATTTTTTCTCGGACGGCAAGTGGAACATTAAATTGCCGAATCGCTGTATTGAATGCGGTACGCAGGAGCGACTGGAACGGGAGAACTTTTTCGCGCGGATCGAAAATTACGGGCGTCCGTTGTTCGGAATCTGCATCGGGCTTTTCATCTCGACGTTATCGAGCATCTTCTTCTGGAACTTCCTCATCTTTCTGTTCTCGCCCGTGGCGGGGATCTTCATCGGCATGTTCATCGGGTACTACCTGCGTAAACGCACCGAGGTCCGCGTCGAATATGCCTGCTGCCGGGCGCACGCGCACAATGAATCATTCCCGCTCATCCGTCAGCAGGGGGACGACCTGTACGTTCTCGCCGGTCATCGAAAGGTGCGCGATGCCTTCGTGAAGCGGCTCGACAAGATGGGGATTCGAAACCCCTAGCTCCTGTCCAGGATAAGTGTGGCGGCTATCGGACCCGAAAAGCCCATGAAAGTAGCAGGCGACGCCGCCAGAACTCGCTACGGTTATCTGGAAATTGCTCTAGCGACAGACGCTCTTTGCTCGCCAGCGTAATGAACAGCCTTGCGGCAATTAGCAGTTCCATTCCATGCGGAATTTGATAGCATAATAACAGCATTCGCGCCGGGAGTTCCCCGGCGGCAATCAGCTTGTTCTTCGCTATTCACATCCTCCCCGAGACTTAAGGTTCGACCGTATGTCCACCGACGCTCAAGAGCAACAACGTCGTTATAAGGAATTCCTTGATCTCCTCCCGCTGACTCTGGCCCTGGCGGGACTGCCCCACAGTGACTCCGGTAAGTATTACAGCGAGGAACAGATCGAATCGCGCGCGTTCACGATCAAACATGCTCACAAAATCGCCCGACAGCTGGCGCGTGATTCCGTCCGCAAGACCTGATGCCGCGTTTTATCTGAGGGCCGCTATCGGAGAACGGCTTCGATGGCGGCGCGGGACTGGCGGATGATCTGTTCCGCTTCGTTCGTGGAGGGGGCCTCGGCGATGATACGCATGATCGGCTCCGTATTGCTGGCCCGTACCTGGACCCAGCTCTTCTCCCAGTCGAGACGGAGGCCATCCCCCTCTGTCACTCTCGCGTCTTCGAACGCCCGCTGAAGTGCTGCCGCGGCAACGGGGACCGCCTCGGGAACGCATTCGATTTTGTCTTTGATGATGGCGTATGAGGGTAACTGGGCCACCCATTCGGAAAGTGAAGTGTCCGTCTTCGCCAGATGTTCGAGAACATAGGCCATCGCCAGAAAACTGTCGCGGACCCAACCAATCTCGGGATCGATCAGCCCGCCGTTCCCTTCTCCGCCTATAACCGCGCGGACCTCGCGCATGTGGGCGACGACGTTCGCCTCGCCGACATAAGAACGTGAGAAAGGACAGCCATGTTTTTCAGCGATGTCCGCGGTCACGCGACTTGTTGATCCATTGACGACCACGGGGCCTTTCCGTGTGGCGAGGACATGATCGACGCAGAGCGCCAATGTCAGTTCCTCGCCGATATACCTCCCCGCTTCATCAATGATGGCAAGTCGATCGGCATCCGGATCCTGGACGAAGCCGACCGCCGCGCCGGCACTCACGATTTTCTGACCGACCGAGCGGCAGTTCTCTTCGGTCGGTTCGGGTGTATGTTCGAACTGTCCGTCGGCGGTGCCGCCAATGAGATGCACTTCGCAGCCAAGTTCTTCCAGCAGCAGGGGGCCGAGGATGGCTCCCGAGCCATGGTTGCAGTCAAGTACGACTTTGAATTTCCGGGATCGAATTAACTCGACATCAACGAGCGAGAGAATCTTATCGAGATGCGGCTTCCATGAGTCCGGAAGAAAGGTGACTTTGCCGATACCGGACCAGTCCTTGTAGTTGAACTCGCCCTTATTGAGCACCTCCAGAAAGCGATCACCCGTATTGCGATCGAATACGGAACCTTCTTTGGTAAACGGTTTGAGTCTATTCCACTGGATCGGGTTGTGACTGGCGGTCACCTGCAGACCACCATTCGCCTGATGATGTTTCACCAGCACTCCGCAGGTGGGCGTGGATGCAATTCCGGCGTCGATGACTTCGCAGCCTGTTGACTGCAGCGCGGAGACGACGGCATCACGGATCAGTTCTCCGGTGGCTCGCCCATCGCGGGAGAGCACGATACGCCCTCCTTCAAGCAGAGTGCCGAATGCGGCCGCAAAGCGGACGATGTATTCCGGATCGAGTCCATCGCCCACGACTCCTCGTAGCCCTGAGATGCTCAAGATGCGTTGACTCACGCTGATTTCCTCCGTAACGCTGCGAATGGTCTGAATGCGATGAAAACGCCGCCCATTTTCAAAGGGGCCGTTCTTTCCGACATCGTAATAATCGACCGGGGCTGCGCGAATGGAAAGGCGCAGCCCCAGACCGGCAGTCCGATAACTACATAAAAAAAGCTTCACGTTCCATCCTGTAAACGTGAAGCTTTTGAGCACTCGAATAGGTGCTCAACGCGGAGATGTACAATTCTGTCTCCCCAATGACTCAGCCCGTCAGTCGAAGACATGCATCAGGAAATCGTCGAGTGCGACCAGAGGCAGCCATCCGATCTGACTCGGGAATGGAATGCCTGAACACAGACGGCCCCTATTGGCAGTCGCCCTCGAATCGGGAACCACCGATTAATAAGTCGGCAGTGATTCCATCGGAGCGGAAGCTGTCGCATAGGTCTGCGGAGCGTACGCGGTAGTCGGCATCGAGGTCGGAGCCATCATCGCATTCTGGGGATAAGCGAGAGCACCGCTCGGATACGTCTGGGTGACACCACAGTTGCCCGTGGCACAGCCGCCGCTCGAGTAGGAAGAGGGACCGTAGTAGCTGCTCGTTCCACAGGGGCTGCATCCGCCACCGCCGCCACCGAGGCAGCAGCAACCCGTCAAACTCCCAACCAACGGAAGAACCAACAGCAATGAGAAAAACTTTTTCATGATGACAAGAGTCCTTTCAGAAGACAGGCCGTTTGTGTGCGAGAAGACTCGCAAAACCGGATCAACTGCGACACGCCACGGCGAAACCAGGTGGGCTGCCTTCGCGTAACGGACATTCATCCGGGAGCTGGGTTCATTGGGGGAAGAGAGGTTCACAATCGACTACGGCACGGCAGAACGCGTTTCCGTTGTGAGAGGGGGGAAATAATCTAAAAAAATTTTCATGTAAAGGGACATTTTTACAAAATAGATTAAAGTCCGGATCGAGCCGCGATATTTCCCCAAGAAAGCCCCTGGCGCGTAAAAATTGCAATTTAAAACGGCGAATTTCGCACTCGATCCAGCGCATTCGCGTAGTCATCCGGGGTGTCGATATCGAACAGAATTCCGCTCTTTTCGAGCTCAAATTCGCGAAGGTGGAGTTCAGGATCCTCCCAGAGCGAATTCAGCCCGCGATCCTCCGGAAGTCCATCCACCCTCCGGGCGACGCGGTCTGAGAAAAGAACCGGGTGTCCCCGCCGCCCTGCGGTCGTGGGGATCAGTACATCCATTTCCGGTGACCAGTGGCTCAAAAGCTCATTGATGATATCTGGCGTGAGAAACGGCATGTCGGGCGGGCTGAGCAGATAGGTGATCGCCTCGGTTGCCGGTGTCAGACTGCGTAACGCCGCCAGCGCGTATTGGATGCTCGCTTTCATGTCCGCGGGAGGAGCAGCGGGCGTGACCAACAGCAACCGATCCGATTCAGGAAGCAAGGCGGGAAGGGACTCGTCGTCAGGTCGTCGCACAATCAGGATGAGGTCCACTTCCGCCGCGAGATAATTAGCGAGGACGGTGCCGAGCAGCGTGCTTTCCCCCAGTGGCAGAGACAGCTTGTGTTCTCCCATCCGGGCACTGACGCCCGCAGCGGGCAGGATGACCACACGACTTTCCGGTTGGATCGTCTCGGCCGTCAATCGTCCCGTGGTTTCAAACAATCCGGACATCGCTGAATGCCCCTTCCGTCAAAAAATAAGGCCGCTGCGTTCCACTCGGATCGCAGCGGCCATGTATTTCTAATCACGTGGATCAGCGAGACAGGGAGACCTGAGTTGCTGTCTTCGTTTCAGCGGCAGGTTTCACGGAGACTTCTTCCGATTCTTCCGCGTTCTGATCGGCTTCTTCCTGCACACGGAACGTCAGTATGCTCAATGCTTCCTGAGCTTGTGCCAATTGTTCCCGAGAGAAGTAGCTGGTGGGGGGAAGTCCGCCCAGATGTTTCACCGATTTCTGAGCCAGTTCGCCCCAGCTCATTTTGCTCGCCAAGTGCCAGGCTGCTGCCTGCGCGACCTGCTTATCGAGACGTTGTTCCGCGACGTTCACGAGCAGACGCTCGAGGACGGGGTCGTCAGAGAACGTATTCACCGGTGCAACGGTGTATTCCATCCGCGGGGCGGGTTCCGTTTTGCCGTGCTCAAGGCAGACGCTGTTGAAGTTCAGCGACAGGGTTTTTGCCGGCGGAATTGAGAACAACGAACCGGTGTTGCCGCCACCGAAGTTGCCACCCTGGTTCCCCAGGCCACCGCCGCCGCCACCACCGATGCCGCCACCAGTCGCTTGCGCACCACCACCGCCGCCACCGAGGCCACC
>PABD01000037.1 GCA_002702685.1 Planctomyces sp.
GCGGTCGGCGAACTTCATGATGACCGAGTAGAAGACCGGGGTCAGGAAGAGCCCGAAGAAGGTCACCCCCAGCATCCCGCAGACAACGCCGATCCCGAGGGCGAACCGCATTTCGGCTCCGGCGCCGGTCGCCAGAACGAGCGGCATGAAACCGAGGACCGAGGAGAAGGCGGTCATCAGAATCGGCCGTAGTCGCAATCGGCAGGCCTCGACGACAGCGTCGACGCGCGGCATCCCTTCTTCCTGCCGTTGACGGGCAAATTCAACAATCAGGATCGCGTTCTTCGCCGACAGGCCGACGAGCAGCACCTGCCCGATCTGCGTGAAGACGTTACTGTCCATGCCAATGAGCCAGACACCGGCGATCGAGCAGAGCAGACACATCGGAACGATCAGAATAACCGCGAGCGGGAGCGACCAGCTTTCATACTGCGCCGCCAGTACGAGAAAGACGAAGACGACGGCCATCGGGAAGACCAGCTTGGAAATGGGATCCCGCGCCGCGATGATTTCCTGCAGGCTGAGTTCCGTCCATTCGTAACCCATTTCCCCACCTGAGAACAGCTGCGCAAAAAGTTGTTCCATGATCGAGATGGCGTCCCCGGAACTGTACCCCGGCGCCGGTGTGCCGTTGATCTCTGCCGAGCGGAACAGGTTGAAGTGAGTGATCTTCGACGGCCCGGTCACTTCTTCGACCGTCACCATCGTCGCGATCGGGACCATCTCACCGGAGGAGTTGCGTACTTTCAACCGGGCGATGTCTTCCTTCCGCAAACGCTGGCTCGCTTCCGCCTGGGCAATCACCTGCCAGTTGCGTCCGAAGGCGGTAAAGTCGTTGACGTATGCGGAACCCAGGTTGACCCGCAGCGTTTCAAACAGGTCTTCAAGCGCCACGCCGAGAGTTTTGGCTTTTTCGCGATCGATATCGAGATACAACTGCGGTTGATTGATACTCGCCGTCGTGAAGGCCGACATGATGCCCGGTTGCGACATCGCCGCGGCCGAGAGTTGTTCCACCGCCCCCTGCAGCGCTTCGCCACCCCGGGCGCTCATATCCTGTACCTGCAATTTGAAACCACCGGTGCTGCCGAGGCCATCGACAGGGGGCGGACCGAAGCCGATGACCTGAGCGCTCTTGATGGTGGAGAATTTGCCCATCAACTCACCGAGAATCATGTCTGACTTGGGACGCGTGTTGCCATCTTCGTCTTCAAACGGATCCAGGATGGCGATGACAGTTCCGGCGTTCGACAGGTTGCTGGACGAAACGAGTGAGAAGCCGGTGATGCTGATTGTATGCGCGACACCATCGGTCCCGCCCACGATCGTCTCGATCTGTTCGATCACGTCACTCGTCCGCTCCTTACTGGCGGCGTCGGGCAACTGGGCGTTGATCAGCAGATAACCTTTGTCCTGCGCGGGGATAAACCCCTGCGGGACGTTCTGGTAACCCAGGTAAGTCAGGTAGAGCAATCCGGCATAAACGAAAAGTGCTATGAGACTGCCGCGAACAACAAGACGGACGATCCAACCGTACGTGTCGCGACTGAAATTCATGCCGATGTTGAAGATGCGGAAGAACCAGCCCATCGTGAGATCCATCAGCTTTTCGAGCGGGTCCCGTTTTTCATTTTCCGCCTTGAGCAGAAGGGCACAGAGAGCGGGGCTCAGGGTCAGCGCATTGAACGTGGAAATCGTCACCGCCGCGGCGATCGTCAACGCGAACTGACTGAAGAACGCGCCGGTGATGCCCGACATGAAGGCGGTAGGAATAAAAACCGCGAGCAGCACGAGTGATGTCGCGATCACCGCGCCGGACAGTTCCGTCATCGCCCTCCGCGCCGCCTCGACGCGCGAGAGCCCATTCGCCAGATGTGTCTGCACACTCTCCACGATCACGATGGCGTCGTCGACCACGACCCCGATCGCCAGGACGAGTCCGAAGAGTGACAGGTTATTCAGTGAGAATCCGAAGAGCGCCATTCCGGCGAATGTGCCGATCAAGGAAACAGGAACGGCGACCATCGGGATGATCGTCGCCCGCCAACTCTGCAGGAAGATGAGGACGACCAGGAATACGAGGCCGAGTGCCTGGAAGAGCGTGATATAGACGTCGTTGATCGACTGCTCAACGAAGACCGTGGTGTCATACACGATCTTGTAGTCGACACCGGGTTTGAAATCTTTTCTCAACGACTCCATCTGTTCGCGGATACGGGTAGCGGTGTCGAGCGCATTGGAACCGGGGAGCTGGAAAATACCGAGCGTGACGGTGGCTTGCTTGTCGATCCGGCTGCTGACGTCGTAGTTCTTGGCCCCGAGTTCGACGCGGGCGATATCCTTGAGACGGGTGATGACTCCATCCGCTCCCGTCTTGACGACGATCTGTTCGAATTCCTTGACATCGGCCAGGCGGCCTTTGGTGTTAATGGAAAACTGGAATTCTTCCCCGCTCGGAACGGGAGGCTGTCCCAGTTGTCCGGCGGCGACCTGAACGTTCTGCTCCCGAATGGCCCGCAGCACTTCTCCCGTCGTCATACTGCGCGCGGCGAGCAGTTGCGGATCGAGCCAGATGCGCATGCTGTAGTCTCGAGCCCCCCAGACAAGCACGTCCCCCACGCCTTCGACTCGGGCGAGCGCATCGCGAATGTAGATGGTGGCGTAGTTACTGAGATACAGGTCATCGCGGCTGCCATCGGGGGAAATAATATTCACGCAGAGGAGCAGACTCGGGGACCGTTTCTTGGTCGTGACCCCCTGGCGACTCACTTCCTCAGGAAGCTTCGGCATGGCGATCGCGACCCGGTTCTGTACGTTCACCTGCGCCATATCGATATCGGTTCCGACTTCGAAGGTCACATCGATGCTCACCCGGCCATCGTTCGTGCTGCTGGAGGATAGGTAAAGCATATCCTCGACACCATTGATCTCCTGTTCGATCGGGGTGGCGACCGTATCGGCGACCGACTCAGCGTTGGCCCCCGGGTAGACCGTCGAGACCTGAATCGTCGGTGGCGTCACTTCCGGATATTGTGCGACCGGCAACACGATGTAGGCGACCGCTCCGAGGATGACGATCACAATCGAAAGGACCGTCGCGAAAATTGGTCGGCTGATGAAAAAGTGAGAGAACATATACGGAAGCCTTTAACGGCAGGACGGTACAGGCGGGAGAGGTAGCCGGGACGGCATCGAGCGGATGCAACGAGTCAAGCGGCATCATTCCGTCTGTTGAGTGTCGGACGGGGTGTCGCTTTCGCTGGCAGCATCTTCAATGGTCTCATTCTCTGCCTGTGATTCGGAGGCATCAGAACCGGTGGCCGCATTTTCGAGACCATCAGCCGACTCGGGAGGCGTCGCCTCCAGTTCCTGTTTTGTCGTCCGGACTGTCGTTCCGGGACGCGCCCGCTGCAGGCCATCGATGACGATCCATTCGTCCGCTTCCAACCCGTCTTCAATTTCCCGCATCCCTCCCGCAGTCTGCAGTCCCAGTTGCACGAGGCGATACTCCGTCTTGTTATCCTCATTGACCACGAGCACGTATTTGTTTCCCTGGTCTGTACCGATGGCACGGGAGGGGACAAGCACGTGCGGTCGCGGTTTTCCGAGCGGAACGCGAACGGTGACGAACAGACCCGGCAGCAGCAGGTTGGTCTCATTGTCGAACTGCCCCCGCATGCGGATGGTGCCGGTCCCCGGGTCGACTTCGTTGTCGACGAAATCGAGAAAACCCTCGTGTGGGAAACCGGACTCATTCGCCAGCTTGATCCACAAAGGCCACTGCACTTCGGTCAGTTTTCGTTTGTCCTGGCCGCCGTATTCCTTGCGATGTTCCGCCTGTGCGCGAAGTAATGTTCGCTCGTCGACATCAAACGTGACATGAATGGGATGCATACTGACGACCGTGGTCAGCGGTTGCCCGTTAATGGTAACCGCCGAAACGAGATTCCCTTTAGTACGATTCGCTCTCCCGACCCGCCCCTCGATGGGCGACATGACTTTTGTGAATTGGAGATCGAGATCGGCCTGACGAAGCGAGGCTTTCGCGGCGGCCAGATTTGCCTTCTGTACGCTTTCTTCGGCGGTGACTTCATCAAGCTGCGCGGGAGTGACCGCGCCGCGATCGCGCAGCTCCTGACTCCGTTTCAGATCCTGCTGCGCCTTGTTGAGCGCCGCTTCCGCCCGCAGAACTTCTGCCTCCGCCGCTTCGTAAACGGCCTGATAGGGACGCGGGTCGATTTCAAAGAGGACGTCATCCGCCTTGACTTGTTCCCCTTCCGCGAAATTGATTTTGTCGAGATATCCAGATACGCGCGCCTGAATTTCAACACGCTCGACCGCCTCGGTGGTTCCGGCGAATTCCGCGTAGTCGGCGAACTCTTCCACGATCGGTTGCGCGATCGTTACCTCGGGAGGGGGGGGATCGGAAATAGGGGTCGGTTTACGTTCGCATCCAGCGAGAGCAAGCCAGCAGAAAGCGAGGCACCCGAACCGGGCGCCGGAGGAGAGGTTCAGCGTCATGAGTTACGCATTCATACAAAGGCTTCGACGGCATCAGCTACGGGCAGTCGCAAGCGGGCAGACTTGTGAGAAGGTACCATTGTGCCAAAGAGACCGTCCAACGTCGACAGTTGAGCGCATTCAAAAACAAGGCTTTGGTTCAATTCGCTGTCGTCTCCAGTGAACAGGGAACGAGAACTTTCCACACATACACTCCGTGATGCTCGAACTTCAGCAGTCAGCGGTGAATATCAATCAACTCTTTTCCCCGCCCCCGCTTCTCTTTGACGATTGCATCAGCCCTTGCTTGTGCCATAATGAACGCCTGATGAAAAATGTATTCACTTTTGGCCCTCGCGCCCACGAATTGTTTCTCCACACCATCATTGTGAAGACTGTTTGCGAATAACTGTACGCAGAATTCGAATCGAACGGACCCGCTCCTGACTCTAGAACCACTGAGGATTTTCGCATGATTGCTTTTGTTCGTTTTTTATCTCTCTGCTGTCTCATTGGACTGGCGAGTGGATTGCTCGTGAACCAGCCGGAACTGGCCGCCGCCGAAGGTGATGTTATCAAGGTGGGCATTATCGGGCTTGATACCTCCCACGTCCCGAGCTTTACGAAAACCTTCAATGTCGAAAACTCCGAACCGGATGTTGCCGGTTTCCAGGTCGTCGCGGCGTACCCCCAGGGGAGCACCGTCATTGAATCCTCCTACTCGCGAATTCCCAAATACACCGAGGAAGTCAAAGCGATGGGCGTCGAGATTGTCGGTTCGATCGACGAACTGATCGAAAAGGTCGACGTCGTCATGCTCGAAACGAACGATGGCAATCCGCATCTCGAGCAGGTTCTTCCCTGTCTTAAAGCGGGCAAGCTGACCTTCATCGATAAACCGATCGCCGGGTCGCTCGCCGACACGCTCGCCATCTTCAAAGCATCTGAAATCTACAAGACCCCGGTCTTCTCTTCATCGTCGCTCCGTTACTCCCCTGGCGCGCAGGAAATCCGCGGCGGAGCAATCGGCGATGTTCTCGGCTGCGATGCTTACAGCCCCGCGTCGCTCGATTCAACTCACCCCGATCTCTACTGGTACGGGATTCACGGCGTCGAAACCCTGTTCACCTGCATGGGCGCCGGTTGCGAATCAGTCGTGCGAACCCAGACCGAGAACTTTGAGCAGGTCACCGGCGTCTGGAGCGGTGGCCGCATCGGCACCTTCCGTGGTATTCGCGACGGCGCCTCCGGTTACGGTGGCACCGCGTTCGGCTCCAAACAGATTCGCGAAATCGGCAAATACGCCGGCTATCGTCCGCTGGTCGTGGAGATCGCCAAGTTCTACAAGACCGGCGAATCTCCTGTTCCGAACGAAGAGACGATTCAAATCTACGCCTTCATGGCCGCCGCCGATGAATCCAAAGCGCAGGGTGGCAAGCCCGTCATGATCAAAGACGTGATGGACAAAGCCGCGGCCGATGCTGACGCCCGCCTGAAAGAACTGGGCGTGATCAAATAGCCCAGGTTTTGCACGCCGACCTTCCCGGGTAGCCCCGTACAATCGCGTCAGCGTTGTGCGGGGTGCGTGTTGAAGGCGGAACCACAGATAAACACGGATTTACACAGATAAATCTGCAGACTCTGACGCGAAGACGTAATCGATTCGTTATTCCGGAGCTCAGAATTCGTTCAGGGTGCTCCCTCAATGAAATGAACACAGACCAACCCCATCTGTGTCGATCTGTGTTCATCTGTGGTTCAAAATCGAATCTTCCTTTGTAGGGAAAAGATCCGCGACGTTATCAATACCACACGTTCATCGGGTCCCAGATCGAAGCGCCGATAAAGCGGAACGCCTGGCCTTCGGTGTGATAGTAATAAATGGTGACCAGTTTACCGTCGGGGCGTTTAACGGTGCGCGGGTATCCAATGTCCCAACTGGCGGCGTCATCGCGCACGATCAATTCGCGTCCCCAAGTCTGGCCGTTGTCGTTGGAAAGCTTTGCGCGGATGCCATACGGGGCCTGACGAACACCATAGGCCATCACGAGGGTGCTTTCATCGAGCCGCGTCAGCGTCGCGGGGTTGCCGCTGTTGTTGATCGTCTCATCTTTGAGTTCGTACCACGACTTGCCTTTGTCCGGCGACAGGAAGGTTTCGAGCCACCACTGTTTGTCACCGTCGATCCGGCCGCCCCGGCGGATGATACTGAGGTAGGCATTGTCATTAAGGGCAACCGTCGCGGGCATGATGCCATAGCCATAGTCCTGCGGAGGCTCTTCCATAATCCAACCGACGAGATCCCAGGTCAGTCCACCATCGGTTGTCCGCATGCAGAGCGGTTGACCTTCTCTGCCATTCTCTTTGGATGCCGCAGTGAAGGCGGTAACCTGGCGTGGTCCTTCGATGATGTAGTCGGTGCGCGAAAGAAGTGACGGGCGCCCGAACGTCGGCAGGGCATAGGGACCTGCCCACGATTTACCCCGGTCGACCGAATAGTAAATGCGATCCCCTTTGAGATTGAGCGCGATATCCGGATTGCTGAAGTCAACCGGCTCGGTCAGTTCGTGCATTTCGTCCTGATTGTGCAGCCAGTTCTTTTCTTCAATGGTCCACGTTTCGCCACCATCAAGGCTGCGGGCCTGTCGGGTCACCGACGGTTCGTCGCGGGAGATATCATGTCCACCTTTGGGGTTCTTGAGATAGGCACCGTCGGTAAAGCCGACGAGGATCTCGTTCCCCCAGTTCCAGATACCGAAGTTCGCGGGCCAGCCGGCAAACCGGCCTTCCTGCTCAAAGACGACGACGTTCTTAACGTCGCGTGTCTGGGCGGAAAGTGTGGCGGTGAAACAGGTGAGCGCGCACGTCAGAGTCAGCAGAAGTATTCGCATCGGGTCGCTTTCGAAGTTCAAAGTTCAGTGAGCTGAAGTCGTGTTGAAACAGCGATCCCTGCTGAAAGCCGCCCGGGCGGCAAGCGTTCCATCCCCTTCGTTATAAACCTTTGCCGGGGGAAGATTCAATTCGCTTCCTCAAATTCAAGGGAGCAATTCGGACCGAAAGTCGGTGCTATTCCGCCGCCACGGGAGTGACCGGCTCGACATGATACCACCAGAGTGCGGCGACTTCGCGCCCCATCGTCAGCGCCTGTTCGTTGATGGGGGCCGTCTCCGTGGCGGGAACCGTGGCGCAGTCCAGTCCCGCCCGTTCCGCCGCGAGACGAATTCGGGGAAGGTGGTAGAAATTGCTCACCGCCAGTATGCGGGGCGTCACGGCTGCTGGCGCCGCGACCATGACCTGCGGAGCGAACTGGGTGGAGATATTTGAAATCGTATCCGCGGTATCCCAGCCTTGTTCGTCGATGACGATGGCCGACTCGGGGACACCCGCTTCTAACGCGACCTGTTTCATCACCGCTGTTTCGTGAAATTCGCCTTCCCCCGGTCCGCCGGAGAGAATCACGACCGGAGCGAGACCAGAGTTGTACAATTCCGCGCCGGTCAGCACCCGATTACGAAGTGAGGTCGAGGGTGTGCCGTCGGCATAAGCGCGACAACCGAACACGGCGATCGCGTCGGCCTCGCGGCGATGGTCGGTGTAGCCATAACAGTACATCTGCGCGATCGGAAAACCCGCGAAGCAGATCAACATGGTCGCCAGTCCGATCAGAAAATCACGCGCTCTGGACGGGGAAGGCTCATGGGTCTTCCACAAACCGGCGAAGACGACGGTCAGCATCGCCAGCAGATGCAGTGAGAAAGCGACGGGAAAGCGGGACTGCACTTCGCCCAGATGCAGCGCGAGATAAAAGCGGTACGCGCTGTATCCCAGGAAACCGGCCCAGGCGAGCAGGACCAGACTTCCGAGTCCACGAATCAATCCGGGCAGGTTCGGCTTGAGCGCGAAGACAAACAGCATCGCGCCACAGATCGCGAGAAATCCATTCGCCTGTTGCGCCGTGAGCGGAGCGAGATCAATCCACCAGCGATCGCTGCTGCCGATTCCGAATTTAATGTCCCCGAATAATTGCAGGAACAGGAACGTCGCCAGAAAGAGCGCTACCCCGCGTGAGACCGCCAGCCAGGCGGGAGCGGTGGTGGCGTAGGGAGGGAGCGGCGAACCGACATAAGGTTGCACCGGGCGACGGGGTTGGCGTGACCCTTCTTCGCGCGGAGCTGTTGAACTACGCGGCGCCGTGCTGCTGCCACCGGACGATCGCGCGACGCGACTCCGCGTGGTCTGTCGCGACGGAGGAGTTTGCGTCGAGACACTCCCCGAATGACCGGCAACCGAGCGGGCAGGGCGGCTTGCTCCGGCGCGCGA
>PABD01000038.1 GCA_002702685.1 Planctomyces sp.
ATCGACAGCATTCAAGGAACGCTGTATGGGGCTCCACCCTCGTCGAATTCTCTGTCTGTGGTTTCCTGAATGGGGACTGCAACGTCTTGTCATCGCGCAACCGGAACTGGAAACATGCCTGTTCGTGCTCGTCGAATCCAATCATCGCGGTCAGTTCGTCCGCCACTGCAACCGGCTGGCGATGCGGCGCGGCATCCGCGTCGGTATGCCTCTTTCGGAAGCGCAAACCTTCGTGCGTGGAAACGATCGGCTTTTCCTCGAAGAAGTCGCTCCCGCCGACGACCGGCAGGCGCTCATTGAACTTGCGCTGCGCTGCGAGCGATTCAGTTTCCGGATCGGACTGGAAGAAACAGACCGGCCCGAAAGTATCCTGCTGGAGGTCACCGGCCTCGCGCATTTTTTTGCGGGGGAAGAGAACCTGGCAGCGGAACTGGAGCGTGTGCTTTCCGCCAAACGGTATGCGCCCCGGATTGCGATCAGCGATACGCTGGGCGCGGCCTGGGGAACGGCGCATTTTCTGGCGCGGCCCCGCCAGCCGGTGGTCGTTCCACCGGGTGACTGGGACCGGCTGACTTCGCTCCCGGTTCAGGCACTGCGGCTCGATCCTCTCACAACCACCAAGCTGGCGCGACTCGGCATCACCACCATTCAGCAACTGTTCGCCCTGGATCGCCCCGCCCTGCGGCGCCGGTTGGGTGGTGAAGTTCTGCGGCGACTCGATCAATTCCGGGGAGAGCAGCGAGAGGAGATTGTCCCCTGCCATCCCCTTCCCCGGTATGAAGTCGCACGCACGCTGGAAGAGGGAATTCTGCACCCCGAAGGGATTGCGAAATTGTGGTCGCAGTTATTGCGGCAATTACTCGACAAGCTCACTCCGCACCGGCTCGGCCTGCGTCAGCTGGAGTGCCGGTGCGGTCTGGAAAACAGAACCACGCAACTCGTCTCACTCCGGTTATATAAAGCGACGAACGATGCCGGGCACATCGCGGAACTATGGCGGTATCAACAGGAGAAGCTGCAACTTTCCGCGCCGCTGATTCTGTTAGAGCTCGAAGCGCAGGAAATTCTGCCGCTGGAAGCATCCCAGCAACAGTTATTCGATGCCAGCGAAAGTCAGGGGGAGACCGAGCAGAACCGGCGACAGTTTCAGATGCTGCTCAACCGGCTCAGCAGTCGGTTGGGAGAAGAAGGTGTCCTCGTGCCGATGCTGTTGCCCGATCCGATTCCCGAACGGGCAGTTCGTCTGCAGTCGGTTTTTGATTCCGGTACTTCTTCTACCGCTCCCTCCTTTCTGGATCGATTCCACGGACTCGACCGCCCCACGGCTCTTTTTCCGGAACCAAGACCGATTGATGTCCTCGCAATCTTTCCCGATGGTCCGCCGAGCGCGCTTTTCTGGCAGGGAGCACGAATCGACCTCGCCTGGCATTCGGAACCGGAACGGATCGAATCGGGCTGGTGGCAGGGAGAATACATCCGCCGTGACTATTACCAGGTGAGGACGGTTCCCGGTCAATGGCTGTGGATCTTCCGCCGTCTGCAGGACAACCACTGGTTCTGGCACGGAGAGCTGATGTGATGATGAGACATAAAAGTGGTCCGGACAGACAGAAAGCGGGTGGCCCAGACAATCTCGTCAGAGTTGTCTGGGTTGCGGAGCAACACATAAGCATTGAATCCGATTTAACAGCAGAGTCTCTCGACTCTCACATCACCCATGTTTGACACCTTTGTGTGCCTACGGCACCCAGACAACACTTCGTGATTGTCTGGGCCACCCTTGTATGGTGCCTTCGTATCAAAAGCTAATCCAACTGACGACAAATCATGATATCCCCACAACCCTACGCCGAACTTCATTGCCGGACGAACTTCTCCTTTCTCGAAGCGGCTTCGCATCCCGAGGAACTGGTTGCCCGGGCGGCGGAACTGGATTACAGCGCACTGGCCGTGACGGATGTGAATACATTGGCCGGTGTGGTCCGCGCGAATACCGCGACGAAGGATCATCCGATTCCGTTGATCGTCGGCGCGGAGATCCAACCGGTCGATGCCGCGCCGGTCGTCGTGTGGACAACCGATCGCCGCAGCTATGCGAACCTCTGCCGGTTAATCACGCGTGGACGTCGCCGCGCGCCGAAGGGGGAATGCGAACTGACGGTCGATGACATTGCCGAACACGCCGACGGGTTGCTCGCGGGGGTCGTTCCTCCCACGCATGTCGAACAGTTCGATATCCAGGACGCCCACCATTATCGCGACATCTTCGATCAATGCTGGTTACTGGCGGAACTGCATCGGGGTCCGCACGACAAACGCCGCCGGGAGTGGTTAACCGACTTATCGCAACAGACAGGGCTCTCTCTGGTCGCGGCGGGAAATGTCCTCTTCCATCACCCTGATCGCAAACCGCTGCACGATGTCCTCACGGCGATCCGTCTCGGGACGAGGGTGGCGGACATCGGGGAGGCATTGCAACTCAACGCTCAACGGCACTTGCGATCTCTGGAAGTACTCCGGGCAACTTATCACGGACTCCCTCACGCCCTGGAACGGACGCGGGAGATCGCCGCGCAATGTCGGTTTTCGCTGGATGAACTGCGATACGAGTACCCGGAGGAACTGGCCCCGGAGGGATTCACACCGATCGAATATCTGCGGCACCTGACATGGCAAGGTGCCGAACAACGTTACCCCGAGGGATTGCCCGACAAAACACGGCGGTTGATTGAACACGAACTCGGCCTCATTGAAGAGCTGAAGTACGAAGCTTATTTTCTCACGGTGTGGGACATCGTCCGGTTCGCCCGTTCGCGGGGAATTCTGTGTCAGGGACGGGGCTCGGCGGCGAACTCGGCGGTCTGCTACTGCCTCGGGGTGACGTCGGTCGATCCGGAACGGATCAATGTTCTCTTTGAGCGGTTCATCAGTCGCGAACGCGATGAAGCCCCCGATATCGACATCGATTTCGAACACGAACGCCGCGAGGAAGTCCTGCAATATCTGTATGACAAATACGGCCGCGAACGGGCGGGCATTGCCGGGGTGACGATCACCTATCGGCCTCGTTCGGCTATTCGTGATGTGGGTAGAGCACTCGGATTCTCATTGGAACTGGTCGATCGGCTCGCCAAAAATGCGGATCACTTCAAGGCCTCTCCCGAGTTCGAACCTCGCCTGCGGGAGATGGGACTCGATACGCGATCCACCACCGGTCGGCAGTTCGTCCATCTCGTGCAGCAACTGCTGGGTTTTCCCCGGCATCTGTCGCAGCATGTCGGCGGCATGGTGATTACCCGCGGACCACTGCATGAACTGGTGCCGATTGAAAATGCCTCGATGGAAGGCCGGACCGTCGTGCAGTGGAACAAGGATGACCTTGATGACCTGGGGATCCTCAAAGTCGACTGTCTCGCGCTCGGCATGCTGACCGCCATTCGGAAATGCTTCACCCTCCTGGAACTGACGCGGGGAAAATCCTTCACGCTCGCCTCCGTTCCGGAAGGGGATCCGCATGTTTACGACATGATCTGTCGGGCTGACACCGTCGGTGTGTTTCAGATTGAAAGCCGGGCGCAGATGTCGATGCTCCCCCGGCTCAAACCGCGCTGTTATTACGACCTGGTGATCGAAGTGGCGATTGTCCGTCCCGGTCCGATCCAGGGGGACATGGTCCATCCTTATCTGCGACGACGATTCGGCGAAGAGGAAGAAGTCTATCCGAACGAGGCGATCCGCGAGGTGCTTTCGAAAACGCTCGGGGTCCCTCTCTTTCAGGAACAATGCATGCAGTTGGCGATTGTCGCCGCCGGCTTTACACCGGGAGAAGCTGATCAACTCCGCCGTGCGATGGGAGCGTGGCGACGTCCGGGGGTAATCGATCAGTTCCGCGAAAAGCTGATGACGGGCATGAAAGCCCGCGGCCTGGAAGGTGAGTTTGCCGAACTCGTCTTCCGACAGATTCGAGGATTCGGCGAATATGGCTTCCCGGAAAGTCACGCCGCCAGCTTCGCCCTGCTCGTTTATGTGTCGGCCTGGCTCAAGCATTATTATCCAGCCGAATTCACCGCGGCCGTCATCAACAGCCAACCGATGGGTTTTTACGCCCCCGCGCAGCTGGTCCGGGATGCCCGCGAACATGACGTCCACGTGCTTCCCATTGATGTCAACCACAGCGACTGGGACTCCACGATCGAAGCAGGTGCGATCCGCCTCGGGTTCCGGTTGATACGCGGCCTGCATCTCGCAGCAATCGAAACCATCATGGAAGAACGCCTGAGTGGACCGTTCCGCTCGATGGATGATTTCCTGCGGCGCACGCGACTTACGCAGGCGCAGGTAGAACATCTGGCTGATGCGGATGCGTTCGCCAGTCTGCAGCAGTCTCGCCGAGGTGCTGTCTGGAGCGCGCTCTCCGTTCCGGGCAAATTGCGGCAGGGATTGCTGTTCGATGAACTCAGCTCGGAGGACGAACCGGTGATCGAACTACCGGAGATGCCGCCCGAAGAAGAAGTCAGCCACGACTACCGGACCACGGGATTATCGCTCCGGGCGCACCCGATGTCGTTCCACCGGGAGCGGCTGACGCCACTCGGTATCGTAACGAATGCCGACCTCGCGCAGTTTGCCAATGACACCCCGGTCAAGATTGCGGGGATCGTCCTGTTACGACAGCGACCGAGCACGGCAAAGGGGATCACGTTCGTCACGATCGAAGACGAAACCGGGACAGCAAATCTCGTCGTTCACACCCGCACCTGGGAACGCTACCGCCCGATCGCCCTGCATTCGCACGCCTGGATCGTCCACGGCAAAGTCGAATGCAAACACACCGTCATCCACGTCGTCGTACGCCGCATCGAGAACCTCGCCCATCGCCTGACAAGTCTGAATCTACGCTCGAGAGATTTTCATTGAGCCATAACGGTGTCGTGCAGACAATCACAACGCGGGTGGCCCGGACAATCTCGTCAGAGTTGTCTGGGTTGCGAAGCAACACATAAGCGTTGAATGCAATCCATCAGCAGAGTCTCTCGATTCTCACATCACCTACGTTCGACACCTTTGTGTGCCTGCGGCACCCAGACAACACTTCGTGATTGTCTGAGTCGCCCTTTGGCTTCTATTTCTTCGATTCCCGCCGACAGCGTTCACTGCAATACTTCACCCGCTCCCAGCAGTTACGCCACTTCTTGCGCATGGCGAACGGACGGCCGCAGGCGGCGCAGATTTTTTCGGGGAGATGGGGTTTCTGATGAGGCATACCGCAACGATTCTGGACCTAGCCGGTTTTCAAACGTCGCGCGGCCAGCCCCAGCATCAGCAGAGAAAAGCCGTTGAACAACATATCGATCCCCACGAACATGCCGATGACCCAGGCGCCCGAAATTGGCCATTGCTGCCAGATGGCGATTCCCAATAACAGGCTGATCACCCCGTTCAACAGTAACCAGATCCAGTTGTCATACCGCACCGCGATGGCGACGACGATACGAAAAATGCCGCCGAAGATCAGGAACAGTGCGATCAGGAGAGTTAACGTCAATGCCGTGACGCCCGGATTGGCGACCATCATGAAGCCGACGGCGAGGTACAGCAGTCCCGACAGCAGATCAATGAAAAATCCGCTCCACGCCTTGCACGCAAATGCATGGAAGGCTTGCGCGACACCGGCGAAAATCATCAACCACCCGATGAAAATCATGGTCGCCAACGTGGTGAAGACGGCCGCCCCGAGGGCGACGATTCCGAAAACCATCAATAACAGGCCCAGACCAACAAACCAGCCCCAACGACTTCCCAACTGCTCGCGACCAACCAGATGTAGCGCGTCCACGCGAACTCCTGTTTCCTGCATCGCATCTCTCCTCAAAGAAAAAGGGATGAACAAACACGAATGGCCCACACTTCATCATACCGTGAATCGACAGAACCCGATGTGAATTAAACTCGGACGACATCGATTTTCATTTGATTGGAACTAATGCCCGGGAACTTTGATTTCGACACCATATCGCGGCGCGGCTTCCAGCAGTTTGTGGATATCCGCTTCACTCGGCGGCGGTGCGGTGGTGGCATCATCAGCAAGGGGTTGGCCCACCTCAAAGAACATTTCCTCGATACCAGCCGGAGCGACAGAGATGATCATCCTTGCCATTTTCTCGCTCTCGTTCTTGAAACGATGCAGACTTCCAATCGGCATATTCAAAAATGTCCCAGCCTCAGCCACAATCCGTTCCTCGCCCAGGTAGAACGTCATCTCTCCCTCGAGAACCAGGAACGACTCTTCTTCGCGACTGTGAATGTGCGGCGGTGGACCACTCCCCGGCGGGACGATGGCTTCGAACGACGCGTATTTTCCCGCGGTTTCGGCACCGGTAGCAAGAAAACGATAAACATCGCCGACAATGCCGATCCGGCGACCTTCATGCGGCTTGCGAATAACAGCGGGGTGATCCATGGCAACGATCCTGAAATTGGAAGGGAATGTTCGCTCCAGCTTATCCGAGTTCGACGCAGGCCGACAACATTACCCACAGGGGTTCCGGTTCCGCGAGCCGATGATCGGTTCCGACTTCGATCAAGGTTTCCGCTCCCAGTTGGCTGTTTGCAATCAATTCCTCACTGTCGGCAAAGGGGATGACATCGTCCGCTCGTGAATGCAGAACTCGGGCGTTCGGTTTCAGCGTGGTCGCGGTACCCCAGTTTTTCCAAGCGGGACAGAGCAATACGAGCGGAGTCTCCCCACTCGAAAGATTGAGCGCGATCGCCCCGCCCCGGGACGAACCGACGATGACATCGGGATGCTCGCGGTCGTAAACGTCCTGCGCGGTCCGAAGAGCGAGCTCAAAATCATCATCGTCGAGCGCGGGATTGAGGACTTCGTGCCCGGCGTCTTTTAAGTATGTCGGCTTCACTCCCCCGACTACACTGTGCCAACCGTGCAGAAACAGGATTTTCATCGTTCGGTTCCGTTTCGTTATTCCTCTTCCTGTGCTTCAATAACGCCATTCCCATGCTCACCACCAGCATATTATCCCGAAGGAGACGCGCATGAAACCAGGACGTTACCGGCACTACAAGGGTAAGGAATATATCGTGCTTGAGGTCGCCCGGCACAGCGAAACGCTCGAAGAACTGGTTGTCTACCGACAGGACTACGGCGATCGCGGCCTGTGGGTCCGCCCTAAATCGATGTTCGCGGAAACAGTGCAGATAAATGGCAAAGAGACGCCTCGATTCGAGTATATTGGCGACGATAAAAGCCAGAGCGAATAAAAAAGGACCCACGACACGAAATCGCAGGTCCTATAAATGATCAAGATAGCCGAGGCGGGACTCGAACCCGCACGTCCTTTACGGACCCGGGATTTTAAGTCCCGTGCGTCTGCCTATTCCGCCACTCGGCCGTGGGCGCTCTAAATTTCCTCGCTTCCCGGCGGGGAGAGAACGAAGTTCGGCCCGATTGTGGGCTTAAGTCCTTTTACCGGATTGCGTTGCCGCGTTCAACTGTGGTTGCGGGCTTTTTGGGGATTCCGGGTGTGGGCATCGATCCCGACCCGACGGTGGGACATTCTCTCCGGGGCAACGGTTCGCTGAAATTCGCTGTTTTCGAATTGGCCTGTGGATGTGTGAGCGGACATAATGGGGTTTTGGCCCTCCTTCTCGATTTCATATCTCCCTGCGACAGGAAGACGGCGACATGCTCACATCAATGCTTCGGCCCACCTATGGACTTCTATTAATGGCAATGATCACCTGCCTGTCGAGCGGGGGGTCAGTCCGCGCGGAAGATGGTGCCGACGCCGGCGATGCAAAGTCGACCGCCGCAACGATGAAAGTCGCCAGTATTTCCTTTGTCCCGGAGAAGTGGAACAAAGTAGCGAACGCGGACCGGCTTGAAAAAGAGATCCGCCGTGCAAAGGAAGCGGGCGCGGAACTGGTGGTGACCCCCGAGGGGATGCTGGAAGGGTATGTCGTCAATGAAGTCATCAATGAAAAGGATGCGGCGAAGAAGCAGGAGCTGACGAACCGGTTTCAGGAGCTGGCGGAACCGATCGATGGTCCGTTCATTCAACGGTTTCAGAAGCTGGCCGACGTACTCAACATCTATCTGATCCTCGGGTTTCTGGAAGCGGACAAAAATTCCGCCCGCACGTTTAACACGGCGGCTTTGATCAGCCCAGATGGGAAGTTGATGGGGACGTACCACAAGACCCATTTTCATCAGGGGTATGAAGTCAATCCGCCGGGATATACCGCGGGAAATGAATACCCTGTCTTCACGGTCCGTGATCCGAAATCAGACCGGGAACTGAAGGTCGGAATGATGATCTGCTTTGATCGCCAACTCCCTGAACCCGCACGGCAGTTGACGTTGAACGGGGCCGAGTTAATCGCCTGTCCGTCGTATGGCAGTTGGGGAAACTGGAACACCCGGTTGATGCAGGTCCGCGCCTATGAAAATCAGGCGTATGTGATCTTTTCCCATCCGCAACAGTCTCTGTTGATCGATCGCGATGGCGAAATTATGCAGGAAGGCAAAGAGGATGGCTTTGCCATCACGACCATCGATCTCGATCAATTGCAGAAGACACGGCAGTCGGTACGGAACAGGCGGCCGGAGACGTACCGGGACGAAGCGAAGCCCTGAGTATATGCAAGCCGAACTACATGCCGGTCGGATCGAGCAGTGACAACAGGAACATGAAACCGTTGAATGCCGCGTGAAGCACCACACACGCGATGTAGCTGTTGTAGTAATAGTAGACGGTCCCCAGGATCAGCGCGAGGGGGACAAGCGAGATTGAATCGGGAAAGCCGTGCACCAGCGCGAAGACGAGGGACGTCACCATGATCGCGAGCAAGGGATTGCGTTGCTGGAACAGTCCCTGCATGCAGACGCGGAAGAGCAATTCCTCCGCAAGGGGAGCGAGGATGATCACGGAGAATCCGATCATCAGGTAATTCAGAACTGACGGTGACTTCGCCATCATTTGAATAAATTGATGCGCATTGTCTGGAGTGCGGAAGACGGCAGTGAGCATTATAAATAAGAATACGATCGGCATCGCCATGGCGAAACCGAGCATCCCGGCTGTCACCTGCTCTTGAATTTGATCGCTCCGAAAACCACAATCCCGCCAGCGAATGCGCCCCATCTTTGTGGCAAAGACCATGACGCCGAACATCAACAGCGTCTGCAAGCTCGCTTGCACGATCGTGTACACGAGCAGTTGTTGACTGGTTAACGACTGATCGGCAGAATCGGTCGTCGAGCGGTCCAATGAAATCAGCTGCCACACCACCATCAATGAGAGGATCCAGGCGCAACCGCACAGCGCCGTGACGGCACCGGTGATCGGTTTTTCCGCCGGTCGGGGGGACTGCAGCGAATCGCGCAAGCGATCGATTCGTTCCCGGTCGGTCATCAGCCGAAACCAGTGCCACAGCCCCACAATGAGGACCGTACCGAACAGCGCCCCCACGAGGGAAGTCCGAAACTCATCCAGCGTCATCAGGGCGAGCATAAGAAGAAACCGGGCTGAAAATGCGGGAAGGAACCAGGGAACGACGAAGAAGGTATCAACGCCGTAGACCTTCCATCGGCGGCGGGCGTTGCGGGGACGCCAGTTTAGTGCAGACGGGTCACCCGAGGCTACGCCGGGAGATCATTTTGCAGCATTCCCTGAAAGAGAGCCGCTCTACCAGTCGGGAGTCTGGCCGTTGGTTTCGAACTCACCCGGAAACGGGTATGATGGCGACCATTCCCGGACCGGCGGGTTTTCGCGCGGTCCGCTGTACAGCTCCCCCTCACCTCGATAAGGCCGACGGTGTGTCCAATATCCTCGAAAAAATCATGCAAACCAAGCGTGGCGAAGTCGATGCCGCGCGTCAGCGGGTACCGGAAGAGGCGCTGCGAGAACAGCTCGCCGAAGCGCCCCCTGTGCGTGATTTTGTGCAGGCACTCCGCGATGCAAAGCGGGTCGGCCTGATCGCCGAGGTCAAAAAGGCATCCCCTTCCGCCGGGCTGATTCGCGAGGATTTCGATCCCGTCAAAATCGCCCTGACCTACCAGCAACACGGAGCCAACTGCTTGAGCGTTCTGACCGACGAGCAATACTTTCAGGGACATCTCGATTATCTCAAAGAGGTCCGAAAGGCAGTTCGCATTCCCGTCCTGCGGAAGGAATTCATCCTGGATCGTTATCAGATCCTCGAAGCACGCGCGGCGGGGGCCGACTCGATTCTGCTCATCGCGGAGTGCCTCCCGCAGGAGCAGCTCGCCGACTTGTATGCCTGTTCCCGCGAACTGGGGATGGAACCACTCATTGAACTGTACGAGCCCGATAACCTCGAACGTGTTCTGAGCCTCAACCCCCAACTGGTCGGCGTGAACAATCGCAACCTCAAAACATTTGTCACCGATCTCGAACACTCCTTCCGGCTGCGGAAACAGGTCCCCGCCGATGTGGTGTTCGTCAGCGAGAGCGGTATCAAAACTCACGCCGATGTCGAGCGGCTCGCCGCGGCCAACGTGCAGGCCATGCTGGTGGGAGAATCGTTGATGCGGCAACCGGATATCGGTGTCGCTGTTCAGCAGCTGCTCGGATCCACAGCGTCCTGACGGAACGCGACTCCCCTGCTCCGAACTGACTCGCGCTCGACTGAAAACATTATCGCCATCTGAAAACCCTCAACTCAGGAGTCCATCGTGACTGAGACACATCAGGAAGTTGAACATGTCCTCGTCGTACCTACCCTCTTATTCCATGAGTTGGGGTATTTTCAGGGATTCTCGAATGAGATCGATCGCTACCTGAAGACGTTACTCGATCCGGCGCACACGAGTTACCTCCCCCGGAACGAGATGGAAGAGGACCCGAGTTATAAACAGTTGATCCCGTACTGTATTTTCCGCCATGAAGGAAAAATCTTCTACTACCGTCGCGGTGGAACGTCCGGGGAAAGCCGCCTGAAGAAAAAGCGATCGATCGGCATCGGCGGGCACATTTCGTCGCTCGATTCGCACGCGGAATCTGTCTATCGGGAAGGGATGCGGCGGGAGATTGAAGAGGAAGTTGATCTCGCTGCGAATTACACCGAAACCTGTGTGGGCATGATCAATGACGACGAGACCGAAGTGGGGAAAGTCCATTTGGGGGTCGTCCATGTTTTTGAACTGGAATCGGCAAAAGTTTCCCCGCGTGAAGAGTCGATACAAGAGACAGGGTTTGCCTCACCGGAAGAGTTGCGACAGGAATTAGACGATTTCGAAACCTGGTCGCAGATTTGCCTGAAGGAATACCTGTCCTGACAGACAGTTCCGGAAAGCCGCCCTGCCGGGGTCTTTGTAGAAATTACATTGGTATGATCCCCCCCGCTTACCAGGCTAACAGCGCGGATTCGGATGGAGCTCATCCGGGCGCTGTTGCATCGAACATTGAGACAACGACAAATTGAGACAAAGACAAAGGAGTGTCTGATGACTAATGTGTGGACGCGTACAACGGGCCTCACCTGTTGTGGAATGCTGCTGGTATTGGCTATGGGTCTCGGCGTCGCCAACTCCGCCCAGGCAGCCGATGTCCCCGCCCGTCAACTGACGAACGAAGATCTCGGGAATCTTCTCCGCGGACTCGGCCTGAAACCCGTGATTGAAGAATCCCGTTACGACTTCCAGTTCAAAGCGATGCACAAGGAAGAAGAGTGGGAACTTTCGATGTCGGCCGTGATCAGCCAGAACGGTAAATCGATCTGGGTGATGGCGTGGCTCGATGAATTGCCCCAGTCGGCCAACGATGTTTCCCGTCTGGCGCTGCTGCGTCTGCTGTCGGAGAATGATCGCCTCGGCAATGGCAAGTTCTTCGCTTACATCGCGAGCAATCGTCGCTTCGTGATGCAGCGGGTCATCAACAACGAAAATCTGTCGGCCCAGGAATTCCGCACGATTCTGGAAGACCTTGGCTTCAGTGTGGCCGAAACCTATCCGGCATGGAACTCCGCGAACTGGAAACCAAGCGGCGCTCCCGCAACGGAATCCGCCGCCAGCAACGAGAGCAGCACAAAAGCCTCGCCCCAGCGTCGGGCGGTCAACAGTGCCGCCAACGAATCGAAGTTCCAGCAGAACCGCACGAACTGATTTCGATTCGAACAAGATAACGAAAGCCAGTCAGCCGCCGGTTGACTGGCTTTTTTTATTGCTCCTTGTCGACCACGGGCTCGCTTTCGCTGGCAACAACTCTCTTGCAGACAAACTCGAGGGCGGCAGTGGAATCTTCCAGATTCGTCGCGTGTCCCCCTTCCGGGCGGTGAATAAGCAACGTGTGCGGATTCAGCTTCGTGAGAATCGCGGCGAGCCGGAGGCAGCTGTCCGGCGGTACGAGAGCATCTTTTCCACCGGTCGTGATCGCCACGGGCATTGTGAATCGCTCTGGCCAGTACTCGGCGCTACGGCGTTTGTACTCAAGGGGAATCTCCGCTTTGGTTCCGCCGTAGGATGCCGCGATGAATTCCTGGAATTGTTCGTACTCCAGATGATTCGCCGTTCCATTGAGCGAAACCACCCCGTCCACGCGATCCGGATGCAGGGCGGTGAACGTCAGCGCGGAACTTCCCCCCATGGAGCCCCCCATCACGATCGTCTTGTCGATGCGATACTGCGACTCCAGTTCGTCCAGGATCTGCAGGAGATCCGCTTCAGCCGCAGGTCCCATCCACGATGTCGAGGCGCGATAATCCGGAGAAATGTAGAGCATGCCATACTTCGCTGCCACGTCGCGGGCCGCGAGACATTCGCCTCGCTCACTGTTGATGAACTGCCAGCGATCTGCCCCATGACCATGCAGGGCGATCATCAGGGAATACGTCTTCTCCGGATCGAAACCTGTCGGGGGGAGGAGTATGTATTTCTGCTCGGTGCCATCCAATCTGGCGGTGAAGGTCACCTCGACCGGTCCCCCCTGCTCCTCCGCGCGGACTGAGCTTGTGCTCGCCAGAGAGAGCAATAGCAGCAGAATGAATGGCGTCTTGTTAAACATGATTCGAACCCTCCGGTAAAGCCTTTCGAGCAACTGGCAGTCTACCAGAACAGCGTAAACGTGATCCACAGGTTCACCAGAATCAGCAGAATGGCGTACCAGCGGGGTTGCAGCCAGACAGGCAACTTTCCGGAGAAGGGATGTTCTTTCACCGGAGCGAGTTCGGAATGCAGATCGGCGGGAACTTCGAGTGTCGAGACCGATTGCTTCTCCCAGATCAGCAGCGTCAACAACATACTCCCCCCTGTGAATCCCATCGACCAGAGGTAGACGTACCAGCGATTGGTGAACAGCGCGGTGACCTCGGGATCAATAATCTGGTTGAGCAGTTCATACCGCTGCAGGAAACAGGCGATGCCGAACGTCCCTCCGACGAGCAGCCCCACAAGGCCGCTCTTTTTCGGAACAGGCGTGAGGGCGCCCAAGACGTAGATGGTAAAGAGCGGCGTCACGAAGACCGCGATCAGCGCCTGCGTGGCGTCGATCATGTTCTTGTGCGAGACGATGTAGGGGACGTAAAGGAATCCCAGCAACAGCACCCCGATCGTCGCGAAGCGTCCCGCCTTCAGGTAATGGGCTTCCGATTTTCCCGGACGGAGCCAGCGGGCATAGATGTCGCGTGTAAACAGCGCGGAGAGCGCCGAGCCCATCGAGTCAAAGGTGCTGATCGTAGCAGAGACGATCCCTGCCATGACCATCCCTTTCAGCCCGGTGGTCAGATAATCGTTCGCCAGGATCGGGAAAAGTTCATCCGCTTTCGTGTCGCCCGCGGTGAGGTCGGGATACAGGACACGACCGAAGACTCCCAGGATTACCACCACCAACATCAGCGGAATGCCCAGCGCGGCACCGAAGATCGCCGCCATCTTCATATCCCAGAGCGAACGGGCTCCCATCAACCGCATCGTCTGGGTGTGGTTGACGGTGTAGTACCCGCAACCGATGATGATCCAGCCGACCAGAATATAGAGTGGATGTGTCTGGTCTTTGGGATCAACAAACGAGCCCATCCTCGTCCAGTTCTCCAGCTGCTGCGTCTGGTCACCCGCCACGGGTTCTCCCGCTTTCGCACCAACCCACCCTTTGTCCTCGACCCACCAGGGATCGGGCAAGGTCGCCAGTTTATCCTCCAACCCGGCCCAGCCTCCGATGGCATTCCAGACAGCCCAGAAGATACAGAGGCCACCGGCAAAGATGATGATACTCTGTAGCGCGTCGGTCCAGACAACCGAGGCCAACCCGCCCCAGACTGTGTAGGCCGCCGTAAGTAAGACCAATAGCGCAATCAGGACCCACGCCGTCACCGGTTCCAAATCGACCAACCCGATCAGCATCAGGTAAAACGACCAGACCATGAGCCCGAGGACGGCCGTCCGGTACTGAATCTGAATGAGCGCGCTGAAAAGCCGCAACCATTTGCCGAATCGGTATTCGAGGAACTCCGCATTGGTATAACAACCGAGTTTATACATCCACGGCACGATCACGAATGCCGCCAGGCAGCATCCGAGCGCCGTAGCCAGCGTGAAGACCGACAGAATGTGAATCCCGTTGTTGTAGACGTGCCCCGTCACTGAGACGAGGTCGGCATTATCGATCGCGGTCGCCACGATCGAGAGACCCAGCCCCCACCAGGGAAGCGAGCGACCACCCAGGAACCATTCACTTCCCGAAGTGGTATTGCGGGAAAGATAGAAACCGTACCCGATGATCGCGCCATTCAACAGCACGACGATCAACCAGTCCCAGAGGGTCATCGAATTGACTTTCGGAAAGTGGACAGCAGCGGTAGATCAGAAGGTGGCGATAACGTCGGGCGCGACGTCGTGAGCAAGACAGACCAGCAGGTCTCCCTGCGCGGTGATGGCCGGGCCTCGGTGAGCGATGAGAACTCCAGCGGACGCGGCTTCCACGATGTACGGATCGCGGTCGGGTCGTTCCGGGAAGTGCAGTGCCCCCAGCGGCTGACCAGCTTCGACATCCACGCCGACATCGACGAGGCTTTCGTACATTCCGGATTCCGGCGCGAACAGATAGTCGTCACTCCCGAGAGCTTCAATCCAGCGCGTTGGAGGGAGGCCGAGGCTCTCGCGCGTCTGTTCTTCCCCTTCCAGCAGGCCG
>PABD01000039.1 GCA_002702685.1 Planctomyces sp.
TCGATGCGTCACTGAGCGAGCTGGGCGAAAGTCCGGCGGCGTCCGTTTCACTTCGGGCCATGACCGTACTGCGGGATCACCGACTGCAGCGCGAATTCAAAGCCATGTATGAAGTCATTGACCTCGGAGGCAGGCTTTTCCACCTCTCTTCCCATGGCGGTGGGCAGGACCTCATCTTCATCTCACAGGAAATGATCCTGCGGGGTTATCGTTGGGATGGCAAACTCGGCATCCAGATCGATGAGACCTGGCATCACACGCGCGACGCCCTCGAGAAAGTAAAACGGATTTCGGAACTCGAGTCGATTTACCTGATCAAGGGAGCTCCCCTCACCCGGGAGGAACTCATTGAACTCCAGGTCGCTTTGCCGCAGGTTGTCGTCCAGAATCGTGGCACGGCGCGACTGGGGGTTACTCACGGAAATATCTTTTTTGGCACGGGTAAAGGCGCGCCCGTGGGTGATGTCAACCGCGATTCCGGAGCCGCAAAGGCAGGCATCCGTACAGGCGACTCAATCATCCGGGTCGGTGACTACGACATCACCGATTTCGAGTCTCTGGTGCGCAGTCTGGAAAACTACAGTGCGGGTGATGTCGTGGAAGTCGATATCCTGCGTGGTATCGAGAAACTGACACTCGAAGTCGAATTGGGTGGCTGGTAGGTCGCCCCGCCGTTTACAATGCAGTCTCAACATAACCTGCCTTTTGTTCTTCGAACCTGTTGAGACTCTCCGATGATCTTCTCCCCTGCCCTCCGCGCGACCATTGCGTCGGCCTGCCTGTTGTCCCTCGTTGTTAGTTCCTCACTGAACGCTCAGGATCGTGACGGCAGCAAGCGTCCTGTCAGTGACCCTCCGGTGATCGAGTCGTCCTGGGATGATCTACTGGAAGGAGTCACGGATCAGGAATCCTGGCTCGCTCATAAGGCGGTGCTCAAACAGCGGTATCTCGACCTGATTCGCGATGAATACAAGCCGGAACAGCCGCCACTCGATCTGGAGGTCCATGAGGAAACGGTCGTCGACGGCGCGTACGTTCGCAGACTGATCAGCTACCAGGTGGAAGCGGACGAGAGAGCCCATGCCTACCTCGGAATCCCGCTCGAACGAGCGGGCAAACTGCCCGCGGTCGTCGCACTGCACGGTACTTATCCTCAAGGCGCTCGTCGCGCGGCTGGACTGGAAGACAATCCGGATAAGGCGTATCTCGATCACCTCTGCCGTCGCGGTTATATCGTCATCGCTCCGGAACATTTCGTTTCAGGGCACCGCATTCCGCCGGAAGGCGATTATGACACCACCCGCTTCCACCAGAAGCATCCGGAGTGGACGGCGGTCGGGAAATTCACTTATGAGCATTCGATTGCGATCGATGTGCTCTGCGGCATGGAGGAGGTCGATGCCGACAATATCGGCGTGCTCGGACATTCGCTCGGCGGTCACGGCACGATGTTTCTGGCCGCGTATGATGAGCGGGTGAAGGCGGCGGCCGGAAACTGCGCGGCTTCGTTTTTCCGACATAACTCCGGAGTGACGCATTGGTCGCGCGATCACTGGTATGTCTACTTCAAACATATCCGGCCCGGACTGCTTGAGGGGGAATTGCCGAACATCGACTTCCACGAGATCATGGCGCTAACGGCCCCCAGGGCTTATCTGGATGTTTCCGCGCTCAATGACGGCAACCCGCTGACACAGCGTCAACGGGCGCTGATGCTGATGAGGGTGATGGACGTCTACGAACTCGAAGAACAGCCGGAGAACTTCGCCTTTTTCATTCACGGCCGCGCACACTCCGTAGAACATGAATCCCGGCAGCTCATTTACGCGTGGATGGACACGCACCTCAAACCAGCCGAAGCGACGGAAACGAAACTCGTCGAGGAGTAATGAGTCGTGCTCTGTCTTTCCCTTATTGTCATTCAATTGAGAATTCACAAAACACGCGGAAGCGGGGTGCCACTGCTGACTCGCTCAGCAGTGTGATTGCAAGATCGATACCCGAGGTCTTTCTCACGCTCCCAACGCGCGAGAGCTCTGAAGGGAGGGATTCCTCTTTATTGAGGAATCGCGGTGTTGTGGCGTAAAGGAAGCGTATCCAACTCCTCCAGTGATCCGCACTGCTGGACAAGCCAGCAGTGGCACCCTGAATGACTCGCGACTGACAATTAGATGTCGACCAACCACTACAAATTTACGATTCGGAAGCGGGTCCAGCGGATGCCGCAGACTCCCTGCTCGACCGACCAGTGCGTCATTAGATATTCGTCATTCGCCAGCTTGAGTGGGGTCGGGAATCCGAAGGCGAAGGTATCGAGTTCGTCCTGGAGTTTGCCCGTCTGGCGCTCCTCGGCCTGCTTGTGCGAACCGGCATCGTAGAGCAGTTCTTCCGCTTGGATATTCCAGCAGCCATCCGCTTCGATCGTGACGATGGCGGCGACGACTCCCTGATGACCAAACCGCCTGTTATAGGTAACGAGAATGCGATCCCCGTCGATCGCCAATGGCGTCATCGTCTGTCCCTGAATGCCGGTCGAGCGCGGAGCGGACCATGTTTCCCCATTGTCCGACGATATTGCGTAACTGTTTTCCAGATCGGCGTAGTCCCCCAGTGTCACGGTCCAGGCCACGGCGAGCAGTCGACCATCCGGCAGCGGCGTCAACTTCTGCTCGAAGTATCCGCGTTCCCCCGCGGGATCGTGAAAGATCGTGATCGGCTCTCCCCAGGTCTCCCCGCCATCGTCGGACGGAATCCCTACGACGCGTTCCCCCAGTTTCTGCTGGTTTTCGAGAGTCGCCATCGGCGCAATCAAACGTCCGCTTGAAGTCAGCATCAGACGGTCGGAGATTTCGAGTGGAAAGTCATAGGGAACGGGGACCGGTACCGACTCCGACCAGTTCTCTCCCAGATCATCCGAGATGCAGAGAATCGGTTTCATATCCCGGTCGCCGAAATCGCTGTCCGCGGAACCGATCAGGCAGGCACCATAAGCATAAATCCGATTCCTCTTCGGATCGAACGTCAACTTGAGATAGTTGGCCGCTTCTACAGTTCCAGTGATGCGTGGACAGAGCGTACCGATGGGGATCCAGGTCTGGCCATTGTCGTTGGAACGCGAATACCCCGTTCCACCATGCACGTATTGCCCGCCCGTCTCACTGTACGAACAGAGAATCGTACCATCGGGAAGTTGGACTGTGGACGGAAACGCGGAGTCGTTTTCGTCAATGCGGCCTGAACCGAGGACTTCAATATTCAACATGCGCGGACTCACTCGTTCTCAGAGACTTCAACGGCCAAAGAAAAAGTGGCCCCTGAATGGGAGCCACCTGTTGAATCTCTACGATAGACAGAAGCGCTCGTTGCCACAAGTTCAGGCAAGAAAGCGATCAAGCCGCCCGGTACTGTCTCCCAGCTGATTCACTTCGACTCCCATCAGATCCAGCATCGACAGGAAGAGGTTCGCCATCGGGGTGTTCTTCGGGTACACGAGGTGTCGCCCCGTTTCAATGCGTCCCCCCGCGCTTCCCGCCACAATGGCGGGCAGATCGTCGTGCGAATGCTCACTCGCGTTGCCAAGCCCGCTGCCATAAAAAATCATGCTGTTATCGAGCAGATTCCCTTCGCCTTCAGGAATCGATTTCAATTTCGCGAGGAAGCGGGCGAAATGCTCGACGTGATACTGTTCGATCAACTGCAGCACGTCCGCCTGATCCGGTTGGTGAGAGATGGCGTGATGTGGAACCGCTGTTCCCGATTCCGGATAGGTCGCATCCGACTGCGCGTTGCCGAGCATCAGGGTACTGACACGGGTCGCGTTGATCTGGAACGCCAGCGCGAGCAGGTCATACATCTGCCGGATGTGCTCGGGAGAGCTCGGGCTTGTTTCCACCGGTCGCTCGAACCCCTCGGGAGGTTCGGCATCGGAACCGGCCAGGAATTCGACCTGCCTTTCCAGTTCCCGCACTCCGCTGAAGTATTCATCGAGTTTTCGCCGATCCGTTTTTCCCAGTTTCTGCTGCAATCCTTTCGCATCGGCGGCGACCATGTCGAGGATGCTCTTCCGTTCGGCCAACCGCCGTTGTCGCTCCTGAGGATTGGAACCAAACAGCCGGTCAAAAACGAACTGAGGGCGGACCTCTTTCGCCATCGGTCGGGAGAAATCTCGCCAGGAAATATTTGCAAAGTAGCCACAGTGGTAATTGCTGTCACAACTTCCGGTGACTATCGGAGGTTCCACGCCAAGTTCGAGGGATCGAAACGGACAGTCCGGCTTCAGACGCATGGCGGCAACCTGGTCGACCGAAATGCCGTGAGGTAATTCATCACCATTGGGAACAAATGGATGAGCCCCCGTCAGAAAGGATGCCGACGAACGACCATGATCTCCGCCGGCGAAACCCTGCGGTTTACCCATTTCATGGCAGAGATGGGACAGGATATTCAAATCATCTCGAAAGGAAGCCAGCGGCGCCAGAGTTTTCGAAAACTCAAAGTCGCGTCCCTCTCCCGTCGGCATCCAGTATTTTTCGACGGCCCCGTTGGGAATGAAGATAAATGCCATCCGGGAAGGAATGTTCGGCGTTCCCTCGTCTCCGGCGATCGAGAGCCGAGGCTGCATGGCGTCCAACAGCGGCAACCCCATCGTCACGCCGACACCGCGCAGGAAAGTCCTTCGGTCGAGTTTCAGGCTGACAGGCATAATGACTACTCTCTTTCACCGCGTCGATTTTGAAAGGGTTCACTCTTCACAATTCCAAGTATCATTGTCTGGAATCGATCTTCCTCTTTTTCCAGCTCCAGGCAAATCTGGTCTATCGCACACTGATCATACAGTTCGAGGCGACGCCCCAGCGCATACGTGAGCACCCTCTCCGTCAGGTGTTCGCGAAATTCTTCCTTGCGACTCGCCAACAGGCGCGAAAGCTCCACGGCCCCCATAAACGATTCTCCCGACGGAAGTTCTCCATGAGCGTCGATCGGCTTACCATTGTCGAGGTCCCGCCAGTAGCCGAGCTGATTGAAATTCTCGAGAGCAAACCCGAGCGGATCGATGTGGTTGTGACAAGCGGCGCAGGCCGCGTCTTCGCGATGCTTCGACAGTAACTCCCGCAACGACGGCAGCGTCTCCCCCTCGATCAAGGAGGGCTTGATGGCATCTACGCCAGGCGGCGGAGGCGGGGGTTCCTCCCCCAGCAGGTTCGTGAGAATCCACTTTCCCCGCTTGACTGGAGACGTCTTCGCCACGGTCGAAGTCGCCGTCAATACACTCGGATGAGTTATCAGCCCCCGGCGCGGTGTATCCGTGAGCGGGTACCTACCGAAGGTGTCGTCAGTCAGAGAGGTCCGGTCCCGCATATCATAGACAAGACAGAGCCGCTTGTTGATAAAGGTGTAGTCCGCCTCGAGGAAGTCAAAGATCGACCGATTCTCACGCAGGATGTACCCGATAAACAGATACGTTTCCGTCAGCATATCCCGGACAGCGTTGGCTTTGCCCTCGTTGCCTTTTCCTCCCAGCGTAAGAATGCTCTCCAGGCTTCTCAGTCCGAGCCACTGACCTCCAAAATTCTCTACGAACGCATTGGATTTAGGATCACGCAGCATTCGTTGCACCTGCTGCTCGAGAACATCGTCCTGATGCAGACGGCCACTCGCTGCGATCGTGAACAGTTCATCGTCCGGCATGCTGCTCCACAGAAAATAGGAAAGACGACTCGCCAGTTCATAGTCGCTGATCGCATGCTTGCGGGATGGGTCATCCGGTCCCGCGTTAATTTCAGGTCGGAATAAAAAATGGGGTGAGACCAGAACCGTTTTAAATGCCAGTTGCATCGCCTCTTTGAATGTCCGACCTTCCGCGGTCGACTCATTGACCAATGCGACGAGTCGTTCGATCTCCTCGTCGGTCGCCGGACGTCGATAAGCACGCGACGCAAAATTGGTCATGATGCGGCGCGCACACTCTTCCACGGTCCCATCGATACCCGGCGTGCAGAACAGAAGATTCCGCGAGTAGGCTGGAACCTTCTCCGGGAGTAGTTGAGTGCTACTGCGAACGCGGACCGACTTGAGCTGTAAGGTCGGCGGTTTTTCATCTCCCTTGCCACCATTGTAGGTATAGCGAATGGAAAGCTCGTGAACTCCCTCTGAAAGTGACGTACTGAAAGTCGCGTTTCCCCATTTCCCTGCCGCAGACGGAGTCACCTCATGAACCTGTTGTTCATCGATGAAAATGGAAAGAGGAGATGAAATCGAACCGTCTCCCGATGATTTCACCTCGAAGCTGAATTCATAAGTGTCCGCATGGAAGCACTCAAATTCACCGGTGAGATGGGAGGGTGCTACGAGTTGGATCGAGCCCTCGCTGTCGAGGGACGCAGAGCCGGAACGCTGCAGATCCGAGTTCGCCCATTCGTAGTCGAGAAAGCCATCGATAACCTGTTCGAGAGAGGTCTCCTTGATGATTATGTCGGCAGCGACGAAGTACTTCTCGAACACGACCGGTGACAACGATAAGACATCGCCGATCGTATCAAAGCCCTCGGCCGTGTCATCGACGGGGAAGATTTCCCTGATGGCGATCTCCTTACCCATCAGATCCCGCACGGTATTTTCATACTCAATCCGATTGAGTCGCCGGATTGTTTCCCGACCGGGATCCCGGGGGAGCGAACAATCCACATAGTTGAGCGCCAGTTCCACCATCTGTGAGAACTGCTGTCGCTCCTGATCCTCTGGCCGGGAGCCTGCTTCCGCAGGTGGCATCGCTCCCATTTCCACCAGTTGTGCGACGTGCTGCCAGACTTTCCGGTCCTCGCGCATCTCCGGGATGTCCGCATACTCATCCAGCCGCAGGCCTTTCTCCTGCACGTCCGGACCATGGCAGTCGATGCAGAATTTCGTGACGAAGTCGCCAAATTGTACGCTGAAGTCAATATCGGGAATCGGCTGCAGGGGGATCGGCTCCTCCGCAACGTTCGACGCCTCCTGCGGCTCTTCCATTTCCGTTGTGGCAACTTCCGTTATCGCTGTCGGCTCGATAGTACCCTCGACAGAAATCGGAAACAGCGGAACCTTGGAATTCGCTGCAATCATCGAAGGAGGGTTGTTGCGATCAAAGACGACCTCAGGATCAAAACCGACAGGAATTGTGACCTGGAAATTCATTCCCGAAGATTCAGGTTTTTTCTCTGACAGCGAATCCGTGAGATAGTTGCGACCGACGATCAGCAGCGCGGCCAGAATCAAAACTGCCAGAAGCAATTTATAGCGAGCGAAACCACGCAGCTCGCGCTGTTTCACGCCAGAATGCGAGCGGGAATGAGCGAGGATCGGCTCGCGTTCGGAGGAGGAAGAAAGCAACCGCTGCATGATGGGGATGTCCCTGAACAGAATTCAGGATGCCGCAAAGGGGGCACGTCAGAATAACGTGAGAGAGATTGGAAACGAGATCGCTCAGTATACCCCCGCCAGGAAACAGAGTCCACAGGCAGCTCTCCTGTGCGGGACAGACCTCCAACCATCTCGCCTGCTGTAATGCGTAAAAAGTGAACAAAAAAAGCGGCCCTTCTTCGGGCCGCTTTCGGAATTGTTATCAGGTCAACTTATTCAGGGAAACCACTTACGCTGCCCCCTGCATTCGTGCTTCAGACAAGAAGTCCCTGCAGACGACCGTTACTGTCGCCGATCCCTTCGATGTCCGCGCCCATCAGGTCGAGCATCGACAGATACAGGTTGTTCATCGGTGTATTTTCGTTGAATACGAGATGACGTCCCGTCTGGATACGACCACCGGCGCTACCGGCAAGAATCACTGGCAGGTCATCATGCGAATGGCGGTTGCCATCACCGAGACCACTGCCGTAGACGATCATGCAGTTATCGAGCAGAGTCCCTTCCCCTTCCGGAATCGATCGGAGCTTTTCCAGGAAGTACGCGAACTGCGTGATGTGGAACTGGTCGATCTTCTGCAGTTTCTGCACCTTGTCTTCTTCGTTCTGGTGATGCGACAGCTGATGATGGCCTTCGTTGACCTCGACCATCTGGTAAGAAGCACCTGAGCCCGCGTTACCCAGCATGTAGGTGGAGATGCGGGTAGCATCCGTCTGGAACGCAAGGGCCAGCAGGTCGTACATCTGGCGGATGTGGTCGACCTTGTCGTTCGGTCGCGCTGTCGGAGGCACGTAACCTTCCGGCAGAACCGGGTTGAACTTTTTGCGGCTCTCGATGCGTTTTTCCAGATCGCGGACACTGGTGAAGTACTCTTCCACTTTCTGCCGGTCTGTCTTGCCCAGCTTCTGCTGCAGGCGACGGGCATCGTCCGAGACCATATCGAGAATGCTCTTCCGGGCAGCGTCGCGTTTGCCGCGGTCTTTGGCGTCGGTACCGAATAACCGGTCGAAGACGAGATGCGGTTGCGTCTCTTTTGCGACGGGCATCGAGGGTGTTTTCCAGGAGATGTTGGACGAATAAGCGCAGCTGTAACCCGAGTCACAACTACCGGCATTCCGCCCCCCTTCGATACCGATTTCGAGTGACGGGAGGACGGTCCGGTCCCCGAGTTGCATCGCCGCAACCTGGTCGACCGAGATCCCGTTACTGATATCAGCGCCACTCGTCTTGTAGGGATGCGCGCCGGTCAGATACGAAGCCGAAGCCCGCGCGTGGTCGCCGGCTCCGTCACCGTGCGCCTTCCCTTTGTCCTGGCAGAGATGAGTCAGCACGTTCAGATTGTTTTTGAACGGCGTCAGTGCCTGCATGGTCTTATTGAATTCGAAATTCGCACCTTCTCCCTTCGGAGTCCAGTCGCGTTCGATGACACCGTTCGGCACGAACATAAAAGCCATACGCGTCGGCGACGCGCCGACCGATTCCTTCGCACCGGCTGCAGCCGCCAGCAATTGAGACTGGCTGCCACTCATCGCATCGAGGAGCGGAAGCCCCATCGTCACGCCGAGGCCTCGAAGAAATGTCCGTCGGTTGAGTTCTACTTTCATCGCCATTATTTCTGTTCTCCTTCACCACGTCGCTTCTGGAACGGGTCGCTGTTGACGATCGCGGTCACCAGCGCGCTGAAACGATCATCGTTCTTGTTGAGGTGATTGGTGATTTCCTGAATGGCGCACTGGTCGTAGACTTCCAGCCCGCGACCGAGTGCGTACGTCAGCATCTTCTCTGCCATCAATTCCCGGAACGGTTCTTTGCGACCGCTCAGGATCGAAATGAGTTCGATTGGACCATTGAAAGTCTCTCCGGTTGGCAGGACGCCGGAACCATCCACCGGATGTTCGCCATCTTTCTCGCGCCACTGGCCGATGGCATTGAAGTTCTCCAGCCCGAATCCCAACGGATCCAGTTGATTATGACAGGAGGCACAGCCGGGGTCAGCCCGGTGCGCCGCCAGCTTTTCGCGAAGGCTGAGTTTTTTCTTCCCTTTCCCCTTCTCTTCCAGTTCCGGAACTCCCGGCGGCGGAGGGGGTGGTTCTTCACCCAGGATATTTTCGAGAATCCACTTGCCCCGTTTCACGGGTGCGGTCCGATTCGGGTTCGAGGTCAGCATCAGAATGCTCGCGTGCGTCAGCACCCCCCGGCGCGGCTGCTCGGTGAGAGAGACTTTCTCGAACTTGTCGTTGTTCAGGTTGTCGTGTGGCAATCCGTAATGCTCGGCCAGCCGTTTGTTGAGGAACGTAAATTCCCCTTCCAGCAAGGTCGACAACGGAAGATCCTCACGCATCACATAAGCGAAGAACGTTTCGGTCTCTTTTCGCATGTCGCTCCGCAGAAGTTGATTGAACCCTTCGAAGACTTTTTTGCTCGGGAATATTTCATCGAGGTTACGCAGGTTGAGCCACTGGCCGCCGAAGTTCTCGACGAGGGCGTCAGCCTTCTTGTCGCGCAACATCCGTTTGATCTGGCTTTCGAGAACCGTCTGGTAGTGCAGCTGATTCTTTTCGGCGAGCGAGAACAGTTCGTCGTCCGGCATGCTGCTCCAGAGGAAGTACGACAGCCGACTGGCGAGTTCATAATCATCAATTTTTCGTGCGAGCGACGGATCATCCGGATGCCGGTCGATTTCCACACGGAAGAGAAAATGGGGCGACACCAACGTCGCCTGCACGGCGTGTTGAATCCCCTTTTCGAAGCTCTCGCCCTCTGCCATCGTCATCGTGACCAGTTCGACCAGCCGTTCGACTTCGTCATTGCGAACCGGGCGACGAAACGCGCGGCTGGCAAAGCGGCTCATGATGCGACGGGCACAATCCTGCGGTGAGGAAGTTTCATCGGGGCGACAGAAGATAATGTTCCGGTGCGATTCGGGAAGGCGGTCAAAGGGAACGGGCTGCGTACCTGCGATTTCCACCTTCGTCAGATAGGCGTTGCGGTCCCCCTTCAGTTTGGGGTCGTCTGATTTTGGATTGTAATAGTCGTTGACGAAAGCGACTTCGAGATGATGCTCGCCGGCCGGAACGAGCGGCAGGGGAACATGATATTCTTTCGTCTGTCGTTCGCCTTCGATGTCGACGTGACCGACAGGCTGTCCGTCGAGTGTGATTTCCAACCGGGCCAGATCAGGGCCGGCCTGTTGTGCCTCCGCTTCGACGCGAAGTTCGTAATGATCCTCGACGTAGTTTTTGAACTTCGCTTTTACAGACCCTTTGCTGGCCATCGCCCAGGTCTCTTTGCCCTGCAGATTGGCGGCACCACTTCCCTCGAGATCTTCCCCCTGCCAGCGTTCGTGATGAGGACTGTTCGCCATCTCATCGAGGATCGCTTCGTCGGTAACCCTCTCCGCGGCTTCGATGTATTTCTCAAACAGAATCGGCGAGAGTGACAGCACATCGCCGATGTTGTCGAACCCTTCACCCACATCGTCGGTCGGGAAGTCTTTCGCCAGATTCAAATCGAGCCCGACCAGATCGCGAATCGTGTTGTTGTATTCGTTCCGATTCAACCGACGGATTGTTTCGCGTCCGGGGTCGGGTACCTGTGAACAATCGACATAGTTGAGGGCAAGCTCCACGGTCTGCACGAACCGCTGCCGCTCTTCTTCCGAAGGCTGCGGAAGATCAACGGGAGGCATTGCGGAGATCGTGACCAGCTGAGAGAGATGCTTCCACGTCTTCCGGCGTTCCCGCATACTCTCGACACTGTCAAAGTTATGCAGCTCGAGCCCACCCTCCTGAGCGTCGGGTCCGTGGCAGTCGATGCAGTAGGTCTTCGTAAATTCGCCGATCTGTTGGGCGAAGTCGATATTCGGGATCGGTTGCAGGGGGACCTGTTCCGTCTGCGCCGCCTGGCGATCGGCAAGGGCCTGCAGTGCCGACTCTTTACCAGTGGCGGCGAGTTCAATCGGACCACCGACCGTATCGTCGGCGACAGCGTTTATCGCGGCCCCCACGAGGGTCGGTTCGTCGCCGTTACCATTGGTCGGTAAACCGTTCTCACCCTGGGCGAGAATCGATACCGCGGCGTCGTGTTGCGGAATTTCGGCCTCCGACGTGTTCCACCACATGGCGGTAGAGACAGCCGTAACGAGGAGTCCGAGGATGATGGCGGCAAAAGGCATTACGATGCTTGTCCTGCGGCGTCGTTGCGACGCTTTCTTTTTCCCGCGTCTCGATGACGCGGTCGTCGGTCTGTGTCGGGGGGACTCAGTGGGCCGACGCTTATCCGGGGTAGGTCGATCAGTGCGGGGGCTCAAACGAGGCGGTTTGTGTCGTGATGCTCCGGACTGCGGGTTGGCTTCGAGTGAATTTTCGCGGGTGAGTTCAATACGGGTCCGGCAATCAGGTTGCGGACATCGAGCGTTCCGTCCGAGATGCTGTGCGGCGATCTTGAACCGACTTCCACAACGGGGACATGGGAACGTCCAGTACTGCATAACCAACCGCGTCTCACTGAGTTGCCCGTGGTTCGGGGTGGTCAGCTCTTCAGGGGTGGGAAGGGATCAGGTGGAAACGAGCTTCGGGTACCAACCCTGATCCGAAGGTGGGAAAGTGGCCGTGCGGCCTGTGTCATAAGTATACACGATAATTGGGATTTGGTCTACATATCAACGGCGGTTCATGCATTTAACGGAAGAAACACACTTCTCCTAAACCTCTCTAACAGCTACACTTACACCGAATTAACACGAACTGCACGGGAAAGCGTGAACCGGCGGCCAGCTCGGAGCGTTCCCGTCGTATCGAGGAGTCAAGCATGTTGTCAGAAATGAACAATCCCCCGTCCCGCCCACGCGTGCAACCGCGGGTCATCCAGCACGAACCGCGTTGGGCCTGGCACGAATTGAAGAACTGAAGAACAACCAGCAGTCCGACTGGCGACAACTCGAACAGAAGTATCGCATCCGGCATGAAGATTTGGGACGATGATGAAATGAGTAAGACCTCCCGAGTCATCAAACGCCGACGCGGAAAAGATTACGAGACCTCTAACGGATTTCTGTTCTTCGGATGCCTCTTTCTCGCCGGATGGATGATTGCCCTATTTGCGTCCGACGAGAGAGCCGCTTTTCACCTTCTCGGTTTGCTCGGTTTGGGAACATTCATACTCGGTTTTGCGCTCCGCCGCGATCTTCATAAGACTTCCGTCCTTCGATACGCACTTGATTCCGAAGAGATTACCCTCGGATACCGAAACGGAACTGTCGTCATCATCCCGCTCGCCGAGGTCGTTCGACTCGTCTGGTGGATTCCCAAGAGAATTGAGGGGATCGACAACCTCTTCACAATTGAACTCCATACAGCCGACAGCAGATTCCTGTGCCCTTTCGATGCAATCTCCTTGAATGCGAAACGGCATCTCATTCTTTATCTGCGCCGTAACATCCCCGTCGAGATACAGGAAGGCTGGAATGAATTCGGCGAAAATGGTGCCCACAGGATTCTCAACAAAGCAAAGCTCTCTCCTGCCGAACGCCAACGGAAGATCGATGAGGGCATCCCCTTCGTGAGTCGACGAGACATCGATGTCTTCTGGCTCAAGGTAACCATCGTATGTCTCTGCCCGGCGCTTTTCCTCGTTTGGATGCTGAATAATTCCGGATTTCTCGTGATCGCCGCGGTCCCCTCACTATTCCTCCTGCTGTTCCGTTTTTCCTTTCCGCGTTACAAGGTCGAATGCTCACAGAACCCCAACTCGCGTTCGTTCTGGTGGATCCTCATTGGTGCCATCACGATCATCGTTGTTCCGATGGTCCTCCTGATTGACTCTCTGAACAATCCCGAACGCTGGCCGTTCCTCGTGGAACATCGGAGTATCTTAGCCCTGTTGCCATTGGTTTCGATCACGGTGATCCCATTTGTCGCGTTAGTCTATCTCCACTTCACAGGCAAAAGCGAACACGAGCGCCAAGTTGCCGCCAACCGAGAAAAACGGAAAACCGACTGGCAGCAACTCGAGCGGAAGTATCACATCCGGGATGAAGATTTGAAGTAGGCAAACCCCGGGTGGCCCAGACAATCACAAAGTGTTGTCTGGGTCGCGCAGCGACACAAAGGCGTAGCTAACAGTTCGATTGGAACTGCTCCCTGAGACCACTCGCGTCCAATCGCATTCACCGCTTTGTGTGCCTGATGGCACCCAGACAACACTTCGTGATTGTCTGGGCCACCCTTCCTCAAAAGACGCGCACACTTAACTCTTCAACCCGCTGTGCCGCAGCAGGGCTTCTGTGCTGGGTTCGCGACCGCGGAATTCTTTGAAGATGTCCATCGGGTGGCGGCTCCCTCCCAATGCCAGCACGGTGTCGCGGAAGTGGCGGCCGACGGCGGCGACGGCTTCGTCGTCATTGAGTCCAACTTCTTCGAAAGCGCCGAAGGCGTCGGCGGAGAGAACTTCCGCCCATTTGTAGCTGTAATAACCGGCGGCGTAGCCTCCCGCGAAAATATGCTGGAAGGCACACAAGCTTTTGTCGTCGGGCAACAGCGGCAGGACGGATGTCTTTTTGCTGATCTCCTGGTGGATGTCGAAGACGGTCTTTCCCCCGTTTGGATCGAACTCGCTGTGCAGCGTCATGTCGGTCATGCCGAAGAGGAGCTGCCTGAGCGTCATCGTGCCGGAGCGATAGGTACGCGCGGCGCAGATTTTTTCGAAAAGTTCTTCGGGCAGCGGTTCGCCCGTTTCGTAATGGGCGGTCATACCGAGCAACGTCGGGCGGTGATAACACCAGTTCTCCATGAACTGGCTCGGCAGTTCGACGGCGTCCCACTCAACTCCGTTGATGCCGGACGCATCCGCGTAGTTGATTTTCGTCATCATGTGCTGCAGGCCATGACCGAATTCATGGAAGAGTGTCTCGACTTCCCGGAAGGTCATGAGCGATGGCTTGCTGCCGATCGGCGGTGTCGAATTGCAGATCAGGTACGCAACCGGCAACTGCACCTGGCCATCGACGATGCGGCGCGAAAGGCAATCGTCCATCCACGCCCCACCCCGTTTGTCTTTCGGACGGGAATAGGGATCGAGATAGAACGCGGCACATTGCGCCCCCGACTCGTCATAGATTTTGAAGTAACGGACATCTTTGTTCCAGACAGGCGCTTCGCCATCGGCCGCTTCCACTTTGATGCCGAAGATGCGTTCCACCAGTCCAAAGAGACCATCGAGCACACGCTTGAGCGAGAAGTACGGTCGCAGCTCTTCGTCGGTGAAGCTGAACCGTTTTTCGCGGAGACGCTCGGCCCAGAACGCCACGTCCCAGTTCATCAAGGGTTCGTCCTGCCCCGACTCTTTCGCCAGCTGTTCGATATCTTTCATATCCTCGCCGGCGGCATCCCACGCGGCGGAGCGCAGTTCTTCGAACATCTCCTCGACCGCGTCGACACTCGGAGCCATCTTCTGCGCGAGACTGAGTTCGGCGTAATTCTGGTAACCGAGCAGTTTCGATTTCTCTTCGCGGAGTTTCAGA
>PABD01000040.1 GCA_002702685.1 Planctomyces sp.
GTTCGTCAAAGCGGCCGAAGAGGGTTACTTGCCGAAAGATAAATCCGGCAAAACTTTGAACCTCGATTTCGAAACAGGGACGCTCGACGACTGGACGGTCGAAGGGAAAGCGTTCGAGGGACAGCCGATCGAAGGGGACACCGTTCACGCACGGCGCCCGGACAGCAAGAGCCTGCATCAGGGAAAGTTCTGGATCGGCGGTTTCGAGAAAGTCGGTGATGAGCCAGCGGGGACATTGACCTCCGCCACGTTTCCGATCGCAGCACCCTGGGCGACCTTCCTCATGGGTGGGGGAGGACATGCTGATACCTGTGTCGAAATCATCGAAGCGGGAACGGGCGATGTTCTCGCCAAATATGTCGGCGTGAACCGGGAGAATATGTTCCGCGTCGTTGTGGATCTGTCGGAGCATCAGGGGGAAGAGGCTTACGTCCGAATCACCGATAACAATCCCGGCGGTTGGGGGCATGTCAACTTCGACAACTTCCGATTCCACGATCGGCAACCGGGGACCGCGACTCCCGTGTTCGCGGAACTCACGCCGGATGAATACCCTTACGCCGGTCTCGAAGCTGAAGAGGCCGCCCGGCTGATGAAACTTCCGGAAGGCTTCCGTGCCACTGCTTTCGCGGCGGAACCCGATGTCAAACAACCGATCGCAATGGCGATTGACGACCGGGGCCGCGTCTGGATTGCCGAAGGATACACCTATCCCACTCGCGCGCCGGAAGGGGAGGGGCGAGACCGCATTCTGATCTTCGAAGATACCGACGGCGATGGCGTTCACGATGTACGTAAAGTCTTCATGGAAGGGCTCAACCTCGTCAGCGGACTGGAAGTCGGCTTCGGAGGTGTCTGGGTCGGAGCCGCTCCCTACCTCATGTTCATCCCCGATCGAGATCAGGACGACGTTCCCGATGGGGAACCGGAAATCCTGCTCGATGGTTGGGGATATCACGACACGCACGAAACGCTAAACGCTTTCATCTGGGGGCCGGATGGCTGGCTTTATGGCTGCCACGGGGTCTTTACGCATTCCCGCGTCGGTAAACCGGGGACTCCCGACGATCAGCGTATCCCTCTGAACGCGGCGATCTGGCGATATCATCCCACACGTCACGAGTTTGACGTCTTCGCCCACGGCACGAGTAACCCGTGGGGTGTCGATTTCAACGACCACGGTCAGGCCTTCTGCACGGCGTGCGTCATTCCGCACCTTTATCACATCATTCAGGGCGCCCGTTATCAGCGACAGGCAGGGCAGCATTTCAATCCGCACACCTACGATGACATCAAAACCATCGCCGACCACCTCCACTACATCGGCGCCTGGGCGCACATCGGGAACGGCAAGTCCGACTCGGTCGGGGGAGGACATGCACACGCCGGAGCCATGATCTACCTGGGTGGTGTCTGGCCCGAAAAATATCGCAACCAGATCATCATGAACAACATCCATGGGCAGCGATTGAACGCGGATATCCTCGAACCAGAGGGTTCCGGTTACGTTGGCCGTCATGGCAAAGACTTTCTGCTGACGGGGGATCGGGCCTCGCAGATGCTCAACATCCGCTACGGCCCGGACGGGCAGGCTTACATCATCGACTGGTACGACATGAATGCCTGCCACCATGCGCGCGTCGATGGGCACGACCGAACCAATGGTCGCATTTACAAAGTCAGCTACGGAGAGACCGAGCCGGTTACCATCAATCTCGCCGAAAAGGGAGACCAGGAACTGGCCGAGTATGTCCTGCACAAGAACGACTGGTATATCCGCCACGCCCGTCGCATTCTCCAGGAACGCGCGGCAGTGCGGGAACTCGACGCTGGTGCGGTCGAGGGGTTGCTCAACATCATCGAGCGTCATCCTGACGATACACGCAGGTTACGTGCCTACTGGCTGTTGCACGTCACTCATCAATTGCGAGAAGAGCAAATCCGACTGGGCCTTGCCGATGAAAGTCCCTATGTCCGCGGTTGGGTGATCCAACTGGCTCTCGAAGATGACAATTCTAATTCTGACTCACTACTTTCACAGCTGGAAGCGATGGCACGCGACGACGATTCGCAGGTGGTTCGGCTCTATATTGCTTCCGCCGCACAGAAGCTAACGCCGGAAAAGCGCTGGCAGGTGAGCGAAAACCTGTTGACACACGCGGAAGACGCGGATGACCATAACCTTCCACTGATGTACTGGTACGCCGCGGAACCGCTCGCGGCTGTCGATGCCGAACGCGCTCTGCAACTGGCCCTCAAAGGCGGCAAGAATATCCCCCTGATTCGCGAGTTCATGCTCCGCCGCATTGCGAGCGATGATTCGGTGGCGAACAGGCAGGTACTGGTTTCCGCGCTCAAATCGAGCGACGATCCCAATGTTCAGATTCCCTTCCTCAACAGCCTCGCGCGTGCTTACAAGGGTGAGAAAGATCCACAAGAACCCACCGGCTGGCGAGAGGTCTACGAACGACTGAGCCAGTCGGACAATGTAGAAGTACGCAACGCCACGCTCGCACTGGCGGCCCGGTTCCGAGACGCCGATGCGATTGCCAGACTGAGAACGCTCGCGGAAGGGAGCGACGACGAAGCCTCCCGCCAATTGGCGTTGGATATCCTGCTTTCCATTTCTGATCCGGACATCGTCACGCTGCTCCAGTCCTTAATTACTAACGAGCGGTGGGGCTCCGTGGCGATCAAGGGGCTGGCGAACTACGACAATAAACAAACAGCGACGCTGTTGATCGACGCCTGGCCGAAGCTGTCCAACGAAAACAAACGGTTCGCCATCGCAACTCTCTGCAGCCGGGCATCGTATGGCAATGCACTTCTGCAGGCGATCAAGGCCGAAGAGATTCCGAACGCGGCCTTGACTGCTGACCTCGTCAGGCAGTTGCAGTACCACGACGATAAGGAACTCAACGCGCTGTTAACGAAGGTCTGGGGGACGGTCACCGACACGCCGGAAGAACTGAAAAAACTGATCGCGCAGTACGCCGAACTGGTGAATGATACGAATGCTCCCCAGCCCGATCTCTCCCTGGGGCGAGCCGTCTTCGCGGCCACATGCCAACGATGTCATATCCTCTACGGTGAAGGAGGCAAAGTCGGTCCCGATCTTACCGGTTCCAACCGGAGTAATCTCGAATATCTCCTGTCGAACATCGTCGACCCGAGTGCCGTGATGGCGAAAGAATATCAACCGAGCACGATCGTCACCGAGAACGGACGCATTCTGACCGGGATCGTAAGGAATGAAACCGATGCGCTGGTCACGCTGCAGACTGCCGAAGAGATCGTCGAGATACCCAGGTCCGATATCGACGAGCAGGTCCTCAGCAAGAAATCGATGATGCCTGACAACCAGTTGCAGCCATTCAGTGAGCAACAAATCCGCTCGCTGATCGCTTACCTCCGCCATGACAGCCAAGTTCCCCTGTTGGCCACGAAGGAAAACAGTTCGCTCATCTTCAACGGTCGCGATCTCACGCTCTGGATGGGCGAACAGGAAGTCTGGTCTGTTGAAAATGGCGAGATCGTCGGCAAATCGAGCGGGCTCGCGCAGAACAATTTCATCATCAGCAACATGGTCGCTTCGAACTTCCGCCTGACGGTGGAAGTTAAACTGGTCGACGATGCCGGCAACAGCGGTATCCAGTTCCGCAGCCTGCCTCGGGGCAATTTCCACGAGGTCCTCGGTTACCAGGCCGACATCGGCCCCGACTGGTGGGGAAAGCTGTATGAAGAAGAACGCCGTGGCCTCCTCTGGGAAAAATCGGGCGAGGAACATGTCCGTAAAGGGGAATGGAATACGTATACCATTGAAGCCCGCGACCGCGAAATCAAAACGTGGATCAACGGGCAGCCCTGTGTCGATCTCATCGATCCGCGGGGGCTGCTTCGCGGTCACTTTGCCCTCCAGGTCCACTCCGGCGGACCGACAGAAGTCCGCTTCCGGAACTTCAAGTTGGAAGTGCTGGAATAGGGAATCCCAACGATAAAGCGTGTTTGGTCTTGAGGTTACACGTCGAACCGTTTAAGGTATTCATAAGTAACCATTGATGAGTTTCCTCACAACAGGCACGCTTATGTTGGGAACTGGCGTTTCACATCCCCGCTTCAACCGCAGGACAGTGCTGCAGGCGGGATCGATCGGTCTGATGGGGCTCGGTATGAATCATCTTGCCGGGCTGCGCGAAGCGAGCGCCTCTCCCGTCATGCCGCAGGTGAAAGCGAAGAATGTCATCTTCCTCTTCCTCTCAGGGGGACTGGGGCAGCAGGACAGCTTCGACTTGAAACCGGAAGCGCCCGACGATATCCGCGGCGAGTTCCGCCCGATCCCGACGAATACTTTCGGCATCGAAATCTGCGAGCACCTTCCGCAACTGGCCCAACGGTCACACCTCTGGTCGCTCGTCCGGTCGCTGACGCACAAATACAACGAGCACTCCGAAGGGCACATGGTGATGCTCACGGGGCGGAATATCACGCCGCCGACGTTCAACGCCGTAAAGCCGCTCCCGAGTGACTGGCCCTCGATCGTCTCCGTCGCCGGCGCGCTGCTGCCGCAACAGAACAACCTGCCACCCTCGGTCGTACTACCCCAGAAGTTGATCCACTCGTCCGGGCGCACGATCCCGGGTCAATTCGCCGGCATGATGGGGCCCCGGCATGATCCCTGGTTTATCGAAGCTTCGCCTCAGCATCCGAATACCAAAGGGGCGTACCCCGTCTTTGAATTCAACCATCAGAAGGGGCCGATGAACACCGACGGCCTCCGATTCGAAGCACCGAACCTGGCGCTGTCGGAAGAGATGACACAACCGCGTCTGATGAAACGCATGGACCTGCTGAAGAATATCGAAAACCAACGGCGTCAGTGGGACTCCGCTGCGAGTACCCGTTCTTTCGACCGTTACCGACAGGGAGTTATTTCGCTCCTGACCGACAAGAAAGTCCACAAGGTCTTCGATGTCACCAACGCGGACGACAAGACGCTCGATCGGTACGGGCGGCATTCGTTCGGCTGGTCCTGCCTGATGGCGAAACGACTCGTCGAATACGGAGTCAACCTCGTGCAGGTCAATCTCGGGGCGAATGAAACGTGGGATACCCACGGCAACATGTTCCCCCATCTGAAGAACTACCTCTTCCCGCCAACCGACCAGGCCGTGTCCGCACTGCTCGATGATCTCAACGAAAGCGGACTGCTGGAAGAGACGATGATCGTGATGGCGGGAGAATTCGGGCGCACGCCGAAGATCTCACACCTGCGGGAGCATTATGACCTCCCCGGCCGAGACCACTGGGGTGCCTGCCAGACCGTGCTCTTTGCCGGGGGAGGCGCCTCCGGAGGACAGATCATCGGTGCTTCCGACAAGCATGGTGGCTATCCGACGGCCGATCCCCAGACGCCTGAAAACTTCGCGGCGACGATCTACAACGCCCTCGGCCTGCCGCCGACCGCTGCGTGGCACGACGAAACCGACCGCCCGCACCACATCTACAACGCCGACCCGATTCCCGGCCTGCTGGTCTGAGTTTCGCCGCTCTGGAATCGATCTACTTGTGCGCTTCCGCCTGCGTGATGCATTCGAACGTGTTGTGCTCGATCTGGATCGTTGTGTGGACGATGTTGAAGCGGTCTTTTAACATTTGACCGGCCTCCGCCAGCAGCTCGTCATTCTGGTGGACATCCGAGAGAACGAGATGCACAGACAGCGATGTCTCCGTCGTGCTGAGCGCCCAGATGTGCAGATCGTGAATGTGATGCACGTTCTCCAGAGATTCGAGAGCCTTGGCGACTTCGTGGGCGTCGATCCCTTCGGGAACGGCCTGCAGGGCGAGATTGAGGGAATCTTTCAGCAGTGCCCATGTGCCGATGAAGATGATGAACGCGATGACGAGGCTGAGGACCGGATCGATCCAGTTGATCTGCCAGTAGTAAATTGCCAGCCCACCGAGTACGACTCCCACCGACACACCGGCGTCTGCCGCCATATGCAGGAAGGCTCCCTTGATATTGAGGTCATCGTGACGCCCCTTCATGAAGAGCAGGGCGGTGAGCGTATTGATGACGACCCCGATGGCGGCCACGATCATGATCGTCGTCCCCTCAAGTTCCTGGGGCGTGCCGAACCGTTTGATCGCCTCCCAGCAGATCGCCCCCAGGGCGAGAATCAGGATGAAGGCGTTCATCAACGCGGCGAGAATGGTCGAGGCGCCCCAGCCGTACGTATGTTTTTCCGTCGGCTTCAGATTGGAGAGGTAGAGCGCCGCCCAGGCGAGGGCGAGTCCGAGCACATCGCTGAGGTTATGTCCGGCATCTGCCAGCAGGGCGAGAGAACCGGAAAGAAATCCATACACGGCCTCAACAACGATGTAGATGATGTTGAGCAACATCCCGATCGCGAATGCGCGGTTGTGCTTTCCCGGCTGGCCGTGGCAGTGACCATGATGATGGTGGTGATGCGAATGCGCCATGTCGAATTCAGAGACTGCAAGCGGTTTCGAGCGGGGGGACCAGAGAGAGGACGACGTGCAGAATAGTGAATTCCGCGCGGGTCCTGCAATTGCATTCTGATTCGCGCGCTTCGTAAGCCCTGCGTTTTACGACGCCCTATGAGTCTTCGAAAGATTCGCGTAACAGCTGTCTGAGCTTAAACCGGGCTTTCGATATTGAGATCGAAGGCGACCCGCGCAATCTCTTTTTCGGAAAGCAGGTTCTCGAGGTTCGCGAGGAACTGTTCCGAATGATGCCAGCGTCCCAGGACTTCGAACATGCCTTCGATTCGATCGTGATCCAGACCGAATTTTTCTTTCATATATTCCGCTTCGCGGGGAGGCATATCCTCGAACTGGGAGATCATGAGGAAATCTCCCTCGTTACCCAGGTTGAGATGCAGGCTGCGGAGTTCGCTGGCCAGGAATGTGTCCGCTTCCACGAGGACATCCAGCGGGCCCTGCTTCAGATAGCGGGCGACAGCCGACGGATCGCGATCGACGACGAGGGCCGCAGTTTCGCAGGCGGCGTAGATCACGGACTCATCCACCAGCGAGGCGACATTCGGGTCGGCACTGGTATGCTTGGCCCACGTCTCGGCGAGGAGATCGAGTTGCACGTGCGGAGGCACCGCCTGCAGGAAGGGGACCTCGGTCAGGTAACCGAAGTGCCGCAGGTTTCGTTCGTCAATCTGGTCTGCCAGTACAATGCGTTCAAGCGTCTCCATGAAGGCAACGCGAAACGCGAGGTAACAGAGGCAGGACTGAGGCAATGTTTCGTTGGCTATCTTGATCATGCAATCCATACTGCCGGACCTCAGAGCCAAACACAATCGTAAAAAAAGTCGAGTTCTCGAACATTTTTTAAAGTTCGTCCCGACCGCATCCGGGCCTGCTTTTTGTGTTTATTTTACGCAACAAAACCGGTCTTTCCCGTCTTCGCCAGTCACCCAATCGTCAGGATTTGACACGCTCTATTCCTCGTGGGACGCGTACGACCGGCCTGCCTACCGCGTGGATCGGAGCGGCTTCGGATTCATGCGAAGTTCACCAAAGGGTCGTCGTCCCTTCGCAATCGCCCGCTATCATTCGCTCATCGCTTTCGACCCCTTTGCCGGAAGCCGCGACGAGGCGAATTTCTCGGCCTCGCCGGGGCCGAGATACGACGGAAGAGTTACCCGACGTGTTGACCGAGTTCGAGCAGCCGTTGCTTACTTTTTATGCATTGCCTCGTCGGTTGGAGGCGGAGCAGATGACCTCGAAACAGAAAAGTTGAAGTTTTTTCGAGGTCGTTTTCGGGGTTAGGATCGGAAGCGAAATCGACCACAACTTTGTCGGAAACAAGTTGTTTATCGCCAAAATAGCAGAGCTGAAGACTCCTCAAGATGGACGTGAGGGACCTCAGCCGGGATTCGAAACGAGGATTCGGGCACGGGCAATTCGGGTTATGGAATGCTCGTTGCAGTATCTGGTTAGCAACTGGGTAAGCGAGACTTGCCCGGGTTCAAAACGAGAAAGCAGGATGAAGCGAATCGTTTTGGAATGAACAATTCAAAGAACACACAATACTGAAAAACACAACACTGCTAAACAGTCATTCAACAAATGATTCAAGTCCAGCTTGAAGGAGCGAGCGGAGTTTAGCCTGAAACTACCGTCATGATGATAAGCGGTTGTTTCAGACTTCGTTGAGTGCAAAGAGGCATGCCTCTTTGTAAAGAGTGTCTCAACGGTTACGAACTAATTGATATAGAAGATTAGTTCGGCCGGTAGTGTAGCCGGACCGATTCTGCGTGGGAACGGTTCCGGGCGAGCGCCTATGCTACCGGCCGTCTATTTTCTAGATTGACGCGAACGAATTCAAGTCCTGATTCCGAAAACGAGGTGGAATGTATCCACCTCGTTTTTTTTGCGCCCTATGCAAAATAAAAAAGATACGATCGGACGCGCTGACCGTATCCTGTATTCAACAATTTCTGAGCCCGGCTTTCTGGTCTCGATGATGCTTTATTCGCCGTTGCGAATGGCCCAGAGTGCGTCGAAGGTCCGGAAGTAGATGGTGCCATTCGACACCGCCGGAGAGGCCGTCAACGTCTCCCGGAAGTCGTTCTGAGCGATCTGTTCATACTCGCGGCCCGGTTTAAAGACCGTCACCTTGCCGGTAAAGCTGTTGATATACAGTTTCCCATCGGCGAGAACCGGCGAAGCGAAGTGATTTCCGCGGGCGAAGCCTTTCTGGTACTGCTCTTCACCCGTCTCCTGATCGATGCAGATCAGGGCACCACTTTCACGAACCAGGTAAACGAGACCATCCGCAATCAGTGGGGCGGCCACGTCGGGGGTGTTGTCCTTCCGCTTCCAGTAGTAGAACTCTTCCTTGTCAGTGATGTCTCCCTCGCCATCCGGTTTCAGGCAGACGACAGGGCCGTTCTTGGCTGTCGGAACCACGATGCAGCCCGGCACGGCGGCGGGAGTCGCGACAAAACGCAAGGTGGGATGGTAGCGGACCTCGGGGTCGTCATGGGGATTCAGGCCCCCCAGACGCCAGATTTCATGCCCATCCTGCAAGTCGTGGGCGATCGTGAAATCGCCACCGTGGGTAATCAGATACTCCCGCTCCGAATCCTGATACAGGATCGGGGAGGCGTAGGAATGTTCGTTTTCCTGGCTCGCTCCGGTTTCGCGGGGTTGTTCCCAAACCGGTGTTGCGTCCTCTGCTCTAAACGCAACAACCTTGGCTTCCTGGGTGGTGGGGTCACCATCTCCATGAATGAATTGCATGTAGATGATCCCCTTGTGGATCACCGGGGTCGATGTCATTCCGAATGCAATATCGAACTTGCCGTACCGCTTCTGCAGGTCGAGTTCCCAGACGGTATTTCCCTCCATGTCGAAGCAGTGGAACTGGCCCTGGGTGATCGTGCACCAGACACGCTTTCCGTCCGTGATCGGTGAGGGGGAGGCCGAGTTTCCGAGGCCATCCCGCACGTCGACGTTTCCTTCGCCCAGTTTCCGTTTCCAGAGTTCCTCGCCGTCGGTGGAGATGCACATCAGCACCAGGTCATCCCCTTCGGCGGAGGTGACGAAAATCTTGTCCTCCCAGATGATCGGCGTTGCCCCGCCGTGGCCCGGCAGCGGCAGTCGCCAGGCCACATTTTCTGTTTTCGTCCATTCCGTCGGCAGGGATTGCTCCGAACTGATGCCGCTCCGGTCGGGACCGCGCCACCGCGGCCAGTTTTCAGCCTGTAAAGCGGAGCTGGTGGTCCAGAGGCTAAGCAAGGTGGTCGCACCGCAGAGGAGGGCGAGTATCGGTGCAAAACTCTTCAAGGAATATCGATAGCTACGGGTCATCGGGTGGGTTCTCTTCTGGGGAAGTATCGGGGGCATTAAGGTGCGGTTGGGAAACGAGCGTCATCGGCGGAAACGCCGCAATCCGGATGAGTTAAGATCAAGTTTGCCCCTTCCTGTCTCCTGAGTCAACGTTCCCGCCAACAGGCAGCCCGTTTCACCCGGTAGTAATCGGGGATACCTGATCTCCGCGCGGTGATCCTGCCGCTCCTCAATATCGCAAATTGGAGGAATCGGAAAATATAGTGAATTTATTGGGACCGCTGGAAATGATATTTGGAAAACCTCGAAAACTGGTATGATATTATGGTCTGGTCTTCAGGCAGAATTAACTCGCTTCGCGAATTTCCCGGATTTTCCCATGCACGTCTTCATCAGCCTGATTCTCAATCTCGTCCTGGGATTGAGTGTCGTTGCGCAGAGCCAACCGCGGCCCTGTTGCTGCGTGATGCAGGTGTTGAATGAACGTCCCTCCGCGAACGCGAATGAAGTAGCGTCGTTCCAGGAGGTGACAGCCGGTGAGGTCGATGAATCGCTCCCGCCCTGTTGCCGAGGCAAAGCGGACGCTTCTTCGAATACTTCGAGCGAAGATTCCGCTCCCTGTCAGTGCCGCTTTCAATTCGAAGAGGGAGCACGACTGGAAGCTTCGAGCGATATGGTACGTCTACCGCTCCTGCCCGCATTTGATTTTCTGCCCCGGTTGAATGCTCATATTGAATTCAGAGACATCCTCGATTCGTCCATTGTCGATCGATTCGACCCTGATGTTCGCTGCGCGACGCTACCGATACGCGCCGAACTTTGCACCTGGCGCTGCTGAACGCCAGTTTTTGAAGATACGTTCCGCGTCGCTTCGCGGCGGATTCTTCTCGTAGCCTGCTGCTTGTTCTCCTTTATCGCTGATTAACGCATTTCACTGCGCAGCCGCATCAGAGACGTTCTCTTCTTGTCGCAAAAAGCTGCGCGATTGTTCCATCGTTTTTTGTCCCCAACTGTTGAGAAAGAAATACTATGAAAAAATTAATGACGCTGCTCGCCTGTCTGACGTTGACCGCCTTCACTCTGCAGGCCTTGCCGACCGTGACTTCGGCTGCCGAAGAAGAAAAACCGAAACTGCTCTGCCCGGTTTCCGGTAAAGAAGCCAGCAAAGAGCACTCGGTGAAATACAAAGGCGCCGCGGTCTACTTCTGCTGCCCCAACTGCCCGAAAGCGTTTGAAGCTGAGCCGGCCAAGTTCGCTGCCGCCGCCAATCATCAGCTGGTGGCGACCAAGCAGTTCGAGCAGAAAGGTTGTCCGATTTCGGGTGGCAAACTGAACCCCGAGACCGCCGTCGAAATCAAAGGCGTTTCGGTAAGCTTCTGCTGCAACAACTGCAAAGGCAAAGTCGAAGCCGCTGAAGGAGCCGAGAAAATGGACCTCGTCTTCGGCGAAAAAGCGTTTGAAAAAGGCTTCAAAAAAGCCAAACGCGACAAAGAGTAAACCGTTCGAAATGACGCTCGTTTGCAGGGTAAGTCCAGTTGAGCCGGTTGTAAGGGTTCTTTCCTTGGTAGAGCCCACTCAACCGGTCGACGGGGCTTCCGGATGCAAGGGTTCTCCTTGAAGGAGGGGAACCTTGCGGGCCAGAGACGAGCGGACATTTTGAACTCGACGGAGCCTTTTCTCAGGGAAAGGCTTCGTTTTTTTATGCCAGCCGTTGCGATTCCCTTTCGATTGATCACCGAAGGTCACATTCTCCGTGTAACCGCTTGCCTTCAGGCAGGATAGGATTGATAATTGAGGGACGTCTTTATCCCGGCATTTCCAAGGTGAGTCTGCAGCATCGCGGGCCCGAATATTCCCTGCGTTCTTCACCCGGTTCCCTGGCGGCAATCTGTCGCGACGACTATCAGCAACATCAGTTTTGCCTCGTCCAGGTCTGACGGAACTCGGACTTTCCACAGCGGACGAGTATCCAGCGGACTAATACACAGTGGGCTACTTCATAGCGGGCAAACAGGCAGCTCGGAATCGACCGCTCATTTCGTCGATCTGTGCTCCGGCGATCACGTCCTACGACAATACATCTCACAGACTCAAATTCTCGGAATTAAGGAAGTTCACCTCCGTGACCCTCGTGGCGACTGTGACATCAGTGGCTGAGGACGGTTGCGTGAGACCCTTTCAGATTGGCTAACAACATGGCGAAGCCGCTATCTCACTCTGCTCAATCCGAACTCATCTCCAACTTCAAAGAAGCCGTCGCCAAGCGGACGCAGTCCGAAAACTATCTCGAAAAGCAGTTCGGCGATGTGACCATGGAGAAAGCCGAGCAGTATCGGCAGGCGCTTCAGGTTTCTCAGCAGGAACACCAGTACCGTTCTGAGGAACTGCGTCAGCACTTCGAAGCCCAGTGCAATCAGATCAATGCCGACTTCGATGCGCAGGTCGCGGCGGTCGAACAGGAATACGCTTCCCGCAAAGCGGAGGCAGTGCGCAATCTCGCGAAAGAAAGAGAGGAAGCGAAAGACAAGCGGGAAGAATCCGAGTGGATGGTCAAGTCGATGTTCGACGACCAGTCCGACGACAGCCCGAAACTGAAATTCGACCAGTTCAAATCCTCGCTGGAAAAAAGCCAGGAGCAATTCAAGTCCGACAAAGTCGTGCTCGCCGACCTCTACCAGAAGGCGGTCGAACTGGTGAGCCACTGGGGCCTGCGTCCCACCGAAAACATTCCTCCTTCTTCCAACATCCAGATCAACACGATGGAAGATGCGCGCGACGTCTTCCGCGAGAACTTCAACGCGGTGGAAGATCAACTCGTCGGGCTGCAGAAAAGCGTGCTGCCGAAACTGGTGGCGGGTTGGAAGATCGTCGTGATTTTTTTCGTGCTGGCCGCAGCACTATCCGTCGCATCGGTCATGTTCGTCCAGCCATCGTGGTTCGGTCTCCCCATCGGGCAGGGGGATGCACAATGGCTGAAATACAGCATCGGAATCGGCTGCGGTCTTTCGTTCATTCTGTCGTTCGCGATCTATCTCCTCGTCGTGGGGAAGGCCAAGACCGAGTTCCTGCGGTTGCAGCGCTGCAACGTGAACAGCCAGTATGCGCAAAAGGCCTGGGTGAAAATGGCGAAAGCCGCGCTCAGTCTCGAGAAGGCCGAATACGCCCGCGTCTACAAAGAAATCGAACGTCAGCGTCGAGAGGCGCTGAAGAAGGTCGAAGCGCAGCACCAGGCGCGACTCAAAGAAATCGATCAGTCGCATAACGCGCTGATGTCCAAGCTCGATAACACATACAAACCCAAACTGGAAAAGTTCGAAAAGGATCGTCAGGCCGCGATCAATCAGGCGGGAGAAACCTACCATCAGCACCTGCAGGGGATGACAGGGCAGTTCAAGGAGCACTACGGCGGACTTGAATCCGAACAGAACCAGTACCTGCAGTCCCAACAGGATGCCGAACACCAAACCCGCGAGGGTTTGACCACACGCTGGCGCGGTGCATTGCACACACTCGATGAACAAGTTCATCAGATGCAGGAGATCAGCGATCAGGAAACGCCGGGGTGGGCCGAACTGCTGAGCCCCGACTGGCATCTGCCGCGGTCTATTCCTGAAGGAATCCGTCTCGGAAACATGTACTTCGACATGGCCGAAATCCCGGAAGCGATTCCGATGGATTCGAACCTGATGCCGGAAGAGACCGATTACCGCATTCCGCTGGTGCTGCCATTCCCGAACGATACCTCGATGCTCATCAAAACCGGCACCGAGAGCCGCGAGCAATGCTCGGACATCATGCAGTCCGCGATGCTCCGCCTGTTGAGCACATTGCCGGCGGGTAAGGTCCGCTTCACGATTATCGACCCGATGGGCCTCGGTGAAGACTTCTCGTCGTTCATGCATCTCGCCGACTACGACGAGTTGATGATCAACAACCGCATCTGGACGGAGCCCGGACAGATCGACGCTCGTTTGTCCGAACTGACCGAGCACATGGAGAACGTCTTCCAGGCTTACCTGCGTAACGAATACGAAACCATCGAGGACTACAACCATCACGCGGGCGAAGTTGCGGAACCTTATCGCATTCTGGTGGTCGCCAACTTCCCGTACAACTTTAACGACACCGCCTCCAAACGATTGTTGTCTATCGCCAGCAGCGGTCCCCGCTGTGGTGTGTATACGCTGATCAGCGTGGATACCAAACAGAAGTTGCCGCACGGGTTCGACGTCGAAGAACTCGAAAAATGCTCGACGACGTTCGAATGGAAGAAGGGGAAGTTCTACCTCTCCTATCCCGAATTGAAAAACCTCGAACTGGAGTTCATGTCGCCTCCGGACCCGCAGCTCTTCGGCAAGATTGTCCGCCGCATCGGGGAACTCTCCAAAGACGCCCGGCGTGTCGAGGTTTCATTCGAACGTGTCGTTCCCAAAAATGGCGAGATCTGGCAGGAAAACAGTCAGTCCGGTCTCTCCGTTCCTCTCGGTCGCGCGGGTGCCACCAAGCTTCAGTACATGAACCTCGGTAAAGGAACTTCCCAGCACGTCCTGATCGCCGGTAAGACGGGTTCTGGTAAGTCGACGTTCCTGCACATCCTGATTACGAACCTCGCCTTGTACTACTCCCCGGACCAGGTGCAGCTCTTCCTGATCGACTTCAAGAAAGGGGTCGAGTTCAAAACGTACGCTGCTCATGCGTTACCCCACGCGCGCGTCATCGCCATCGAGTCCGACCGCGAATTCGGCGTCAGCGTACTGGAGCGACTCGATGAAATGCTCAAAGAACGTGGGGACCTGTTCCGCGATAATAACGTCCAGGACCTCGCCGGTTTCCGCAAAGCACGGCCCGATATGCCGATGCCGCGCGTCATGCTGATTGTCGACGAATTCCAGGAGTTCTTCGTGGAGGATGACAGCCTCGCGCAGAACGCAACGCTGCTTCTCGACCGTCTCGTCCGTCAGGGTCGTGCGTTCGGTATTCACGTCCTGCTTGGTTCGCAAACACTCGGCGGGGCGTATTCACTCGCTCGTAGTACCTTGGGGCAGGTCGCCGTGCGTATCGCCCTTCAGTGTAGCGAGAGCGACGCCCACCTCATTCTGAGTGAAGACAACACGGCGGCTCGACTGCTTACGCGTCCGGGGGAAGCGATCTACAACGATGCGAACGGTCTGCTGGAAGGTAACCATCCCTTCCAGATCGCATGGCTCGGCGACGCAACGCGCGACAAGTACCTCAATGTCATTGCCAAACGGACTAAAGAGGAGGGGCTGCACTACGAACCGCCGATCGTCTTCGAAGGAAACATCGCGTCCGACGCGGCGCGCAACGACGTTGTTACTGAAATCGTGCTGTCCCGCCCGGCTCATCGCGAAGCCAGCTTCCCGCGCGTCTATCGGATGTGGCTGGGTGAAGCGGTCGCTATTACCGATCCCGTCTACTGCGAGTTCCGGCGGCAAAGTGGCAACCACCTGATGATGGTGGGAGCGCAGCGCGATTCCGCCCGTGGTATTCTGGCGACCGGCCTGCTGAGTCTTGCGGCGCAGTTGCCGACGACCTGGACTCCGGAAACCTTCACTACGACCTCGTCCCTCGAGAATTCAGGCTCCACGGAGAAAGACCCGTTCAGCAGTTTCCCTGAATTCCCCTCGGCATTTTCGGATTCGCCATCATCCAAACCGATCGACGATGACGAGTTCGCCAACGACTTCATTGATGATGATGACCCGACGGAAAAGCTCTCGGGCGATATTTCCTCCGGAGCGGATGACGACGACGGGGTCCCGAGCATCTTCCGCAAACCGGCGTCATCCGGTTCTCCCTTCGGAGACAGTTCGAGTCCGTTCGGCATGTCGAGTAATACACCCGCGGAGGATGTCTCAACTCCCGATCATCCGGCGGCGACTTTCTACCTGTTGGATGGGGACTTTGACGAAGCGCCTGGCGAAACCCGCTGGGACGAAATCATTCCATCCATCCCGCATGAGGTTAAGCTCGGTGGTATTCGGAAGTCGGCCGAGTTTCTGGAAGAGGTGGCCAAACACGTCGCCTGGCGTAACAAAGCGGAGTCGACGGACAAACTGCCTCCGATCTTCGTGATGATCTATCACCTCGGACGTTTTCGTGAACTTCGAAAAGCGGATGACGATTTTGGCTTCGCCAGCTCACGCGGTTCCTCTTCGACCGTTACGGGAGCGGATCATCTGCAGAAAATCATTAAAGAAGGCCCGGCGGTCGGTGTGCATCTGCTGCTCTGGTGCGACAGTTATTCGAACGCCACTCGCTGGTTGAGTTCGCAGCTGCTGCGCGAGATGGAAACCCGTGTTGCATTCGACATGAACGCGACGGACTCGAGCAACTTCATCGACAGCCCGGTCGCTTCCCGACTCGGAACGCACCGTGCTTACTTCTATCAGGAAGACATGGGACGCCTCGACAAATTCCGTCCGTATGGCTTCCCCTCCGTTACCTGGGTCGATTGGGTCGGTTCCCACCTGGACCCGTCGCGCGAACCGATTGACAAGCTTCCGTTCGAAGTTAAGGAAGAAGTTCCGCCGATGATCATCGAGACGCAGGCTGTCCGTAAAACGGAACCGGCAGCTATCGAGTCGGAGGCTCCAGCAGAACAGCCAGCAGCATCAAGCGAATCGGAGGTTGCGGACGAACCCCCGGCTGTTGACGAAACCACGAAGGCTGACGGCGCTTCAGCGGAGTCGGAAGACGATGCCGTGGAAGCCAAGGTCGACTCGGGCAAAAAGTCTCAAGAGAAAGACGACGAAGACTTCGATCTGGCCGATGACCTTGACCTGTGGTCGATCAACTGATTCCAATTCAGTGACGCCAAC